>JBOGWU010000085.1:0-6645 GCA_050693935.1 Actinomycetota bacterium | reverse complement strand
GGGTGTTTTGGCGCTTCGCCCTGACCGGGCTGCTGACGATCACCGTGATCCTCCTCGGCTTTCTTGCGTTGATCGTGGGAGGAGTCGTGATCGGAGCGATGCTGGCCCTGGCACAGCCCGCCTCGGTCCTGGAGCGCGCTTGGCCGTTTCAAGCAATGCGCTCGAGCGTGGCGCTGAGCGAGGGCAACCGAGTCCCGATCGGCATCGTCTTCGCCCTGCTGTTCATAGTCCCCCTCGTGGTGATGCAGACCGGAGCACAGCTTCGATGGGACCAAAACTTGGGCGCGGCGTGGATTGCGATCGGAGCGGTGGGAACCATCGCAGGTTTGGTGGGAGTCATTGCGCTTACCCATGCCTACAGCGCGCTCGGCGGGGCCCGGTTGGAGCGCGGCTGACTGGAGCTAGCCCACCGAGAAGAAGAAGGTCGCTTGCTCGGCGAGGTCGATCAGCGGGCTCCAGTAAAGGCCGAGGACGATCGTGACGACCGCGGCCAGGGCCACCACCGAGGTCGCAAGCCATCCGCCGCCGGGCTCTTCGAGCACCTCATCGTCCTCGTCGCGTTCCTGCATGTACATCACCACGAGTACCTTCAGGTAGAAGAACGCAGCTACCGCGCTCGCCAGTGCTCCGACTACGACAACCCAGGTGTAGCCCTCCTGGACCGCGGCTCCGAACACGACGAGCTTGCCGACGAAGCCGGACGTGGCCGGAACTCCTGCCAGCGAGAGCAGGAACAAGGTCAGAGCACCGGCCATCAACGGGCGCTCGTAGAAGAGGCCGCGGAAGTCGTCGATCCTGGAGCGACGCTCGCCACGACCTCCCAGCATCGCGACGACCGCGAAAGCTCCGAGAACGGTGATGCCGTAGGTGACGAGATAGAACAGCGACCCCGATACGCCGCGGTCGTTGGTTGCGATGATCCCGGTGAACACGAAGCCGGCATGCGCGATCGAGGAGTAGGCCAGCAATCGCTTTAGATCCTCCTGCACCACCGCTAGAACCGACCCGACCACCATCGTCAGCACCGCAACTCCGACTACGAGGGG
Source organism: Actinomycetota bacterium (assembly GCA_050693935.1). Lineage (GTDB taxonomy): Bacteria > Actinomycetota > CADDZG01 > CADDZG01 > WHSQ01 > WHSV01. The sequence continues at coordinate 5,599 of JBOGWU010000085.1, read as the reverse complement.
GCGCCAGTCCCAGCGCAGCGGGAATAAGACCGCGTCGAGCAACCTCAGCAGCGCAGCGAAAGCTGCCAGTTTGGTGGCCGCTGCCATGAACCCCGTGACCGGCGAGGGCGCGCCCTGGTAGGCATCCGGGGTCCACATGTGAAACGGCACCGCCGCAACCTTGAAGCCGAGACCCACGATGATGAGGCCCGTCGCGAGCACCAACAACGTCAGGTCCGCCGCCGGCAGGCCGATGAGGGTCGAGGCGATTCCCGGAGCATCCTGGGTTCCGTAGAGCTGGGTAGAGCCGACCGCGCCGTACACGAAGGCGATGCCCAGTAGAAAGAAGCACGAGGAGAATGCTCCCAGCAGGAAGTACTTCATGGCCGACTCCTGACCCGTTACCGAAGTACGCCGGAAGCCCACCAACACGTAGAGCGCCAGCGAGAAGGTCTCGAGCGCGAGGAACATCATGATGAGGTCGGCGGACGAACCCATGAGCATCATGCCGGCGACCGCGAACAGCGTGAGCGCGTAGAACTCCGATTCCTCGATACCGTCGCGGTGCAGATAATCGCGGCTGACCCACACGGTGAGCAACCCGAAGACGGCAAGCGTGATCTTGACGAAGGTCGCAAAACCATCGACCGCGATCATGTCCCCCATCTGCAGCGTGGTCGTGCCCCAGGCTTGAATGGAGAAGTAGATCGCCGCGCCCAGCGTCACGGTTGAAAGCAGCGACAGGTACCACTTGTCGGAACGCTCCTTGAGCGACGCGTCGAGGATCAGGATGACAAGCGCGCCCACCACCAGCGCTATCTCCGGCGCGATGCCGAGGAGCCGGACGTCGGGAAGGTTAAGGTCCACCGGCCTCCTCCACCTGGTCGGGAAGCACCGACGATTGTTGCAGCTGGCCGACCACCTTTTCCGCCGATGGCTCGATGCGGTCGAGGAACGGCTTGGGGTAAACGCCGATCAGCAGGATCAGCGCCATGACCGGCGCCAGCATGAGCCACTCGCGCACCCTCATATCGGGCAGCGTCTCGTTGGCCGTTTGCGTCACCGGGCCGTGGAAAACGCGCTGGTAGGCCCACAGCAGATAGATCGCCGCAAGCACCACTCCGAAGGTCGCGGGAACCACCCACCATCGGTATCCGAAGAACGTCCCGAGCAGGATCAGGAACTCACCCACGAAGCCGTTGAGACCCGGAAGGCCGATGGACGACATCACGACGAAGAGGAAAACGCCCGCCAGCAAGGGGATGGTCTTGGCGAGACCTCCGAAGTCCGCGATGAGCCGAGTGTGACGGCGTTCGTAGAGGAGTCCAACGAGCATGAACAAGGCTCCGGTGGAGAGCCCGTGATTGATCATCTGCAGGATGCCCCCGCTCATGCCCTGGATCGTCCCGACGAACATGCCCAACACGACGAAGCCGAGATGGGCGACTGACGAGTAGGCAACCAGACGCTTGAGGTCCTTCTGCATGATCGCGACCAGCGCCCCGTAGATGATGCCGATGATCGCAAGCGTCATCACCACCGGCACCAGTTCGCGCGCCGCGTCGGGAAACAGGGGGATGGCGAAGCGAAGTAGGCCATAGGTGCCCATCTTCAGAAGCACCGCGGCCAGCATCACCGAGCCGGCGGTAGGAGCCTCGGTGTGCGCGTCGGGCAGCCAGGTGTGAACCGGGACGAGCGGGACCTTGACGGCGAACGAGGCGAAGAACCCGAGGAACAGCAGTCGCTGAACGTCCAGCGACAGCGGTGTGCCGAGAAGCTCCTGGTAGTTGAACGTCGGATCGGTGCCCGCAGCAAAGTAGAGGTAGAGGATGCTCACCAGCATCAGCAGGGAACCGGCGAGGGTGAAGAGGAAGAACTTCATCGCCGCGTAGATGCGGTTGCCGTACCCCCACATCCCAATCAGGAGGTACATCGGGACGAGCACTACCTCCCAGAAGACATAGAACATGAACATGTCTAGCGACGAGAAGACTCCGAGCATCCCCGTCTCGAGGACCAAGAGGAACGCGAAGTAAGGCTTTACGCGGGTGGTTATCGACCACGAGGCGAGCACCGAAAGCGGCATCAGGAAGGTCGTAAGCAGGATCAACCAGAGACTGATCCCGTCGATCCCAGTCAGGTAGCCGGCACCCCACTCCGGAATCCACTCGGCGCTCGTGCCAAGCTGGAAGCCGGCATTCCCCGAATCGAAGTTGACGAGCAAACCCAGTGAGAGCACGAACGTTGCCAGTGTGATGGCGAGCGCGCCGTAGCGGAGCGCCGCGAGGTTGCCCTTGGGCAGGAAGCCAAGAGCGATCGCGCCGACCAACGGCAGGAAGATCACGACGTCTAGGAACGGAAAGTCGCTCACAGACCCGTCCTCCGGAACAGGGTCGCCAGCACCGCGACGACACCCAGCAGGAAGATCGTTCCGTATTGCCTGACGTATCCGGTCTGCAGGTGGCGGACTGCCTGTGCGGTTCGCGACACCATCCAGGCCACCCCGTTGACGGCTCCGTCGATGATGCGCGTGTCGAACACCGACGCGCAGAACCCGGCGAACGCCTTGCCCGGCAACACGATGGTTCGCCCGTAGAAGCGGTCGACGTAGAACTTGTTGCGAGCCGCGTCGACGAACCACGGAGCCGTGCGCGTGAGCCGTTCGCGCCGCGCCTCGCCTTCCGGCTGCAGGTAGAGCGCACGCGCCGCAAGGATTCCTAGAACCGAGACGAACAGCGCCGAGCCGATGAGCGCGAGCTCGGTGAATCCGTGCGGCACCTCGGGTTCACCGAGTACGGGATCGAGCCAGTGCTCGAGAGTCAACACGCCCGGCAGATTGATGGCGCCGGCCACGACCGATAGCACCGCGAGTGGTACCAACGCCGCCGACATCAGCTTGGGAGCATCGTGCGCGTGGACGCCTGCGGGCACCTTCAGCTCGCCCTCGAAAACCCTGAAGTACATCCTCGACATGTAGAACGCGGTCAGGGCCGCCGTGAGCACTGCGATGACCCAGAGCGCGTACTCGCCGTGGTCCCAGGTGACGGCCAGAATCGCGTCCTTCGAGAAGAAGCCCGCGAAGGGAAAGATCCCCGAGATCGCCAGCCACCCGGCGAGAAAGGTCCAGCCGACGATGGTCATCGCCTTGCGCAGGCCGCCCATGTTACTCATATCCGTCTCGCCGGCGAGCGCGTGCATGACGGCACCGGCTCCGAGGAACATCAGGGCCTTGAAGAACGCGTGGGTCACGAAATGAAAGATGCCTATCGAGTAACCCTCGACGCCGTTCGCCAGGAACATGTAGCCGAGCTGGCTGATCGTGGAATAGGCCAAAACCCTCTTGATGTCGTATTCGAATGCAGCCATCAGCGCAGCCCACAACGCGGTGAGCGCGCCGATCCAGGCCACGACCGTGAGCGCAGTAGCTCCGCCTGCTTCGAACAGGGGGCTGAAACGAGCCACCACGTAGACCCCAGCCGTCACCATCGTCGCGGCATGGATCAGGGCCGAGACGGGAGTCGGCCCCTCCATGGCGTCCGGCAGCCAGACGTAAAGCGGAATCTGGGCGCTCTTCCCGGTGGCACCTCCGAACAGCAACAGCGCACCGATGGTGGCGAGCGTCGCCCCCATGCCGGCAGCACCGGCGTTGACCTCTGCCACGCTCAGGCTGCCGACCTCACCCGCAATCAGAAAGATCCCGAGCAGGAACGAGAAGTCGCCGATGCGGTTGACGATGAAGGCCTTCTTGGCGGCGTTCGCGGCCGCGTTTCGGTCGAACCAGAACCCCACCAGGAGATAGGAGCAGAGTCCGACTCCCTCCCAGCCGACGAACAGCAACACGAGATTGTCGGCCAGCACGAGGATCAACATTGCGCCGCAGAAGAGGTTGAGGTGGGCGAAGAAACGTGAGTAACCGGCGTCGCCCTCCATATAGCCGATCGAATAGATGTGGATGAGCGTCCCCACCCCAGTGACGATCAGGACCATCACGACGCTTAGCTGATCGACGAGCAGATCCGCGTTCGCCTGGAAGTCCGCGACGGTGATCCAGTCGAAGAGCTTGATGACGACCTCGCGCTCCTCGGCGCCCTCGCCGAGAAGGCCGAAGAACAGGGCGACGCCGCAGATGAAACTCACGCCGATGGCACCGGTGGCGACGAACGCAGAGACTCGTCCTAGGCGTTTTCCAACGAGCATCAGTACGGTCGCGCCCAGCAGAGGCAGAGCGATGACGGCCGCGGCCAGCATCGGAAAGCCGCCGGGCGCGGTGGCTGCGAGCGTCATGCAATCACCACTTCAGCAGGCTGACGTTGTCGACATCGAGGGTCGCCCGGCGTCGAGCGATCATTAGGATCAGGGCCAGTCCGACCACCACCTCGGCCGCCGCCACGACCAGCACGAAGAAAACCAGCACCTGTCCGTCGAGGTTGCCCTGCATCCGCGCGAACGTCACGAAAAAGAGGTTGACGGCGTTGAGCATGAGCTCGACGAACATGAAGATCACAATTGCGTTGCGTCGCAGGAGCGCGCCGACGGCGCCCACGGTGAACAGCAAACCGGCCAGTGCAAGAAAGTAGCCGGGAGAGACGTCGGTCATGCGGCCACCTCCTTCTCGCTTCCCTCGGTCTGCGATCCCGTCGTCGGGGCGATCGCGTAGATGCGCCGGGCGAGCACCATGACTCCGACCACTGCGGCGATGAGCAATACCGAGGTCACCTCGAACGGGAGCAGATACTTGCCGAACAACACGCGCGCGATCCCCAGCACATTGCCGGGGTCCGAGTTGATCTCCTCGAGCGCCTCCTGCCCGCCCGCCGAAAACGTGAGGTCCACCCCGCGCACTGCCACGTACAGCACCTGAGCCGTTAGCAATGCCCCCAGCCCAATCGCGGTGGGCCGTTGAAACATCAGGGGTTCGTGCAACGCCTCGCGCCGGTCGACTCCCAGCAGCATGAGGACGAACAGGAACAACACCATGATCGCCCCCGCGTAGATGATGATCTGAACCGCCGCGACGAAGAATGCGCCCTCGAGCAGGAACGCGACGGCCAAACCAACCTGGGTGAGCACGAGAAACAGAGCCACGTGCACGGCGTTGCGCGCAAAGATCATCGCGATGGCCGAGCCGAGCGTCAGGACGAACATCGCCCCGAACACGATCAGGTCGAGACTCACGAGGCCGACCCCTTCGTCCTTTCCTTGGTGGCTCGGTCGGGGCTGTACTCGACCTTGGACTTCCAGTGCCGCTTGATGGGTGCGTCGACGATGAGCTGATCCTTGGTGTAGATCAGCTCGTCTCTCGAGGGGCCGGAGATCTCGTACTCGGTCGTCATCAACAGTGCCTCGGTCGGGCACGCTTCCACGCACAAACCGCAAAAGATGCAGCGGAGATAGTTGATCTGATAGATCTGCGCGTACCGCTCGCCCGGGGAGAAGCGGGCCTCCGGCGTGTTCTCGGCCCCCACAACGTAGATCGCATCCGCGGGACAGGCCCCCGCGCACAACTCACACCCGATGCACTTCTCGAGTCCATCGGGATGACGATCGAGGATGTGGCGACCCTTGAAGCGAGGGAACGGCTGCCGGCGAACCTCGGGATAGGAGATCGTCTCCTTGGACT
>JBOGWU010000084.1:0-1698 GCA_050693935.1 Actinomycetota bacterium | reverse complement strand
CATAGAAAACCGAGACCCGAAGGAGACCATGATGATCGCTCGACTCTCGATAATGATCCTGGCAGTGGCCGTGATGATGGGGCTGGCCGGCGGCGTCGTAACCAGTGCCGCGACCGACTCCGAGGACTTTGCCGCCAAGCGGGAAGAGGACTCGATAGTGCTCGTCGCTGCAGACGACGATGACGGCGACGACGGCGACTCGAACAGCAACAACACCAGCGGCGTCAACAGCAACGACCGTACCAACAGCCGCCACTCGGCCGTCAGCCGGGACCGCGACCGCAGCCGCGGCGACCTCACCAGGGATCGCACCAGGGACGGAAAGGGCGACCGGAAGCGAGACTGGAGCCAGAACCACACCAACGACCGCTCCCGCAACGACACTCGCTAGACCACACGCAAGGCCAAGAGGCGCCCTCCCCCCGGGCGCCTCTTGCGCGTCCGTTTACCCTTCCGCGACCTCCAGCGCGCTGGTACCGTGACGAGCCATGCCGACGCCACCATCCGTACTTCGGAGGGCCACATGAAGTCTTACGACGCGACCTCGACGATTCAGGCGAGCCCCGACGCCATCTGGGCGATCCTTACCGACGCTCCCAATTACCCCAATTGGGATTCAGGCGTGCAACAGGTTGAGGGCCGCATTGCGCTGGGAGAGAAGATCAAGGTGAGGTCGGAGGCCAACCCCGACCGTGCCTTCCCTGTCGAGGTCACCGAGTTCAGCGTCGGCCGGCGGATGACCTGGACCGGCGGGATGCCGCTGGGACTGTTCAAAGGCGTTCGCACGTTCACCCTGTCTCCGCAAGCGGAAGGCGCCACGAAGTTCACCATGCGCGAGGAGTACACGGGTCCCCTGCTCCCCCTGATCTGGCGCTCGATGCCCGACCTTGGCCCCTCGTTCGAGAAGTTCGCCAAGGGGCTGAAGGAACGGGCCGAGAGCTCGGCCTAGCCCGACCTGGTCGTCCCTAGGACGCATCCCCCAAGACCGCGGGCGTTCCCCTTTACTCCCTTACTTTCAGGGCATTTTCAGCGATCATTCAGCTTCATAGAAGCAAGATCGCAGAGGAACGATCGAGGAAGGTGCGGTCTCTTGCGGTTGCTTGTGGTGGAGGACGAGAAGCGGCTGGCCGCCGGCTTGAAGAGGGGCCTGATGGCCGAGGGGTTCGCGGTGGACGTCGCCCTCAACGGGACCGACGGTCTATGGATGGCGGGCGAGCATGACTACGACGCGCTGGTCCTCGACATCATGCTGCCCGGGGTCAACGGCTTTCAGATCTGCTCCCGCCTGCGCGAAGCGGGCGTCTGGACCCCGATCCTCATGCTGACCGCCAAGGATGGCGAGCTGGACGAGGCCGAGGCGCTGGACAGCGGAGCCGATGATTACCTCACCAAGCCCTTCTCGCATGTCGTGCTGGTCGCCAGGCTCCGGGCACTCCTGCGGCGAGGGGTTCGAGAGCGCCCCGCGGTTCTCGAGGCCGGCACCATCCGGCTCGATCCCGCCGCGCGCCGGTGCTGGAGGGCGGACACCGAGATCGAGCTCACCGCCAGAGAGTTGTCGCTGCTCGAGTTCATGATGCGCAACAAGAACGAAGTGGTCTCCAAGCGAAAGATCCTCGAGCACGTGTGGGACTACGACTTCGAAGGGAACCCCAACATCGTCGAGGTGTACATCAGGCACCTGCGACGAAAGATCGACAG
>JBOGWU010000083.1:0-2301 GCA_050693935.1 Actinomycetota bacterium | reverse complement strand
AGGGCGGCGTCCTGCCAGAGGTCACGGTACTCAGGCCGATCAGCGCGGTTGTGCAGGAACCCTCACACAACCTCATGCATCTGCTGTTCCTGTCCGACGGCAGGGGCCAGGCGACCGCTTACGCGTTTTACGGGCAGGCCGGCGCGTGGATCTTCCTCGTCGGCATCGGGGTCAGCTCCGTCATGCTGCTCCGCCGGTTTAGCGGTGCCATCGTCCTACGGCGGCTCATCTCGCGGTGCTCCCATGCGGATCTCGAGGTGGACGATCACATCCTGTTCGTAGTGGCCCATCTGGCCGAGGCCGCTGGGCTCAAGAGCACGCCCGAGGTCCTGATCCTTCCACCCGGCGTCTCCGGCGCGTTCGCAGTCGGGGCGAGGCGCGGTCGGGTGCTGGTGTCACGCGATCTCATCGAAGCACTCGACGACGACGAGCTGGCCGCCGTCATCGCTCACGAGATCGCCCATCTCGCCTCACGCGACGTCCCGGTCGTTTTTGCCGCCGGGTTCCTGCGGGACTTCGTGGCCTGGAACCCACTGGCTCACCTGGCATTCCGCCGTCTTCTTGCCGACCGCGAGTTCGAGGCGGATCGTAGGGCGGCCACCATGACCCGCAACCCACTGGCGCTGGCGTCCGGTCTCCTGATCGTGTTCGCGCTCATGAAGGGACAACGCAACTACGTTCAAAAGGGTGCGCTGGCGTTGTTGAAGCCAAGGGGAGGCATCACCCGCCGAGTGACGACCCTTCTGGCCATGGCGGATAGGGGCACTCACGTCGATGCCCGCTTGGGTCGAGGCGTCTACCTCATGGCAGCGCTGGCCGTGGCCGCAATCGGACTGCAAGCAGGGGCGCGGCTCGCCGCCGACGATTCGACCTGGGCGTTTGTTTGGGGGAAGCCCACGACCGACAAGGTGACTCCATGGGAGCCGTCCGCCGCCGGCCAGCTGGCGCAAAGCGACAAGAAGCTCACCCCCGCCGAACGCAAAGAGCACCTCGAGTCACGGATGAAGAACCCATCGCTTCGGCGCTTCCTGCGAACCGTGGAACCCCGCAGCCAGTTGCTCGTCGCCGAGGCGAACAGGGACGCTCTATCGGCCAAGCTCTACCGGATGGCTCACAAGCTCGGCATTCCCGCGTCGAACTTCCAGTTGCAGGCCCGCCCCGTCCCACTGCTCGGCCGGGGGCCATTCGGGGTCTATCTCATCGATCAGGATCTAATGAAGCCCAGCGGGCCCCAGTAGCCCGACCGCGCCGACTACCCTCGTCGATCTGGTTCCGCGGTAACCTGGAGCCTCGATCTCGCAGACAATTCCGACTTTCCACTACCGAGGTGTTTAGATGACCGCCGCACTAGTCGTACTGCACGTCGCCGTTTCCCTGACTTTGATACTGCTGATCCTGCTTCACGCGGGTCGCGGGGGAGGGGTTTCCGAGATGTTCGGCGGCGGAATGCAGAGCTCTGCGATGGGCTCTACGGTCATGGAGAAGAACCTCGACCGGATCACCGTGATCACGGCCATCATCTTCACCGGGACGACGATTCTCCTCGCGTTCAGGTTGCAACCCTAGAGGAACGGGGAACTCCGGTTCCCATGATCCCTTCCAAGTCTTGGGCGCGCGCCGCCATCCTCGGCGTGCCCGTGCTGCTTTTCGCAGCTTCCTGCACGGGGGAAGACGGCCCCTTGAGGGGGCCCGACGTCCGCGCCACGGGGGCCGGAGAAGCGGTCGAGACTCCCGAGGCACTGCCGACTCCCGACGCGAGCACCGCCGCCGCATTCACCGACGAGGGCAACGTACTGGACGTGGCCATCCGGGAGCCTAATTCCCTCGACCCCATGCGCATCCAGGACCCCGGCTCGGTCCTCGTGGCCCGTCAGCTATACGAAGGTCTCACCCGCTGGAACCCCGAGAGCCAGGAGGTCGAGCCGGCGGCCGCAACCAAGATCGAGGCCTCCGAGGACAACCGCACCTTCACCTTCACGCTGCAGGAGGATGCGACCTTCCACAACGGAGATCCAGTCACCTCACAGGATTTCGCCTTCGCCTTCGACCGCATCGCCCTCAAGCGCAACGGAGCCGACGTCGCCTACCTCCTCGAGAAGGTGCGGGGATTCGACGAGGTCAACGCCTTTGGCGAGGCCGGCAGCCTCTCGGGCATCGAGACGCCCAACGATCACACCCTGGTCATCAAGCTGTCGGAGCCCTACTCCAACTTTCCCACGGTGCTGTCGCATCCGAGCCTCGTGCCGCTGCCCGAGGAGTGGTTCAAGAAGTCCGACAACTTCCTCGCCGAGCCGGTCGGGA
>JBOGWU010000082.1:0-17550 GCA_050693935.1 Actinomycetota bacterium | reverse complement strand
TGGAGCGCGCCGTGAAGCGGCGCGCGGGGCTGGGCCGAGGACTCGACGCGCTGCTTCCCGACCAGGAGCAGGAGAGCAGACGTGGCGGCCTCGAGGAGATCGAGTTGGAGGCCATCGCTCCGAATCCTCGTCAACCCCGGCAGAGTTTCGACGACGAGGCGATTGCGTCGCTGGCGGATTCCATCAAAGAGCTGGGTATCCTTCAGCCGTTGCTGGTCCGCGCCCTCGGCGACGGCCGCTACGAGCTGGTCGCTGGGGAGCGGCGGCTGAGAGCGTCACGACTCGCCGGGCTCGAGCGGGTGCCGGCGATGACGGTCGACACCGACGACCGGGGCTCGCTCGAGCGTGCACTGGTCGAGAACTTGCACCGCGAGGACCTCAATCCCATCGAGGAAGCCGAGGGCTACCGGCAGCTCATCGAGGAGGCCGGGCTGACTCAGGAGGAGCTCGGCCGGCGCCTGGGCCGCAGCCGGGTGACCATCACCAACTCCCAAAGGCTGCTGTCGTTGCCCTCTGCGGTGCAGAAGCTGCTGGTCGAGGGACGCATTGCGTCGGCTCACGGCCGCGCCCTACTCGGCCTCCAGGGCAACCCCTTCCAAGAGCGCCTGGCGCGGCGGGTTGCGCTCGAGGGAATCTCGGTGCGCGAGACCGAGGAGTTGGTGCGGAAGTATCAGACGATGTCCGCCCCTACGAGCAGGGACGGTCGGCGCGCTCGCCCACCCATCGCAAGCGAGGCTCAGCGACGCCTCCAGGACTACCTTCAAACGAGAGTGCGCGTCGACATCGGCAAGCGCAAGGGCCGCGTCGTGATCGACTTTGCCTCGGTCGACGAGCTAGAACGTCTTCTTCGAGTAATCGCCGGCGAAGAGCCGGGGGCCGCGTCCTCGAGCGCGGGGCCCGCGTAGATCTCCTGGGTCGATCTACTGGGTCTCGAAGTAGCGGCGGACCGCAACCGCCAGGGAGTCGGCCACCGCGGTCCTGAAGTCGGGGTCCTCTAGTCGTTTGGCGTCGTCGGGGTTGGTGAGGTAGGCGGGCTCGACGAGCACCGCGGGCATGCCCGTTTCCCTCAGGATCGCGAACGAGCCCGAGTGACTGCGACAGTCCTTCAAGCCCAGGTTCCTTAGTTCGTCCTGGATCAACTCGGCCAGCTGCGCGCCCGCGCGCGACGTTCGCCAGAAGTAGGTGGACGACCCCTCTGCCGTGGGCTCGGTGTGCGCGTTGAGGTGAAGCGAAATGCAGATGTCCGCAGAGATCTCGTTGGCGCGTCCGGCTCTGGTGCTCGAGTCCGGGTTCTCGGCCTCGAGTCGCGTGAAGCGAACGCGCGCGCCCTGGCGAGCGAGCCGTTCGGCCAAACGGGTCGCGAGGTCCCAGCAAAGATCGGCTTCAGTCATGACGCCGGTGCCGCCCCAGACGCGCCCCGCGACCACCCCAGTGTCTTCACCACCGCGATCGTCGCCCCCATGGCCGGGATCGATGGCCACAAGGGCTTGGTGGATGCCCTCGTGCTCGGAGCGGCGTAGTTCCTCGCGGAGCCCGGCGGCGGTCTCAGGGCGGTCGATCCTCAGTCCGGTCAACGCCGCGGTCGTATGGGGCCCGACGATCCCGTCTTCGGCGACCCCGTACTCCCGTTGGAAGGACTTGACGGCGTGGTCGCTGTCGATGCCGAAGATCCCGTCCTCCATGCCGGCGTCGAACCCAAGTGCGTTGAGCCTGGCCTGGAGCGTCAGCACGTCGTCGCCGCGAAAGGCCGGGTATCTCATGTAGAGGATGCGGTCCCCGAGGCGCCAGCCCGCTTCGACTATTTGGCTCCAGGTGTCGGGACCCACTATCCCGTCGGCGATGAGCCCTCGCTGCTGCTGGAAGGTCTTCACCGCCAGCAAGGTCGACGAGGCGAACGCTCCCGCCTCGTCGTCCACCACGAAGGAGAGCGCGCGCAATCTCGACTGGACGTCGGCGACCTTCTCCGAGCGATCCCCACTGCGAATCAGGTCGGTCATCGCCCGGCGTTCCCGTAGAGGCGTTTCATGAGCGGATAAGGGTTTACCCACTCGCCGCCCGGTTCCCGTATCCCAACGTGAAGGTGGGCGACGAATTCGTCGCGGTGGCCGGGGTGCACCCCGTAGCCGGTGTTGCCGACGGCGCCGATGCGCTCACCGGCTTCGACCCGTGTGCCCTCGGCCAAGTTCGGCGCGTACTCCGAGAGGTGGGCGTAGAACCAGTAGCGCCCCTCATCGTCGGTTATGCCCACGCGCCAGCCCGAGTAGAAGAGCCAGCCGATGCGTGCCACCACTCCGTCGGTGACGGCCCGAACGGGGGTGCCGGGCTCGGCGAAGAGGTCGTTGCCCTCGTGAATTCCAACCTGCCGCCAGCCTCCATTGATCTTCCGCATCCGGGGAGCGTGCCAGTCGTTCGAGAAGTTGATGACCGAATACCAGTCAGATCGTGCGACGGGGAACACGAGCTCGGCCCCCGCCTTCGGGGGCTGGTATCGGGCGGGTGCGGTCTCCTGAGCATGCGCGGCGGCCGACCCGGCCAGGCACAGGCAGCACAGGACGAGGGGCAAGGTCCGAGCCATGGTTGGAGAGTACGACTGCCGGAGTGGGTTTCGGTGCTACTGGGCCTCGAGCCAGCGCTCGGCATCGATGGCGGCCTCACAGCCCATTCCGGCCGCGGTAACCGCCTGGCGGTAGCGGTAGTCCACGACGTCGCCCGCCGCGAACACCCCGGGCACCGTGGTTTCACTGGTGTCGCCCGCGGTCTTGATGTAGCCGCCGTCGAGCTCGAGCTGGTCGGTGAACAGCGAGGTGTTGGGAGTGTGGCCGATGGCTACGAACACCCCGCCGGCCTCGACGACCGAGTCTTCGCCCGTCTTGACGTTGCGGACCTTGGCACCGGTGACCTTGGCGTCGCCGACCAACTCGGTGATCACGCTGTCCCAGATGAACTCGATCTTGGGGTTGTCCATGGCGCGCTGCTGCATGATCTTGCTGGCCCGCAGCTCGTCGCGCCGGTGCACCACCGTCACCTTCGAGGCAAACTTCGTAAGGAAGATGGCCTCCTCCATGGCGGTGTCGCCTCCACCCACGATGAGCAGCTCCTGGTCCTTGAAGAAGAAGCCGTCACAGGTCGCGCAGGTCGAGAGCCCGTGACCCAGCAGCTCCGTCTCGCCGGGGACGCCGAGCATCTTGGCCTTGGCTCCCGTCGAGATGATGACGGAGCGAGTCTTGTAGGTCTGGTCTGCGGTGCTGACGGTGAAGGGTCGTTCCGAGAAGTCGACCGACGTGACGTTCTCGGTGACGAACTCGGTATCGAAGCGGGCGGCCTGCTTGCGCATCCGCTCCATCAGCTCGGGCCCCATGATTCCGTCGATGAAGCCGGGGTAGTTCTCGACGTCGGTCGTCTGCATCAACTGCCCGCCGGCCTCGAAGCCCTCGATCATCAACGGCTTGAGGTTGGCGCGCCCCGCGTATACGGCCGCGGTCAAACCCGCGGGACCGGAGCCGATGATGATTACGTCTTTTACGTCGTTGCTCATGGTTTGCGTCACACCTCTATTAACAGCAACTGGTAACCGACCATTCCTCGTGCCCGCGGGGGCGGTCTAAGAGATGTACCCACCGAGGCTGCGAACGATCGTACGGCAGTCCCCGAGCTGGAAGGTGACGAACCGGTAGCGATCCAGAGATCTGGTTCCGGTGACGAAGCCGATGACCAGACTGTCCCGGCCGTCGACGCTACCCGTGGTCGCGTATGCGGCGAGGCCGGGGTCGGCGAGATCGCCGAGCGCGGTCCGTCCACACTCGCGAACCTTCTCGGCGAGCTCGCCGGGGACCGTCTCCGCCAGAGCCGCGAGCGAAGATTCGACGCTGCGGCGAGCCTGACGAACCGTGTAGACCTCCGAGAAGCTGCGGAACACCGGGCGTCGAGAGAGCTCGTCGAGGGCGACTAGCGAGAGCTCCCCCTGGTCGTCCTCGAATACGGGCCCCGGCTCCGACGTGAGGAAGTACTGCTCGCTGAGGGAGCGGGCCCTACCCTGGTTGTCTTTGAGCGCTTCGCCCGTGGTCGGCGCGGTCCGCTCGGCGGAGTCCTCACCGGCTCCGCCACCCGAGTCGCCGGCCGAATCCGCCTGGCTGACCTCGTTCTCGGCTCCGCCGCCCTGGGCTCCCTCACCGTCGTCGCCACCGGTGCCGAGCATTCCTATGTACACGAAGCCGACCGCGAGGATGGCCAGCATCGCGGCGATCCCGACGTATCTGGTCGCCTTCGAACGCCATCCTCCGAGCGGCACTATCACGGCGTCGCGTTCGTCCGCCAGCACCTCGGAGGGCCCGGGGGCGGCGGTTGCTGCGCCCATCACCGCGGCGCGCAGCTTCGCCCGCTCACCCTCGGTGAGAGGCTGGACCTCGGGAGCCGCCAGGGCCAGCAAGGCGTCTAGCTCGGCGGCGCACTCGACGCAGCCGGCGAGGTGATCGTCTACGAGTGAGCGTTCTCGAGAGCTCAACTCGCCGGCGACGAAGTCACCGAGCAGCTCCGAGCAGCGCTCGTGTGTGATCGAGGAATTCATGCTTGATCCTTCGACGTGTCGGAGGCGGCCTCGTGTTCCAGCAATCGGGCCAGACGCCGCCGCCCCCGGCTGATGCGCGACTTGACCGTGCCTATGGGCACCCCGGTAACGGCGGCGATCTCCTCGTAGGGCAGGCCCCCGAGGTCGTGCATGACGACCGCCTCCTTGTAGTCATCGGGCAACTCGGCGAGCGCCCTGGAGAGGTCGAGCCGCAGGTTGGCGACGTCTTCGAGAGCCTCGCTCCGCGACCCGCGGTCGATCTCGAGGTGCTCCTCCTCGAGCAGCACCTCCTTGTGGCGCCGCAACACGTCCTTGCAGTGGTTGATCGCGATGCGATACAGCCAGGTCCCGAACGCGCTGTCGCCTCGAAACGAGGAGGCGCGCCTAAACGCGGTGATGAAGATCTCCTGGGTCGACTCGAGCGCATCGGAACGGTTGTGCAGCATCCGGACGCAGAGTCCGAAAATGCGATCTTCGTGCCGGCCCATGAGCGTCGCGAACGCGTCATGGTCACCGTCGAGAAACTTGGTGAGCAGGTCGGCGTCCCGCTCACCTGAAGGTGGAGTTCGCTCAGGGCCCGCCAAAGGTGACCTCGGAGATGGCGGCGGATCCGCCCCCGCCCCCGGGCAGCGTAGTGATGAACACCAGCCAGTAGCGGTCCGTGGTCGCGTCGAACTCGAAGGCCTCGGTGTCGCCGGCCGAGTCGGTCTCGTCCACGATCTCGAACCCGGAGGCATCGGCCGCACCGGTGGGATCGGAGGACGAGTGGCCGACCTGAAGACCGCAACCGCTGCACCCCTGAACCTCGACTCCGTCGACCTCGGCATCGCCGAGATCGAACACGAGCCCGACCCCGTCCTTGCCGAGCAGCTCGAGTGAATCGTCGTAGTTCTCGGTCGTCCAAGCGGTCGCCGCGTCTCCGTCGATCGCGAGATCGACCTCGTCGGGGTGCTCTCCGCCCGTGCCCTGGGGATCGAAGTCGACGACCGACTGCACCTCGGCCGTGCTGGTCTCGCCACCTCCCGGTCCGGGGTTGCCACCGGCCCCGCCCCCGTTGCCGCTGCCGGAGGGATCGTCGCGGTTGTTGAGCAGGGTCAGGAGCAGTATCGAGATAACCGCAACCGCGAGCGCGATGACGCCGAGCATGATGAAGGGGCCCGACGACCGAGAGCGTCGCTGGGGCCGAGGCCGCGCTGCCGGCCGGCGTGCGGGCGCATCGACTCGCTCGGTCCTACGTGCAGGCCGTCGCAACACCGACGTGGTCGAACCCACGGAAGAGCTCTCGAGGGCGGCGCGCATCTCCTGCGCGTTCTGGTAGCGAGCGGCAGGATCCTTGGCCATCGCCTTCATGACCACCGTCTCGATGCTCTTGGGGATGCCACCGCGCGCGGCGCGCAGGGGTGGCGGTTCCTCGCGCAGGTGCTTCATGGCGATCGCCATCTGGGTCTCTTCTTCAAACGGGGCGCGTCCGGCCAACAACTCGTAGAGCGTTACCCCGCACGAATAGATGTCGCTGCGTTGATCGGGCTCTTCACCCTTGAGCTGTTCGGGCGATAGATAGGTGACCGTTCCCAGGATGGATCCCGTGGTGGTGACGTCGCCGCTGCCGAAGGCCGCTTTGGCGATGCCGAAGTCCGCGACCTTGAGGGTGGCGCCGTCGCCGGCCACGAGCACGTTGGCGGGCTTGATGTCTCTATGGATGACACCCGAGCGGTGGGCGTAGGCGAGCGCCTCGCATACCGCGGCCCCCACCACGGCGCCGCGCTCGGGCTGAAATGGTCCGTCCCGTCTGAGGTGCTCGGCGAGACTCCCGCCGCCGCAGTACTCCATAACGATGAAGTGACGGGTTTGGTCGGCGGGCTCACCTCCCTCCTCGGCCCCCGTGTCATAGATGGACACGATGTTGGGGTGAGCGAGCCTGGCCGCGGCCAGGGCCTCGAAGCGGAACCGATCCAGAAAGGCCTCGTCGTCGGCCAGGTGAGGGTGGAGAACCTTGACCGCCACCGTGCGCGCCAAAACGTCATCGCGTGCTTTGTAAACGATCGCCATGCCTCCGCGCGCGATCTCGGATTCGAGCACATAGCGCTCTCCGAGGGTGATCAATTCAGACGCCACAGGGCGATGCTAGTCGGTGGATGACCGTCCCGTTGCCGACATTCGGCCCCAGTCCTCGAGTTGCGAGAAGCGGCTAACGACCATGGTTTTGGCCTCGCGCCTGACCGTTACTCGCAATACCGCCTTCTGTTCGTCAACCTCGAGGTTGACCAGCTTGGCATCCTGCCGGCGGGCCATCTTGCGGGCCTCTTTCTCAACCTCGAACAAGCTCCGCCCGTCCCCTGCCGAGGTCGACACGGTGACTGCGATCTCATCGACGAGCGAGTCGAGCTGAAAGGCGTTCACGGCAAGGGCCGAGACGTCGTAGATGGCGACGCCGACCAGCGCAAGAAAGATGACCAGTTTCGCCATCCAGTTGACGACGATGCCGCGCTCGTCTCGAAGAAGGTCCATATGCTCCCTATCGGACGCGCAGGCGGGTGAGCTTTACCCCTGGCGGGAAAATCGTCGTCCCACGATTCTCCTGGCGTAGTCCAATTCCTCGACCCCGAGGGCCAGGCACAGCCCCAAATAGGCTCCCGCTCCCACCGCGACGGGGGCGAGGACGATGAGCAGATCGTTGAGGAACGAGCTCGGTTCGATGAAGGCGGTGGTCGCCGAATAGGCTCCCCAGACCAGCAGTCCCATGCCCAGCGCCGCCGCCGAGATCTTGGCGCCGCTGCGGGCGATGCGGGCCTCATCGATCCCCCCGATCCGGCGCGACAGGGCACGACCCTGCACGATCACGCCGAAGGTGTAGGCGACGGCCAGGCCCACGGCAAGGCCGCGCACCCCCCACAGTGCGTACATCGGGAGGTTCACAGCGGTATTTACCGCCACCGCCGCCACGTTGATCTGAAACGGGGTCTTGGTGTCGTGGAGCGCGTAGAAGGCCCGCAGGAACAGCTGAAATATTGCGAACGGCACCAGTCCTAGTACGAAGAAGCGCAGCACGCTCGAGACCAACTCAGTCGACTCCGCGCTCATGATCCCGTGTTCGAGCAGCACTCGCACGATCGGCGTTCCCAGAACGAAGTAGCCGACCGCGGCGGGCAGAATCAGGAGAGTCGTCGCGCGCACGCCTATCGATAACTGGTCCCGGTACAGGTCCCAGCGCTGGTTGGTGGCGTGAGCGCTCATGCCCGGCAACAGCGCGGTGATGATCGAGACCGCGAACAGACCATGGGGAAGCATGAAGAAGGTGAACGCCCACGAGTACGCGGTGTAGCCGCCGGGCTCGCCTCCCGCCAGCACCTGCACGACGAGGTAGCCGATCTGGTTCGTTACCACGTAGCCGATGACGAAGACCGACAGCTTGGCGAGCTTGACGACCGAAGGGTGCCGGATGTTGAAGGTCCAGCGGTAGCGGCCGAGCCCGCGGAGGAAGGGGAGTTGCGCCAACGCCATCAGGACAACTCCCAGCGTCGTCCCGGCTCCGATGACGAACAGTTGTGTGGTCGAAGCGTTGTCCAGCGTGACCGCGCCGTAGGCCTCACGGAAGCTTAGGAACACCGCGATGACCGCAAGGTTGTTCAGCACGGGGGTGTACATCGGTGCGCCGAAACGCTTGTGCGCGTTGAGGAGCCCCGCAGTGATGGCCGTCAGCCCGTAGAAGATGATCTGCGGGATGAACAGTCGAAGAAGGAAGGTCATGACCTCCTGCATTCGTGCGGTGTCTCCGTCGACGTTCAGCGTGTAGAGCTTTGCGATCCACGGAGCGAGCAGGATCGCGACGGCGCTGAGCGCGGTGAGGACCACCACCGAGACGTTGATGATCGCGCTGGCTACGCGCCAGGCCTTCTCTCGCCCCTCCTTCTCCAACAACTCGACGAACACCGGGACGAAGACCGACGTGAGCACACCGCCGAGTGCGAGCTCGTAGATGATGTTGGGGAAGGTGTTGGCGTAGTTGAAAGCGTCGGTGAGGCCACCGGTCTCGACGACTCCGAGGGCGGCCGCTATCGCGGCGATACGCAGCAGGCCGGTTGCCCGCGACAGAACGGTGCCCACGGTCATGATGGCGGTCGAGCGGGCGAGGTTGGTGCTCACGCTCAGACCTCGCGGGCCCCGGCGTTGCGTCTTCGATACCAACGCAGCACGTAGAAGGCCACGAGGAAGAGGAAGGCTCCCATCGTGATCACGAGTGCGATGTTGTTGAACTCGGTCGATCGGACACTCGGCCTGCTCTCGGCGATGGTTTCAGAGCCGTCGGGGGTTACCAGCGCGAGGGTCAACGGGAAGATCCCGCTCGAGGTGGCTCGCACGGGGATCGCGAGAGGGGTTCTGCCGACGTCGAAGGTCTGCACCTCATCCCCATCGAATGCGAGCTTCTGGGAGTCGAGGCTTAGCCGAAGTTTGATCGGATAGCCCGCATCGTTGACCACTCGCACCGGGATGTCCTCCGCCCGCGAGGTCAAGGTGATGCGCTCGTTAACCTCCAACGAGATCTTGTTCAGCTCCGAACGAGCCCTCTCGAAGGCGCTGGGTGCGTAGCTCGCGCCGAGTTCGGCGAGCTCCGGCGTCAGCCACCAGAGGCGGCTCTCCGCGACGAACACGTTGCGGAGCAGCCGCTCGGTCAGTTCCGGTGGAGGGTCGATCGAGCTAAAACTCTCGACCATCGCGTCGGCGTCGGCGATCCGGCCGTAGTCGAACTCGTCGAGCGCGTTAGGGACGCTGGGTAGGGAGTCCGATACCACTCGCTCGGCGGCCTCTATGTCCAGGTCGAGTCCCTCTGCGGGGGTGACGGTGGAGAGCCAGGGGGCCTCGGCCAGGCCGCGGTACAGGGACTTGATGACCATGTTCTCGGGTCGCCAAGCGGCCGGCAGCGTCGCCTGGACGATCCGGTCGCCGCGGGCGGGCTGCTCCTGGCGGATCATCGCGGTTTCGGCGAAGAAACGCTGGAGATCCAAGCGGTCGTTGTCCTCCCGAACCAGCGCTCCGAGATGCTTCTGCAACCCCTCGTCGGAGGTGTAGCCGCGGATCGTGCCCAGTGGTGTCTCCACCGTGATCGGGCAGGTGAGGCTCAACGACTCGACGGGACATCCCGCCCGCAGGGGATCGACCGGGGCCTCCAGCGACCCGGTCGCGAAGAAGGTCCCGCCGTCCAAGGCGCCCCCCGTCTGCAGTTGCTCCAGCACGGCGGAGTCGATTCGCCCGCCGGGGGCCTGAACCCAGGATCGTCCGGGCTCGACGGCCAGGATCTCCTGCAGCACCGCCTCGCCGTGGGCCAACTGCTCGATGACATGGGCGTCGACCTCGCTGGCGGCCAGCGAAGGAAGGTCGGGGTCGGCGTAGGGCACCAGCAGGGGCTGCATGCCGTCCCGGTCGAGAAGGTCGCCGAGCTGTTCGAGGAAATCCGCCGCTGCGGCAGCCTCAGGATCGCCGTCGGAGACCTCCTCGTCGCCTCGCCGGTAGCCGTCGCTCAGGTCGGCGATCTCCTCGACGACTCTGGGGGTGGGACCGATTCCAAGGCGCAGCGAGCCGGCGTACTTTCCGATCTGGCTCAGGGTCCTCACAAGCCAGCCCCCCCTGCCGATCGCCTGATCCAGGGTCTGACCCCCGAGCGCGGGGGAGTCGCCGAAGGTTCCATCGGGACCGCGCGCGGGAATTTCGCTGAGCGGCACGACGGGGACGAGGTTGAGCGCGTCCTCTACCTCGTTCGGGTAGTACATCAGCGAGGTGGTGAAGGAATCGAGCGAGACGATCCCGCTGGCGTCGAGAAGGGAGATGGTCGCCGCGTACACCCCTTCGCTCTCGGCGCCCTGGGGGAAGAGTTCGGTAACAGGCGCGTCGATGGTAACGATGCGACTGGCCCCTGGGTCCAAGGGGTCCTCGACTTCCTCCGCCGCGATCGCGAGGCCGACGACCACCGTGTCGAAGGAATCCTGTAGGGCGGACCGGCTCGTGAGAAGTCCGCCCCGTTCGACGACGAGGGTGAAGCCGGGCAGCTCGTCGGGCGAGGTGTTGGTGACGCTGACCTTGATGTCGAGATCCCCGTCACCGTCGTAGGAGACGGGCTGGTCGACGAGCTCGACCGTTACGTCGTCAGGACCCTGGGCACGCCCCTCCGCAGGCGTCGCGGGCAGCCCAAGCAGGGCGAGGGCCGCCAGCGCGAAACAAGCGATCAGGCGGCGCGCGCGAGAACCGTCGGTCGGCGCGCGAAGGAAGGACGACATTTCTGAGTCAGCATAAGCGGGACGCCAAAGACCCCTCCGGGGGAAGGGAGGGGTCAGTGGATGATACGGGCTCGTTCGAGACTTACTTCGAGCCGCCTATCCGGCCGATGCGCTGGTAGAACTCGCTTCCGTAGCGCTGCTTGGTGGTCTCGCCGCCCTTCTTGCCCCCGATGCGACCGATCTTGCCGAAGTGGTCTTCTCCGTAGCGCTGCTTGGTGGTCCGGCCCCCCTTGCGTCCCGCCTCTGCTCGGCTCATCTTCCGGTTGGTCTGCTCCGCCATGTCAGCTCCTTGAAGCTCGTCTAAGACCCCCGACAATCCGCACAAAATGCCTTACCCGGCACTCGGTCAAGAAAACAAGCAGCTGGTGTCAGATTTGAGGAGGGGATGGTCGCCGGGGTACCGAGGCCAAAAGGTCAACCACCGGGTCGAATCTGCCGAAGAGATAGGGCTGAGATCCATTCAACGGCGCGATCTTTTCGACGATCGCCGAGATTACGGCGCGATCGTCTCGACGATCGCCGAGATATAGGAAGTGAGAGAGCTGCAGATGGCGACCGTTCACGACTTCATGCGCTACGTGGTGGACCGCAAAGGATCGGACCTTCACATGAAGGCCGGCGGCCCCCCGTTCGTCCGGATCAACGGCGTCCTGCACGCGACCGACTTTCCGGCCATGACAACCGCCGACTGCGAGCGGGCCGCCCTCGAGATCATGAACGACGAGCAGGCCGGGATCTTCAAAACCAAGGGCCAGGTCGACTTCGCGTTCTCGCTGCCCGGCCTCGGACGTTTTCGCTTCAACGTCTTTCTCCAGCGCGGCTCGGTGGCTCTGGCCGCCCGGCGCGTGCTGCCCGGGAGCCCGGGCTTCGAAAGCCTCGGCCTTCCACCCGTAGTGCGCTCGCTGTCCGAGGAGATGCGCGGCCTCCTGCTCGTCACGGGGCCGACCTCGTCGGGCAAGACCACCACCACCGCCGCCATGATCAACCACATCAACTCGACCCGCCGCTGCCACATCCTGACAATCGAGGACCCCATCGAGATCCTGCATCAGGACCGGGCCGCGATCGTCAACCAGCGCGAGATCGGTCAGGACGCGCCCGACTTCCTCCAGGCTCTGCGGGCGGCCATGCGTCAGGACCCCGACGTCATCTTCCTCGGCGAGGTCCGTGACCCCGAAACCGTGACCGCCGCCCTGCAGGCCGCCGAAACCGGGCACCTCGTCATCTCTACCCTCCACACGCGCGACGTGACCGAGACGGTGAACCGAGTCATCGATTTCTTCGAGCCGAGCCAGCAGCATCAGATCCGCGTGTCGCTCGCCAACTCGCTGCGCGGCGTCGTCTCTCAGCGTCTAGTCCCACGCGCCGACTCAAACGGCCTGGTGCCGGCGATCGAGGTGCTCGTGATGAACGGGCGCATCCGCGACCTGGTGATCGACGCGCAGAACACGCACATGATCAAGGACATCATCGCCGAGTCCGGGTTCTACGGGATGCAGACCTTCGACCAGGCACTGCTCGAGCTCTATCGCAAGAAGGCCGTGTCCCTGGACGACGCCCTGGCCGCGTCGAGCAACCCGCACGACTTCCAGCTTGCCCTACGTCAAGAAGGACTGCAGCCCGTCTCATAGTCTGGGGTCTATGTCCCCCAGCGACTCACCCTTGGCAGGGTTGCTCGAACCCGACTCGAGCATCGTTCGACTCGCGCGCAGCTTTGCCGCGGCCGGACACGATCTCTACCTCGTGGGTGGACCCGTTCGTGATGCCTTCCTGCGGCGCACTCACGGGGACCTCGACTTCGCGACCGACGCCACTCCGGAGGAGACACACGAGATCGTGAAGCCCTTGGCAACTGCGGTATGGCTGCAGGGAATCCAGTTCGGAACCGTCGGTGCTGAGATCGACGGCAAGCGGATGGAGATCACTACCTTTCGCACCGAGCGCTACGAGCCCGACTCGCGCCATCCGGACGTGACCTTCGAGTCCGACGTGGTCACCGACTTGTCGCGACGCGACTTCACCATCAACGCCATGGCGGTCAAGTTGCCAGATACAAGCGCTGTGGATCCGTTCGGGGGCCTCGAGGACCTGTCGGCGCGGAGGCTCCGCACTCCCATCGAGCCGCGGGCCTCGTTCAGTGACGACCCGCTGCGGATGCTGCGAGCGTTTCGCTTCGCGTCGCAGCTGAACTTCAACGTCGATAAGGCTGCGCTTGGCGCAATCGGCGAGCTCAAGGAGCTGATCGAGTCGGTCTCGGCCGAGCGAATCCGAGACGAGCTCACGAAGCTTCTCGTCGGAGCGGCCCCCAAACGCGCGCTGGAATTGGCGGACTCCACGGGCCTCACCGAACATCTTCTTCCGGAGCTGAGCGCGCTCAAGCTCGAGCAAGATCCGATCCATCAGCACAAGGACGTGTTCGCGCACACCCTGGCGGTCGTCGAGCGCACCGACCCGGAGGAACACCTCAGGTTGGCGGCGCTCTTGCACGACATCGGCAAACCCCGAACGCGTCACATCGGACCCGACGGCGTGAGCTTTCATCATCACGAGATCGTTGGGGCGAGCATGGCCGAGCGGCGACTGCGGGCGCTTCGCTACCCCAACGAGACCGTGCATGTGGTCGGCGAGCTCATCCGCTTGCACCATCGCTTTCACACCTATCGACTGGGCTGGACCGACTCGGCGGTGCGCCGTTACGTGCGCGATGCGGGAGGGCTGCTGCGCGAGCTCAATCTGCTGGTGCGGGCCGACTGCACCACGCGCAACCAGGCCAAGGCGCGCAAGCTGGCGCAGCGCATGGACGAGCTCGAGGCTCGCATCGCGGAGCTCGCCCAGGCCGAGGAGCTCAAGCGAATCCGCCCCGAGCTCGACGGCACCCAGGTGATGGCATATCTCGGAGTGCCCCCGGGGCCGGTCGTCGGGCGCGCCGCCGACTTCCTGCTCGACGTTCGGCTGGACGAGGGCCTCATCGGAGTCGACGAGGCGTACAAACGACTCGACGAGTGGGCGCGCGAACAAGGCATCGAGCCGACCGGCGAGCGGGTACCGCCCAGGCCCAAGAAGCAGAAACCGACATGAAGCATCCCGGTGGGCCGTTCTTTGGGCCCGTTGCCGAGCACCTCGGCGAGGCCTATCTGCGCTACAGCTTCACGAAGGGCACCACCCAGGAGGCCAAGTTTCTGCTCGAGCTGATGCGTCTCAAGAAGGGGTGTCGCCTGCTCGACGTCGGCTGTGGGCCGGGTCGCCACGCGGTTGCTTTCGCCAAGGCCGGGCTCGCGGTTACCGGCGTCGACATCTCGGCGCGCTTCCTCGAGCTGGCAGCGCAAGCCGCTCTCGAGGCGGGGGTAAAGGCGGCGTTCTTCGAGTGCGACGCGCGCCAGATGCCCTTCGACGACGAGTTCGACGCAGTGGTCTCGATCTGCCAGGGCGGCTTTGGCCTGATGGGCGACGACGATCCGCTGGTGCTGCGCCGCATGGCCGAGGCCGCCAAGTCCGGAGGCATCGTGCTAGTTACCGCGTTCAGCGCCTACTACTCCGTGCGCCACCAGACCGGCGCCGATCTCGACGCCGACATGGGAGTGGTCCACGAGCGCTCGACGATCACCAGCGAGGCCGGCGAAGACAAGGAGGTCGATCTCTGGACCAGCGTGTTCACGCCGCGCGAGCTGCGCCTGCTCGCGGTCGGGGTGGGCCTCATCCCCGAAGCAATTTATTCCGTCGAGCCGGGGGCGTTCGCGGCCCATGAGCCCAACCCGGAGACGCCTGAGTTCCTACTGGTGGCGCGCAAACCCTGAGCCGGGGAAATGTCGTCAGGCCGGGCTTCCCTCGGCGGGTGCGAACATGCCGGCGCTCTTCATCGCTCGGGCCAGTGCCCACGCGAGTAGGAGCACCACGATGCCTCCCGCGGCCAGCAACACCTTGAGCGAAACCCCGAGCAGAGCCACCATGAACAGCGCGGCGACCACGCTGGCGAGGTTGTAGAGAATGTCGTACAGCGCGAAGGCGCGCCCTCGGTACTGGTCGGGCAGTGCCTCCTGGACCTGCGCGTCGACGGCCACCTTGGCAACGAACGCGCCGAACCCGGCGATGAGCGAGAGCGCCAGCGTCGTGGTGAGGTTCAGCACCGGTGCAATCAGAAGCATCCCGAGCCCCGACGCGAGGAAGCCGATGACCAGTAACGCGGGCTTCGAGAAACGCCGGCCCATCGCGGGAGCGGTTGCGGCCCCGATGAAGGCACCGACGCCGGCCGAGCCGAGTGCGAGCGCGCTGGCGCTCAACCGTCCGGAGTCGTCGCCCGACGCGTAGGCCTCCTTGATGACCTCGATCGCCACGAGGGCCACGAAGATCGCTGCCACGCGCAGCACGAAGATACCGAGCAGAGGCAACCTGGCGCGCTTGCGCATCCAGATCTGGCGAACGCCCTCCCTAAGTTCCGCCGCCAGGCGAACGGCGGCGTCCCGAATCCGTTCGGCGTGCTCGTGCGGGTGGGCCATGGGGTTGCCGATCAGGCGTGCGACCAAAGCCGCTCCTGCGTACAAGAGTCCCGCGATCACAAACGCTACGGTCGTCGATGCGAACGCCGCGATCCCTATGCCCACGACTCCCCCCACTAGGGCCGCGATCATGCCGCCCCCTCCGGAAACGGCGTTGCCGCGCAGCAGATGGTGCTCGTGCAGGAGCACGGGAAGGGACGCGCCCTTGGTGGTGAGAAAGAGCCGGCCCATTCCAAGGAGAAGAAGCACACTCGCATAGAGTCCGGTCTCGCCGGGCAGCCACCCCGACCAAGCCGGAAGGCTTATGAGGAGCAGCGCGCGGGCGACGTTCGACCACAACAGGATCGATCGGCGCGGCCAGCGGTCGACGAACACACCCGTGAAGGGTCCCAGCGCCGAGTAGGGCAACAGAGTGAGGGCGAACAAGGCCAGGGTCTTCGTGGGCGTGCCCTGCGGATCGAGCACAATGCGATCCGCGAACGCGGCCTGAGCCAGACCGTCGGCCAGCTGCGCGGTGAACTGCGATGAGAGCAACAGAGTGAAGTCCCGCTCGGCGAAGATCACACCCATCGAGTCGCTCAGTCGCGTCATCGCGAGTAGAGCGACACGTGGAACTTCGACTCGGAGGTGAACGGCTCGCGATGCCACCCACCCCAACGGTCGCGCAGCCGTAGTCCCGCGAGCCGCGCCATGAGATCAAGTTCGCCTGGGTAGGCGTAGCGGATCGACACCGGGTAGAGCTCGACGGGTTTGCCGGCGCGCAACACGACGTGCTGGCTGTCAACTCGCTGGCGAACGGGATCGTGCCGGCTCGCTTCCATGATGACCTCGTCGATTGAGACTGAGTCGATGCCCGACGTCTGGTGGCGTTCGAAGCGCGCGATATCGGGCACGAAGGCCTCGACGAGGAAGAGGCCGTCGTCGCTGAGATGGTCGGCGACGTTGGCGAAGCAACGGACCTGGTCCTGCTGGCTGGCCAGATTGAACAAGGTGTTGAACACGATGAACACGAGGCCGAAATCTCCCTCGACCTCGACCTCGGCGAAGTCGCCCATGATCACTTCGATCTCGTTTCCGCCGGGCTTAGCGCGCAGCTTGGCCACCATCGCCTCGGAGGCGTCGATCCCGGTGATCTCGACGCCGGCTCGCTTCAAAGGGAGTGCGATGCGGCCGGTCCCGATAGCGAGCTCCAGGGCGTGGCGGCCGGCGGCGAGCTCGGCGAGAAGGGCTACGGTCGCGTCGACATCGAACAGTTCGTCGTAGAGGTCGTCGTAGATGGGTGCGATCCGGTCGCCGTAGGTGGCCGCGTGGTAATCCTTCATCCCCCCATGAAACACCAACGGCCCCCGGCTAGCGGGGGCCGTGATCGAGATCGACTTGGGTCAGTGCCTGGGGCCGAAGACCTGATTGAGGTCGACCGCCTCCTTGTGACCGTTGCCGGTCCCGTTGGTAGTCAGGTGGTCATCCTCGATGAGGAGGTCGTCGCTCGACTCCTGCCCCGGGCTGGGCTGGGCGGCGAAGATGAAGTCCTCGACCAGGTCGCGCGCCTCGGCATCCGAGTACTGCACGGGGGGAGACTTCATGAAGTACGACGACGCTGCGAGCAAGGGTCCGCATTCGCCTCGGTCCAGGGCCACCTTGATGCAGCGCACCGCATCGATGACCACCCCGGCGGAGTTGGGAGAGTCCCACACCTCGAGCTTGAGCTCCATGCTTATGGGGATGTCACCGAACTCCCGGCCCTCGATTCGAATGTAGGCCCACTTGCGGTCCTTGAGCCAGGGCACGTGGTCACTCGGGCCGATGTGGATGTCCTCTGCATCGATGCCGCCCGAGATCTGCGAGGTGACGCTCTGGGTCTTGGAGATCTTCTTGGACTGCAGACGCTCGCGCTCGAGCATGTTCTTGAAGTCCATGTTGCCGCCGAAGTTGAGCTGATACGTGTGGTCGATGATCACGCCGCGGTCCTCGAACAACTTGGACAGGACGCGGTGCGAGATAGTCGCACCGACCTGGCTCTTGATGTCGTCGCCGATGATCGGCAGGCCCTTGCGCGTGAAGCGGTCGGCCCATTCCTCATTGGTGGCGATGAACACCGGCATGCAGTTGACGAACCCGACACCGGCCTCTAGCGCCTGCTCCGCGTAGAAACGGGCGGCCTGCTCGGAGCCGACCGGTAGGTAGTTGATGAGCACGTCGCAGCGGGTGTCCTTGAGGGCCTTGA
>JBOGWU010000081.1:0-12129 GCA_050693935.1 Actinomycetota bacterium | reverse complement strand
CATCGCGATGCGGCTCTGGGGTGCCGGAGCAGGGCCCTCGGGAAGGTTCGAGGACGCGTCGATGCTCGATTGAATTGTGTCCTGCTCCAAGGGCGAAAGCCTCACGCTTAGGATTCAGCGGTGTGGGGGAACTCCCTCAACGAATCGATCCGAGGTGACGTAATGACGGCCAGGATAATCGACGGTAAAGCCATAGCGGCCGAGGTCCGGGCCGAAGTCGCCACCGGGGCGGCCGAGCTCTCCAACGGAGGGGTGATTCCCGGCCTGGCGACCGTGCTGGTGGGCGACGATCCCGCAAGCCACGTCTACGTGCGCGCCAAGCGCAAGAACTGCGCCGAAGTGGGGATCAAGTCGTGGGACCACGACCTCCCCGCCGACACCCCTCACGACGAGCTCATGAAGCTCGTCGATAAGCTCAACTCCGACGACGCGGTTCACGGCATCCTGGTTCAGCTTCCGCTTCCCGATCACGTCGACGAGCAGGCGGTGCTCGATGCGGTGCTGCCCTCCAAGGACGCCGACGGCTTCCATCCCTACAACCTCGGCAGGCTGCTGTCGGGGAGTCCCGTCGTTGCTCCCGCCACGCCGGCGGGGATTCAACAACTCCTCGTGCGATCGGGTATCGAGACTTCGGGGGCCGAGGTCGTAATCGTCGGTCGCTCCAACATCGTGGGAAAGCCAATGGCCGCCTTGATGGTGCAGAAGGCGAACGGCGCGAACGCGACGGTGACGGTCTGCCACACGCGCACCAAGGATCTCGCCGAGCACACCAGGCGCGCCGACATCCTCATCGCGGCCATCGGCCGCGCGCACGCCATCACCGCCGACATGGTGAAGCCGGGCGCGGTCGTGATCGATGTCGGCATGAACCGCACGGAGCAGGGACTGGTCGGCGATGTGGAGTTCGACGCGGTGAAAGAGCTTGCCTCGGCGATCACGCCGGTGCCCGGCGGAGTTGGTCCCATGACGATCGCCATGCTGCTGAGCAACGTGGTGGGCATCGCCGCGCGCTCGCTCGGCTAACCCCGACAGAGACGGCCTCTAATCGGCGCCCGAGCCCTTGCCCGACGAGTCATCCGAGCCCGAGCCACCCGATCCCGATCCCGAGGAGTCGTCGGAGCCGGAGCCACCGGAGCCCGAGCCGCTGGAGTCGTCCGAACCCGAGTCGTCCGAGCCGGAGCCGCTGGAGTCATCGGAGTCGTCGCCCGAGCCCGGGCCGCTGGAGTCGTCCGACCCTGATCCGGGTCCAGAGCTGTCGTCGCCCTCGGCCCTCTCTTCGCCTAGCTCGTCGCGCGCCTTGTCGATGTCCTCGCGCAGATCACCCACGTCGTCTCGCACGTCCTCGATGTTCTCTACGGCCTCCTCTCGCTGCTCTCCGGGCAGGTCATCGAGGTGGGCCATCGTCGCGCCCACGTGCTCGAGGGCGCGGTCGGCGAGCCGCTCGGCCTGATCGAGGTCGTCGTTATCCAGAGCCTCGTCGGCACGATCGACATCGGCCTCGGCGGCCCCGATGCTCTTTTCGACGATCTCGACGGGCGGGGCGATGTTTATCGAGTTAAGGGCCTGACGAACCGACCAGAGGGCCTGACCGGGAGCAGCCTTGAGGCTCGCCACGCTGAGCGAGATGAACACGATCGCCACCCCCATCGCCGGCGCCAGCGCGCGCTGCCAGATCGGCTTCGGCTTGCGCGCCGCCACACCCGCCATGAACAGCGCTCGATCCCGCCGAGCGGCCGGCGCCGGGATCTCTTTGAACATCTGCTCGAGCTCTTGCTCGAGCCGGTCCTGATCGTTGAGTGGCTTGTTCATGCCTCTACTCCGTCTCGCATCCGCCCCCGGAGTTGTTCCAGGGCGCGGAATTGCAGTTGCCTAACGGCGTTGGGCTTGCGACCCATAACCGCTCCGATCTCATCCGTCTCGAGCCCGCCGGCGAAGCGCAACACCAGCACCTCTCGCTGGTCGTCTGGAAGCACGGCCAGCATGCCGTTCAACTTTTCGGTCGTCTCGCCTTCGATCGCCGCCCACTCAGGAGTGCGCAGCTCGGCCGTGTCGGCGAACTCACTGACCTCGGCCTGTGGCGCTTCGCGATTGCTCTTGCGCAGGTGATCCGTCACCAGGTTCGACGCGATTCGAAAGAGCCAGGCCTCGAAGCCGGCGCCTCTCCATTTGAAGCGGCCCAGGTCCCGTAGCACTCGGGCGAACGTCTCCGATGCCACGTCCTCCGCGGTGCCTTGGTCGCGAAGCTTCGAGGCCGCGTAGCGAAAGACCCGCGCGTGATACAGGTCGAACAGCTCGCCGGCCGACTCTTCGTCGCCGTGAGCCGCGTTGCGAATCAACCTCTTAAGGGGACGCTCGTCCACGTGTTCCTTCGATCGCTTCTGGGACTCCCAGGCGGCCCCGTGGGGGCAGCCACCAGTAGGACTAACGGTAACGACCCGGATGCGTTACGCGCTCGTTTGCGGTCCGGCCGAGCCCGCCCCGCGCAGATGGGGACCGGCCACCTGCGTAACGCGGCTCGGCACCTTCTCGTTAAGCCCACCACAAGCAGTACCCACGAGCAAAGGAGGAAACGATGCGCAAGACGATGGTGTGGCTGTTCGGAGCCATCCTGTTGGTTGGTGGCGTGACGGCCGCAGTCGCAGCCGTCCCGGGAGGGCCGGCCACGGTGGCCGCGTCGAGCAGCGACGACGACGGAACCCCCGACCAGGGCCCCGGCTGCTGCGAGCCAGGCGACAAGGATCGAGGTGGGGACGACCGCAGTGTGCGCGACAACTCGCCCGACGACGATGGCACGCCGGACCAGGGTCCGGGCTGTTGCGAGCCGAACGACGACCAGCAGGTGGGCGACGGCGACAACTCGCCGGACGACGACGGAACCCCCGACCAGGGCCCGGGATGTTGTGAGCCCGGCGACGACAACGATGGCGACGACGACCATGACGGAGACAACTCGGGACCGAGCGACAACTCGGGACCGAGCGACAACTCCGGGCCCGGCAGCCGGGACGACGACGATGACGATGACGGTGACGACGATGACGACTCGGACAGTGGGCACAGCGGCAGCGGGGACAGCGGCGACGACAGTGGTGGCGACGACGGAAGCGGTGGCCACGGCAGCGGCTGAACCGCTTGGATAGTTACAACGCTAAGGGCCGCCCCTGGGGCGGCCCTTTTGCTTCTTAGTGGCGACGCGCGTCAGCGGTCGTTGATGGGCGTCCATTTGCGCGGCTCGGGACCGACGTAGGCGTGGTCCGGTCGTATCAACCGGTTGTCCGCGTATTGCTCTCGTACGTGGGCGGTCCAGCCCGAGACCCGGCTGCACGCGAACACCGGCGTGAAGATGTCCGTCGGGATCCCGAGGTAGCCGTACACCGAGGCCGCGTAGAAGTCGACGTTGGGATAGATACCTTTCTCGTCCATTACCGTCTTCTCGATCTCCTGAGAGATCTCGTAGTAGTTGCCGTCGCCGGTCTTCTCGGCCAGCGTCTTGGACATGCGCCGCAGCCAGGTCGCACGCGGGTCCTCGGTCTTGTAGACGCGGTGTCCGAAGCCCATGACCTTGTCTTTGTTGGCGAGCCGGTCCTGGATGTACTTGCGTCCCCTTCCCGGCTCCTTGATCTCGGTCATCATCTTCATGACCTGCTCGTTGGCACCACCATGAAGGGGGCCCTTGAGGGCGGCGATGGCCGCCGTGGTCGCCGAATGGATGTCGCTGAGCGTAGCTGCGCACACTCGGGCCGCGAAGGTCGATGCGTTCATGGTGTGGTCGGCGTGCAGAGTAAGGCAGAGGTCGAAGATGCGGGCGTTCTCGTCGTCGGCCTTGTCGCCCTTGAGCATGTAGAGGAAGTTTGCCGCCTGGCTCAGGTTCGGGTCGGGGGTGACGAGCTGCTCGTCGTTGCGCATCCGGTCGTAGTAGGCGACCAGGGTGGGCATCACGGCGCAGAGCCGGATGGCCTTCCGGTAATTGCCCTCTTCGGACATATCTTCGCCGTCCGGGTCCTTCGCGGAGGACGCCGAAATCGCCGTACGAAGCATCGACATCGGCTTCTCGTTGGCCGATAGCGAGGGCATGAGGTCCATCACGAAACCGTTGGGTTCCCGCTCGCGACCCAGCTGCTCCTTGAGCTCGCCGAGCTGTTGCTCCTTCGGCAGCTCGAGGTGGTGAAGGAGGTAGATCGTCTCTTCGAAGGTGGCGTGCTCGGCGAGGTCGTGGATGTCGTAGCCGACGTAGAACAGGACGCCTTTCTTTCCGTCGATGTCGCTGATTGCGGTTTCGGCGGCTACAACGCCCTCGAGCCCTTTGCCCGGCTCTGCCATCAGCACCCTTGCCTTTCCAACCCCCGGCTTCTTGGAGTCTCGTGGAGTCTCACAAGCGTTCTTTTTCACCCTTCGCTGAGCCCCAAACCTAACAGGTAGGGTGGTCGAGCTTTCTCTTACGAAGCCGCTAGTCATAGGAGTCTCGATGTCAAACAAAGTTCACCGAGTAACACTCATCCCCGGCGATGGAACGGGCCCCGAGATCGCCGATGCAACCCGTCGCGTCGTCGAGGGCACCGGGGTGAAGTTCGACTGGGACGTGCAGGACGCGGGCGTCGACGTGATGGAGGAGTACGGCACTCCGCTGCCCGAGAAGGTGCTCGACTCGATCAAGGAAAACAAGGTTGCCATCAAGGGTCCGATCACGACGCCCGTCGGCACGGGCTTCCGCAGCGTCAACGTCGCCCTCCGCAAGGAACTCGACCTGTATGCGTGTCTGCGGCCCTGCAAGTCGTACAAGGGGGTTCGTTCTCGCTACGAGGACATTGACCTCGTCATCGTGCGCGAGAACCACGAGGATCTCTATGCCGGCATCGAGTTCGAGCAGGGCAGCTCCGAGGCGGCCAAGCTGATCGACTTCCTCACCGATCTGGGGGCCCGCCGGATCCGGGAGGACTCCGGTATCTCGATCAAGCCGATCTCCGTGACCGGCACTCAACGGATAGTCCGAGCCGCGTTCGACTACGCAACCAAGATGGGTCGCAAGAAGGTCACCGCGGTCCACAAGGCCAACATCATGAAGTTCTCGGATGGGCTCTTCTTGAAGACCGCCCGCGAGGTCGCCGAGAACGAGTACGGAGACTCGGGCATCGAGTTCGAGGACCGCATCGTCGACAACATGTGCATGCAGCTCGTGCAGAAACCGGAGCTCTACGACGTGCTCGTTCTGCCGAATCTCTACGGCGACATCGTGAGCGATCTGGGAGCGGGTCTCATCGGCGGTCTTGGGCTCGCCCCCGGCGGCAACATCGGCGACGAGGTCGCGGTGTTCGAGCCGACCCACGGCTCCGCTCCCAAGTACGCAGGTCTGAACAAGGTCAACCCGATGGCGATGATGCTGTCGGGCGTGCTCATGCTCAGGCACCTCGAGGAGATGGAGGCCGGCGACCGGCTCGAGTCCGCCATCGCCGCGGTCATCGGCGAGGGCAAGGACGTGACCTACGACATGAAGCCGAGCCGCGACGATCCCTCGGCGGTGGGAACCTCCGAGGTGGCCGACGCGATCATTAGTCGTATGGAGAATTAGCAACGATGCATCACAGCACGGGATCAGGCACGAAGGTGACGGTGGTGGGAGCCGGCAACGTCGGCTCCAACACCGCGCGCCGCATCGCCGAGAAGGACCTCGCCGAAGAGGTAGTGATGATCGATATCGTCGAGGGTCTGCCCCAAGGGCTGGCGCTCGACATCAACCAGAGCGCCCCGGTCGAGCAATTCGACGCACACGCCACCGGCACCAATGACTATGCGGACACCGCAGGGTCCGACGTCTGCGTGATCACTGCCGGCCTGCCGCGCAAGCCCGGCATGAGTCGCATGGACCTGCTCGATAAGAACGCCGAGATCGTGGGTGGCGTGACCAAGCAGCTCGCCGAGCACAGCCCCGAAACCATTCTCGTCGTGGTGTCCAATCCGCTCGACGAGATGACCTACCTCACGGCCATGGTCTCGGAGTTTCCCAAGGAGCGCGTGATGGGCATGGCCGGCGTGCTGGACTCGAGCCGGCTCCGCTACTTCATCGCCGAGAAGCTCGAGGTGAGTCCGTACGAAGTCGACGCCATGACGCTGGGAAGCCACGGCGACCAGATGGTGGCGATGCCCCGGCACGCGACCGTGCAGGGGAAGCCGCTGCCCGAGCTCGTGGATCAGGGCGCGCTCGAAGAGCTCTTTCAGCGCACCAAGGACGGTGGCGCCGAGATCGTCGGCTACCTCAAGAAGGGGAGCGCCTTCTACGCCCCGTCCTCGTCGGCCACCGCAATGGTGAAATCGATCATGTCCGACGACGGCGGCGTGCATCCGACCTGCGCGTGGACGACCGGTGAGTACGGGATCAAGGACGTCTACCTGGGCGTCCCGGCCAAGCTCGGCAAGGGCGGGGTCGCCGAGATCGTCGAGCTCGAGCTCAACGACGACGAGGCCGCCAAGCTGGCCGAGGCGGCCGAAGCGATCCGGGCCAAATGCGACGAGCTGGCCGCCCGCGCGTTTTGAGCGCGGGAGCTCCCGCTCCAGCGCGTTTTTCAACCAAAGAAACGACTGAGCCCGGCGGGGATGCTTTGTACCTGAGGCACAGCCAACCCTGAGGCTTTCTGCCTGGCCTTAAACCCCAAAGGGGCGCATACTTGTGTCATGGGTACAGCTGGAGGCGTAAAGGCTCGGACTTCGGTGTCGAACGTCTTGGTGATCGGCACCGGTGCGGCGGGGCTCAGGGCCGCCATTGCCGCTCATACCGCCGGGTGTGAGGTCACCGTCATCGGCAAGCGCGCCCGCAAGGACGCTCACTCGGTGCTGGCCGCCGGTGGCATCAACGCGGTGCTCGGCACGCGCGACCCCGAGGACTCGTGGGAGCAGCATTTCGCCGACACGCTGCGTGAGGGCTATTTCCTCAGCGACCCGCGCGTCGTCGAGCTGATGGCGCGCGAGGCCCCCCGGGCCATACACGAGCTCGACGAGTGGGGCTGCGAGTTCGCTCGCACCCCCGACGGCCGGATCGACCAGCGGTACTTCGGGGCCCACACCTACCGGCGGACCTGCTACGCCGGCG
Organism: Actinomycetota bacterium; assembly: GCA_050693935.1. GTDB lineage: Bacteria > Actinomycetota > CADDZG01 > CADDZG01 > WHSQ01 > WHSV01. Next base: position 5,048 of record JBOGWU010000081.1, on the reverse strand, counting down.
ACTACACCGGGCGGGCAATCATCAAGACGTTGGGAGCGAGGGTCACTGCCCTCGGTATCGAGGTCGTGGACGGTCAGTACGTATCGAGCCTGCTGGTCGACGACGGATGCTGCTTCGGCGCCTACGCTTTCGACGTAAACACCGGAGATCGGACCGTCTTCGTGGCGGATGCCGTCGTGCTTGCGGCCGGCGGCCACACTCGCATCTGGCGCCGAAGCTCCTCCCGCCGTGACGAGAACAACGGTGACGGCATGTACCTGGCGCTTCGAGCCGGATGCCGGCTGGCGGACATGGAACTCGTCCAGTTCCATCCGACGGGCATGATCACGCCCGAGGAGGTCGGAGGAACGCTGGTGACCGAAGCCGTGCGCGGCGAGGGAGGTCGCCTTTACAACTCAGCGGGCGAGCGATTCATGGAGCGCTACGATCCGCAGCGGCTCGAGCTCTCGACGCGCGATCGCGTCGCCCTTGCCAACTACACCGAGATCCTCGAGGGCCGCGGCGGGCCCAACGGAGGGGTCTTCCTCGACATCAGCCACATCGGGAAGGAAGCGATCCTTGACAAGGTCCCGCGCATGTACCGGCAGTTCATCGAGTATCAGATGCTCGACATTGCGCGTGAGCCCATGGAGGTCGCACCCACCGCTCACTACTCGATGGGCGGCATCGTGGTCGACCCCGAGACGCACGCGACCGATGTCGAAGGTCTCTACGCGGCCGGCGAGGTCACCGCAGGACTGCACGGGGCCAACCGGCTCGGTGGCAATTCACTGGCGGAGACGATCGTGTTCGGCCGCCGGGCCGGCGAGGCCGCGGCGACGTTGTCGCAGAGCCGCGACGTGCAGCTTCGCTCTCGTTCGGCGATTCAGGCCGCCTCCGAGGAGCTGGATTCGTTCATCAAGCCGGGGGGTGAGTTCGCCAGACCCCTACAGCGCGCGGTTCGAAACGCCATGTGGGAGCACTGCGGCGTGGTTCGCAACCAAGAGGGACTCGAACGGGGTCTATCGAAGCTCGATGAGGTCCAAGCGGTGCTCGGTGACATCGACGTGAGGCCATCGAGCGAGGGCTACGTCGACCTCACCCACGTTCTCGACCTCCGCGCCGCACTGACCACCGGCAGGGCGACGCTGCTGGGGGCGCTCGATCGTCGCGAGACGAGAGGCTGCCACAGCCGCTCGGACCATCCGGAGATCGACGAGTCCCTGAACGTGAACATTCGGTTCGAGCTGACCGACGACGGCGAGCTCAAGCTGTCGGCCGAGCAGGTCCCTGCGGTTCCCGATGCGCTTGCAGAGTGGGCCAAGCCCGCCGCCGACCTCGACGTAACCGGACGCCTCGTCGAGTAACTCAGAACAAGCGGGGAAGCCGCGCCCACTTCTGCGTGTTGAGCAAGATATGAATGCAACCATGGAAGTCTCCGAACAGACCTTTCAGACCGAGGTCGTCGAACGTAGCTACCAGGCCCCCGTGGTGGTGGACTTCTGGGCCGAGTGGTGCGGCCCCTGTCGAGCGCTCGGGCCCGTGCTCGAGAAACTCGCGGCCGAGGCCGACGGTGCCTGGACCCTTGCGAAGGTCGACGTCGACGCCAATCAGCAGATCTCGCAGGCTCTCGGCATTCAGGGGATACCTGCGGTCAAGGCGATAAGGGACGGCAAGATCGTCGCCGAGTTCACCGGCGCTCTTCCCGAGGCGCAGGTGCGCGAGTGGCTCAGCCGGCTCGGACCGAGCCCGGGCGAGCTCCTCGTGGGCGAGGGTATGGACGCCGAGGCCTGTGGGGACCTGGACGCGGCGGCCGAGCGCTACCGGGCGGCGCTCTTGCAGGAGCCGGCGAACACCGAGGCTCGCGCGGCACTTAGCCGCGTCGAGTTGCAGCGGCGTGCCGGAGGCGACGAGAACGAGCTCCGGGCCCGACTGATGAATGACCCGGGTGATATCAACGCCGTAGTGGCGCTCGCCGATCTTCTCGCGGTGCGCGGCGACTTCGAGGGCGCGTCGGAGTTGTTGATCGAAGCGGTGCGCGACTCGACCGGCGACGAGCGAGAGCGCGCCCGCACTCACCTGCTGGGCCTGCTCGACGGACTACCAGCCGATGATCCACGCGCCTCGAGCGCACGCCGCGCCCTCGCGCGCGTGCTCTTCTAAGAGATAACGCAGTTGGGCCTCGAGCTGAAGGCGGAGCTCGCCGCCCAACTAAGCAAGCAGTCGGAATGGTGCCAGGCACTAGGGTCGGAGCTGTACGCGAGACTCCTCGCTGGGGCCTCGCGTGACGCGGCCGAGGGGGGAGTTGTCTGGGAGGCGCTCGGCCGGCACATGCCCGCGCCGTTGTGGGAGGTCATGCTCCCGCTGCGGTTCATGGCGGGCGTGCACGCCATAGTGCTGAGCGAGCGGGCTCCGGCTCTCGCAGCCTTCTACCCGTCGGCGGGAGGAGCGGAGAAACCCGCCGGAGCGTGGGTTCCGTTTCGGGATGCAATAGAAGAACATCTCGACGAGGTACGCCGCCTCTCGGGCCTCCCGGTACAGACGAACGAGGTGGGCCGCTGCGCGGCCCTGATCGGCGGCTTCCTGAGAGTTGCCGCTTCGACGCGCCTACCGCTGCGGCTGCTCGAGGTTGGTTCGGCGGCGGGACTCAATCTTCGCTGGGACCACTATCGCTACGAGGCGACCGACAAAGCTTGGGGGCCCGAGGACTCCCCGGTGCGCCTGGGCTGGGACGATGCTCCCCCGAACCTGGATGCCCGAGTCGAGATCGTCGAGCGGTCCGGCTGCGACCCTCACCCAATGAATCCGAGGGACCAAGGCGATCAGATCAGAATTCTGAGCGCGGTCTGGCCCGATCAACTCGATCGCATCGCACGCCTGCGCGGCGCGCTCGCCGTGGCGGCCACAGTGCCCGTCGCCGTAACGCGCGGCACGGCCTCCGAATGGTTGCCGCAAGCGCTCCAGTCGCTTTCTCCGGGCGTCGCCACGGTGGTATTTCACTCGGCGGTGCGCCAGTACCTCTGTGAGACCGAACAGGCGGAGTTGACTCGGATCCTCGAGAGCGCGGGTGAGAGCGCCTCCCCGGATGCGCCGGTCGCACACTTGAGCTTCGAGCAAGACGCGGAGCAGCTGCCGTTCGCAGTGCGGCTGAGATCGTGGCCGGGCGGAGAGGAGGTCGCGGTGGCGACCAGCGGCCCTCACGGTCGCGACATCAGGTGGTTATAAGCAAGGGCGTCGTCAACGCAGAAGGTGCTTCGCGATGTCCTTGTCGATCTCGGAGCGCGGGACGAGACCGAACGAACCCCATACCTCGGCGGCGAGCGTCGTTCGCCCCCCTCCTCTGAAATCGAACTCCATCTCGAGACAACCACCCTCGAACACGTAGAAGCGGCTGCCGACATAGCGGTTGGCATAAGAGCGAACGAGCTCGACTTGCTGGACGCCCTCGATGGGCACGACCGAGGGAACGGGAGTTGCCTCTGCGACGTCACAACTTTCCTTGAAGGTCGCGAGTATCTGGTCGGTTCCCAGCCGGTCGTAGTAGAGAAAGAAGCGGCTCGAGGTGTCGTCGACGTTGACCGCCCCGAAGCCCCATCCCAGCGGCAGCGCCTGGAGACACGGCACCTGAGACGCGGACGGTACCGATTGCGACACGAGGACCAACGGATCCTCGACGAGGCCACACTCTGGCGCCCTGGCCATCGCGGACAGGGCGGCCTGACTGGCTTTCGGGTCGCCGACGAGCAGCGCCCCCCGAAGGTTGCTCAGAGTGAAGCCCAGCACCAGAAGAGCCCCCAAGAGGCAGGAGAACATGAGGCCCACTCGCCGGGCGCTCCAACGCTGGATCGAGATGCGGGCGTGCGGAGGTGCGAGCTCTCTGAACTCTTTGACCAGGCTGCGCTGGTCTTTTCGAAGCATGCTGCGCGACTGCGAAGGCATCGTCACGCCGTGGGTAGCCGCGAACGCTTCTGAGATGTCCTCGGGCGTGAAATAGCGAAGCGCGATTCGATAGACCCTTTCCGAGTCGCTCCTGAGTGCCAGCACCAACATCATGTTGGCGAGATCAACGGCCTGGCGCCACGGCGACGGACGCACCTCACCGAAGGCAACGTCGATGAGATGGACCTCTTCACCCCGGACCAGCAGATTCGAGGGCTTGATGTCGCGGTGGGCTACGCCCGCGTCCCACAGCTGCCGCACGATTTGCATGGCATTGTCGATGACCGCGTCGGTCACCTCGGCCTCGAGGATCTCCTTGCCGCCGTCGACGAAGTCCGTAACGATGAGGTATTCGCGCTCGGGCGTGATCACCACGAAGCCGTAGGGACGCGGCGTGTTGATGCCCGCCGCACCCATCACGCGTAGGAGGTAGTCCTCGTATTGGACGAGCCGACGCACGGTGTTGAACGAGGACTCGTCCTCGAGCCGTCCGTAGAGCAAAGTTCGGCCGACCTTGTACCAGCGATCGGCGCGCAAGTGGCTCTGTGCGTATAACTTGGCGAACAAGTAAGCCTCGCCGTCTTCCTCGGCCACTTTCAAACGAATGGGGGTCGAACCCCCGGAGCCCTCGAGCCCAAAAGGTTTCATGCTCAGCACCGTGACGCCGATTTGCTCTTCGAGCGCGCTTTTGATGGCCTCGCCGCGCTCCCCCCCAATGTCGAGGTGCGCGGTTCGCCCGCCGCCGTAAGCGACTGGAAACACGTCGTTGGGAGTCATCCTCCGAAAGGCGACGATGGAGATCGTGACGGCCAGGATCAGACCGAAGACCGCGTCCGACGGGTGCTCGACGCCGAGGTAGAAGCGCGACAGCCCGGCCGCGCCTATGAGGATCCCGGCCACTACCTTGCCGTAGTTTCGGTATCGTCCGGGAACAATCAGGGTGTAGAGAATTCCAAGCAGCGTGACCGCCAGCGCCGCGATTGCGGCCGAGGGGTGGGACCCGCCCTGCCAGTGGGTGAGGATCTCGATCCCCACCGGGCGTGGGCGCGGGATCAACGCGGCCGCGCCGATCGTGATGAATCCGACCGCCAGAAGAGTCGCGATATAGACGAGCAGGTGGCGGAATCGTC
>JBOGWU010000080.1:0-11764 GCA_050693935.1 Actinomycetota bacterium | reverse complement strand
GGCGCGCTCAGGCTCCTGATCAGGACGTTCGCGGATTCCCTACCAACTAACGGCGGGTGCAACGGTCTTTCGTCGATCAAACCGTTTCCTGAGACGGTGCTCCTCCAGGCGAGGAACTCCGTTGACCTGCATGTTCGCGACCCAGCCATTCCCGGTTCTGGGGGAATTGTCAACGAATTGTCAACGCAGCGCTTGCAACCTCACCTGTCCTGCGCCGGGTGATCCTTGACACTCTGGCCGCGGCTGATCCTTGACAGTCTCGGCTGATGCTTTACGCGGTCGCGGCTGATGCTTGACACCTCCGCCCGCGCCTCTTCGCTTCCCTCAGGGGAAGCGAGTCAAGGAGGTCGGGAGAGTGCTCCTGGAGCTGTCAGTGGTCGAGCAGCGCTACGACGCGGTGATGGAGGTCTTGAGAGACGGGTTGTCCAAGACCGAGGTGGCGGATCGCTATGGGGTGTCGCGTCAGAGTGTGCACGCGTGGATCGCCCGCTACGAGCAGGGCGGCATGGCAGCCCTCGCGGATCGCTCGCATAGACCCACGTCCTGCCCCCACCAGATCGCGTCCGCCATCGAGGTCGAGATCTGCGAACTCCGACGGATCCATCCCGGATGGGGGCCCCGCACCATCGTCCATCACCTGCAGCGCCAAGGAGTGGATCCGTCCCCCTCGCGCGCGACCGTTTATCGCGTGCTGGTTCGCAACCACCTCATCGAGCCGCGCCGTCGCCGCAAACGCAAGACCGACTATCGGCGCTTCGAGCGCTCCAAGCCGATGGAGCTGTGGCAGGCAGACATCATGGGATCGGTCTTCCTCGCGTCCGGCCAAGAGCTCAAGGTGATTACCGGAGTGGACGACCACTCCCGCTTCTGCGTCATCGCAAGGCTCACCGAGCGCGCCACCGCCCGTCCCGTCTGCGCCGCCTTCACCGATGCCCTCGATCGTTACGGCATCCCCGACGAAGTCCTCACCGATAACGGCAAGGTGTTCACCGCGCGCTTCGCGCGCAGGGGAGGCGAGACACTGTTTGACAAGATCTGCCGAACCCACGGCATCCACCACATCCTCACCGGCGTGAGAGCTCCCACCACCATCGGCAAGGTCGAGCGCTTCCACGAGACGCTGCGCCGTGACTTCTTCTCAAAGCACACGTTCGCGACGATCGAGCAGGCGCAGGCGGCCGTGGACGGCTTCGTCGACGATTACAACCACCACCGTCCCCACCAGTCATTGGGGATGCTCAGCCCGGCGGCCCGCTTCCGCTTCGGCTCCAAGACCGAGATCGTCGATCCAGACTTCGCTCCACAGCCCATTACACACCGACCCCTCGAGGTGGAGCGCTTCGTCTTCGACAACGGTCTGATCTCCGTCGCCAAGCAGAAGTTCTCCGTCGGCCGGCGCTTCGCGGGCCAGCACGTCATCGTGCGGATCGACGGCAAGCTCATGCACGTCTTTCACAACGACGAGCTCATCAAGACCGAACCCCGACGCTCAGACAAGGAGGTGACGCGCTTTCGAGCCAACCGCCCTTACCGGAAGAGCAGCAAGTCCGTTTAGGGAAGTGTCAAGCATCAGCTGAGGCCAATTCGTCAAGCGTCTGGTGAGACTGGACAGTAGCGCCCTCAAACATCGTCGCGGTTTCACCCCCACTCCGAGAATCGGACTCGGGTTGATGATCGTGGTCGACGGAATTGCGCGTGATGCGGCCCCGTTGGAGCTCGCGCCCTCAGGCTGTCACTAGCTGGCGGGTTTCAAGGCTACGAGCCGCTCAACGATTCCTGCTCGCATTCGATCACCTGCCTGGATCTCGAATCCGGCGGCCCGGACGTGGATCAGTGGGCGCCGCGTCAATTCGCCCTTGTGGCGTTTCGGGCTGAGTTCCAGTAATCGCTGGAGCCAGAAGATCGGCTTCACGGAACTTCGGATGTGATCAACCAGGATCAAGTGACCACCTTCTTTGAGGACCCGCTTCATCTCTGAGATGGTTTGAATTTCATCGGGGACACTGCACATAGCGTACGTACTAACGACGGTATCGAAGGTTCCGTCGGGAAATGGAAGATCTTGCGCGTCCCCTTCCTGGAGTTCGACAGGGATCTCCAACTCGGTTGCTCTGGTGCGGGTGGCCGCCAGCATCTCCGAACTAATGTCAAGTCCAGTCAGCTTCACATCGGATGGGTAGTAGGGCAAGTTGAGGCCCGTACCGATGGCGACCTCGAGTGTCTCCCCGGTTGCTTGGGAACATGCCCAACGCCGGTGCTCAGATCCAAAGAGCAATCTTTCCTCGAGGCCCATCTCTTTGTCGTACTTCGACACCTCTTTCGCATACCGACGACGACGGCGCTCGTTCTCGTGAGCTCTCTCAGAGGGTGATAAACGCTTCTGAGTCATCCTTCTAGTATCCCGAGGGATGTGGTTTGACGTTTTCATGGGGTCCTGTTGACATCTCGGTCGAGGGTCGACCGTTCCCCTTGCGCGACGCGATGTGCTTTGTGATGTATTCGGCGTCCCTTCCGACACCACCGATAAGCGATGACGTCAACGCATAGAGAAAGAACCGACCCACGAAGTAGAGGCCGGGATCGCTCTCGACGATGCCACGTTCATGCACCGGCTCTCCGTCCTGGCCAAACACCGGCAGGTCGATCCAAGCGAAGTCTGCTCGGAACCCCGTGCACCAGATGACGTTCGACACCTCCATTACGCGCTCGTCCTCGAGCGCCGGGTAGCCGTCTCGCACCCCGGCTGTACGCGGGACGCGCCCGATCCCAGCGGCAGCGAGTTCCTTCGGTCTTACCCGTTCAAGCGGCGCTGCGGTAGTCAGGAGCTTCGGTCGGGCCTTGCGGCCGAGAGGATTGCTTACGCTCAGCACGTGCGAGAAGACGAACCAGATCATGGGTGTGAGCAGCCGGTCCCCCACGCCTCCCGTGCGGACGGGGCTGTGACCCGATTCCTTGCCCGAGAGCCACGTTTTGTGAGTGCGCGACACTTCGAAGGCGATCTCGGCCCCCGAGTTGCCGGCGCCCACGACGAGGGCACCACCCTCGCGCAGCTGAGATGGACCTCGGTACTCGCTCGAATGCAGTTGCACGATGCCGGGATCGAGTTCGGAGGCGAAAGCCGGGATCCGGGGGCTGTGGTAAGCGCCCGATGCCACTACGACGTTGTCTGCCTCGAACCGGTGCGCGCGAGATGTCAGGACGTATCGGTTCCCCTCCTTGGAGAGCCTGTCCACGCTAACGCCGGTTCGAACAGGGAGCTCGAAGCGCGCCGCGTAGGCCTCGAGATAGTCGGCCACCTCGTCTTTGGAGGGATACGACGACGCAGGGACGGGCATGCGCCAGCCCGGCAGTCCCGAGTAGCGAGCTGGAGTGAACAGGCGAAGCGATTCCCAACGCGTGCGCCAAGAGTCGCCGATCCGCTCGTTTGCGTCCAAGATCACGCATGGCCGATCTCGTCTTACGAGGTGGTAACCGACCGCGAGGCCCGCCTGACCGCCACCAATGATCACGGTCTCGAAGCTCTCGGAGCCACCCATCCTTGTCCTCCCTTCTTCGCGCTTAACGGCTGGAAGTGCCGAGCGCGGTGTGCAACGCACTCAGAAATGCTTCCGGCTGCTCGACGGTGGGATCGTCGGCGGCGTCCTCGATAATGTGCAGCGGCCAGCCGTAGCGGGCGCTCGCAGCCTCGGCGATCCGCAGCCGTACTTGCCGGTCGTGCCGCCCCCAGATCAGCGTCGTTGGGACGGGGATTCGGGAAAGATCCGATGACGGGACGGCCGGCACGCCGAGCTCCGGCATAAGCTTGCGCAGAGCGGCCTTCACGCTGGGCGTGCGGGCACGGTCAAGCGCATATGTTTCCAGCGAGGCCCCGAGCCCGCCCATCTCGTTGCGCACCCCATCCAGATCCACCATGCACTGCCGAAAGAGATGGTCTTGCGTGCGCTCTGTGGGTCGTGCGACAAAGGCGATCATGGCAAGGGCGAATTTTGGCGCTGGCCAGAGGCGGCTTAGCCCATACCCGTCCACGAGCACCAGCCGACTGAGCCGGGCTCCCTGGTCGCTGGCAAAGCGGGCCGCGATGGACCCGCCGAGCAGATGTCCCACCAGCGCGGGCGGGGATGGGCACGTTCGCTCGATCAACTCGCCGAGCCAGGCGAGCACGCGGTCGGCGTCCAACGGTCCGTCGGCCACCTCGGACGCACCGTGGCCCGGCAGGTCGGGGACAACCACCCGGTGCGTTCTCACCAGATCAGGGATCACCCTTATCCAGTTGGCCGCGAACTCCCCGGCGCCGTGTAAGAGGACGACCGGCCGGCCATCGCCGCCTTCAAGAATTGGTGTGGAAATCCCTGCGAGTTCCAGCCTCCGCTCCGTGAGGGGCATCGCGTCTACCAGCCGCTCCCGAGCGAGGTCGCCATCGGAATGCGCGCTGCGTTCCTCGACGTTCGGCTGCATGTTCATCGTGCCTCCTCGCGTTTGGGCTAGTACGGCCGACGATAGGAACCGGCGGGACACGACGCATCGGCGGAACCACCCAATCCGCGACAAGGGTGTGTGGGTAGTTTCCGCCGCCCAGGGGTCAGACGAGCCGGTGCTCGTAGGCGAATGCTGTGGCTGCGGCGCGCGACGACACACCGAGCTTCGCAAAGACGTTGCTTACGTGCCGATCCACGGTCCTCTCGCTCACGACCAGCTCGGCGGCGATGGCTTTGTTGGTCTTCCCGGCGGCGACCAGGCGCAGCACCTGCAGCTCACGCGGCGCCAGCCCCTGGTTATCCCCGGACGGAGCGTGCCGCGTAAGCGAGTCGACGCGGGCGAAGTCTGGCGCCGCTCCCAGGTGCTCGAAGGCTCCTCGGGCGGCGTCCAACTCCAACGCGGCCGTGTCGTGGTCGCCCAGAGTGTCGCAGGCCAGCCCAATCAGCTCCCGCACGCGTGCGACCTCATAGGGCGCCCCAAACTCTTTCCACACCTGCTCCGCGTGACGGAGCGAGACCAAAGCGGATCGGGCATTCCCCTCGGCAAGCTCGATGGCACCCGTGGCGCCCGACGCCATGGCACCCAGCACGCCGGACGCGTAGCCCTCTGCGATCTCCCCGAGCTCAAGGCATGCACTCCGCGCCCCGTCGGGATCGCCCGTGGCCAGCATTATCTCGATGTAGGCGGGTAGCAACCGCGCGCGCTCCAGTGAATCGGTAGTTTCGCCCACCACGCGGCGGATCGCCGCGGCCGCAGCGTCGTTGTTGCCCTGGGCCAGCCGCAACAGTGCCAAGCCCGGCTGCGGTTCCAATCCTCGTCGGCTCGCGTCCAAGAACGCCTCCTCAGCTGCGGCGAACTCGCCCAGCAAGCGATGGATCTCTCCTTGCTGGTACAAGGCCGCCGCGGACGCCGGCTGATCAACACCCCGTGCGAGGCGTTCGGTCGCCCGCCGCGCTTCCTCAAGGGCGTCCCGCCACGCACCATGCAGCTGCATGATCTCGGCGCGATGCACCAGGCACTGCCCGGCATAAGGGACGAGGTCGGGTTGTCCCTCGCACCACTGCGTCAGGGCAACGGTCCACTCCTGGGAGCGGCGCACTGCGTACACCTCTCGGCAAGCCTCGATCACGCTGCAATAGATCAAACCCGTGACGACCGGGGACAGCTCGTCGGTGGTAACTGCGACCATGGCCTCGTCCAGTAGCGCCAGACCATCGTCGACCTGGCCCTGCTTGATCCGGGCACATCCTTGCAGGTGCAGCGCCAATGCGGTCAGGTCCGCATCCCCGAAGCGTTCGCCGATCTCTGTTGCGTCGGCCGCGCTTGCGGAAGAGGCCTCGTACTCGCCGGCGAACAGTTTCTGCAGCACGACCGGCAGCAACAGGTAGCCGCGTTCGACGCAGTCGTGCCCCTCGCGTTCGACCAGCCGCCCCGAACGGCCCAACCATCCTGTCGCCTTGCCCATTTCACCCCGGTCCAAAAGACGGAAGCCGAGCCAGAACGCGGCGCGGGCAGCACGCAGCACCTCGCCGGTCTCAAGGTGGGCGCGATAGGCACGATCTATAGCTCGCAAATTGTCGTCGTCCCGGCCGATCAGATACGCCGACATCGCCAGCAACCAGAGGTCCTCCGCCCCTAGCGGTGCCGCCTCGTCGGCGAGAACGAGCGCGTTGAAGGCATCCATCCACATTCGGTGCTCGAAAGATTTGCGACCTCGCTCGAGTTCGTCCACGGCATCCCCTGGGGCTACTTCAACGCAACAATGTAGAGTCTCGCGCTCGGCGTTACGTTTGAGGTCGCGATTCGCACCGGGCTCAACCTGGCACATTCCTCGACGGCCGACCGCCTTATTGATCGACCGGCCCCGTGGTGGCCCTCTACACACACCGCGCACCCACCAAGAGATCCTTGAGCCGTCTCGCTCCCTGATTCGATACCTCGATAAGAATGTCAAGCCGGCCGCATACACGGCGCAGCGCTACAGTACTGCGATGCCCTTCGCGCGCGCCCCTGATGGCACGAGGATCGCTTACCAGGTGCGCGGTTCGTCCCCCCGCACCATCATCTTCATCCACGCCTGGGGCGCGTCGGGTGGCTACTTCGATGAAGCCATTGACAATCTCGATCTCACCTCGGCCCGGGCCATCACCGTCGATCTTCGTGGGCACGGGGACTCCGACAAGCCCGACGTCGAGCTCACCTGGGACCTCCTCGCGCGCGACGTGTTCGCGGTGGCGGACGACGCAGGCTCGCGTGTGTTCGTCGCGGTTGGACACAGCTTGGGCGGCAAGCTTTCGCAGTACCTGCCGCTCGTCGAGCCGGCGCGTATCGAAGCGCTCGTGCTCGTTGCGAGCCCGTCCGCCGGAACGCTGGACACGCCCGACTTCGTGCGGGCCTGGGTCGAGCTTGCCGGCGACGGTGAGGCGTTGGTAGAGGACTCCATCAAGCGCTTCCTACGAGCGCCCGTCCCCGACGAGGTGTTGCAGCGCGCCGCGCGCCATGCGGCGAAGATCCCGCGGATTTATCTGGAGCGGACGCTCGAGCTGGTCGAGACCACCTCGTTCATCGAGCGGCTTGACGCCGTCAATATCCCGGTCCTCGTTGTGTCGACCGGCGATGATCCCGTTCACACGACTGAGCAGGACATCCTGGCATCATTCCGGCGCGCGCGGATCAAGACGATGGCGTCGGGCGTCGAGATCCCTATGGAGCAACCGGTCGAATTCGCGCAGGTCATCGAGACGTTCCTCGCCGAGCTGGAGAGCGCTTAGCTTTCGAGCTCTCGTTTCAGTTTCGCGACAAACCCGCGTTTGCTTCGGGAGAACTTGCGCTCGCGCATCTTCTGCCAGGCTGGCTTGTCAACGATTTGTCAACGAACGCGCCAGGAAGAATCGGGGGCCGGCCAGTACCGGTCAGGAAGGTGTCTTGTCGCTGACCTGCACAAATAGCATCAGGGAGAAGTAGGCAGGGCCAGTCAGGACGCCCGGCCACACACTTGAAAACCGTTGTCCGAAAGGACTTGTGGGTTCGAGTCCCTCGCCCTCCGCAAATGTGATGTCGCGGGGCATCGTGGACGGGTGTCGCGGAGCATAGTGGACACCGTCACTCCATGCTCTGTGGCTGGTAGTTGCGGCTGGGATCGAGCTCGAAGTGCCTCAGGAGCCGCCCCTCGGTGGTGATGATCTGATGTTGCGCCCGGCGACCAACAGCACGATGCGGGTGCCGGCAAGCGCTCGCCCCATCCCGATGTGATGCAGCTTGGACTTGTAGCGGATCGTCACCACGCCGTGGTGATCGACCTTGTCGTGGCGCACCCGGAGCTCTCTCGAGTAGGTCCTGTCCCGTTTGATCGGTCGCGCCTTGTCCCGGGAGTCGAACGCAGACCTTGGTGTCTTGCGGCCCTTGGCGCGGTGGGGACGAACGTTGTTGTAGTAGGTGACGAAGCGGTCGACCTGGGCCTGTAGCTCGGCGATCGTTTCGGCGCGGGGTTGCTTTCTCAGGAACTTCTTGAGCGTCTGATGGAAGCGCTCGACCTTGCCGCAGGCGTGACAATCCGGCTGTGGACTCTCCCTTTCCAGGAGAGTTCCGGTAACCGGCCGGAGGTGACTCACTTGCCGCACGTCCTGGCTTTGACGCCAGTGACCTCTGACCTGACCCGTCCCTCCGGCCGGGACCGGACTAGCGGCAGTGACTTGATAGAAGGGTGCTCAAGACCCAACGCCTGTGTGTCCTCCCGCTGGTCACATCGTATGTCGGCTTGCGGAAAGGAGCCAGGATGGGTGTGGTGATTGGGATCGATTCGCACAAGAGCTCACTCGCGGTCGCAGTGCTTGATGATCTCGGACGTCTCTTGGGGGTTCGAGAGTTTAGGAACGACCCGGTAGAACACAAGAATCTCCGGAGTTGGATCGCAGGCCAAGGCTCTGACCGAGTGATTGGCGTAGAAGGCTCCGGCAACTACGGTGCAGGACTCACCCGACACCTCCTCGAGAATGGGGAGGACGTGCGCGAGGTGCCGGCCTTCTTAAGTCATCGAGAGCGCAAGAAGAGTCCGTCACGTGGTAAGTCAGATGCGCAAGACGTGGTAGCGATCGCTCGGGTCGTAGCCCGGGGAGATGGACTGTCTTCCCCGAAGCGAACAGAATCGTTCCAGGACCTAAAGCTACTGAGCGACCACCGTGATCAGCTGGTTCGCGCCCGGACACAGCTCATCAACCGTACGCACAAGAACCTCGTTGTCTCCCACCCCGGCTACGAGAATCGGGTCCCGAAGTTGAACTCCAAGAAGAACCTCCGGATCACCGTGGCCATGCTTCGGAGCGACCGCTCCGTGCGAGCCGACCTCATCCGCGACCGCATCGGAGAGATTCGCCGGCTCAATGACAAGATCGCCCTAGTTGAGAAGCAGCTCGCTTCCAAGGTCGTCTACTCCGGCACAAGCCTCACGCAGCTCCACGGGATTGGGTTCATTGCCGCCGCGAAGATCCTCGGCGAGGTGGGTGACCTGAGGAGACTGCGCTCGAAGGCTTCCTTTGCGATGCTGAGTGGGACTGCCCCATTAGAGGCTTCATCGGGCAGGACCAAACGTCACCGCCTCAACCGAGGAGGAAACCGCCAGCTCAACTACGCGCTCCACATGATGGCCATCGCACGCCGTCGAGGAGACAGTGACACCAAGATCTACATGGCCCGGCTAGGCGCTGCTGGCAAGTCGAATAAGGAAGCGATGCGCTGCCTAAAGAGGCAACTCTCAAACGTGGTCTTTCGACAGCTGATCGCCGAGTCCAAAGAGTCGCTGATGCCAGTTTGACAACATAGAAGGTCAGGTCTGGGGGTGATAGGGGCGCGAGTGCTTGTAGTCGATACCCAGGTGGAACAGCTCGGACTCCATCGCGGAGTAGCCACCTCGGTAGGCGGAGGTGTAGATGCAGCCGTTGTCGCTCAAAAGCGATGCCGGCAGACCCCAGGCCCTGCCTGCCTCGTAGAGGGTCGCGACCACGTCGGGAGCGGTCGTGACGCCATGCACCTTGCTCGCCACGCAGACCCTCGAGAAGTCGTCGAGGAAATTGCAGATCTCGAGCACGGTGCCGTCTTTGAGGCTGAACATGGTGACGTCTGATTGCCACATCTCGTTGGGCAGCGAGGCCTCGAAGCGCACATATGAGCTCGTGGGTCGCTTGTGCGGCTGGGCTTGGATGAAGCCGCGTCGTTTGAGGACCCGCCAGATCGTGGAGCTCGACGGGGGCGACGGATCCGTGAGCGACAGGTGGTAGTGGATCGTCTGCGCGCCGGCATCGAAGCCCTGATCGGTGAGCTCCTTGCGGAGCCGAACGATCCGGTCCTCTAGCTGGGCGGAGCACTTGTTGGCCACCCTTCTGGCAGCCTTCGAGCGGGGAGCGACCGCTTCGTAGCCACCCTGTTTGAAGCGAGCCACGAGTTGGGCGACCCAGCTCTTGGAGACGCCGTGAGCTCGGGCCACCTCCCGGCAGCTGCGACCCTCCAGCACCACCGCGTCGACCACGAAGCGAGCCAGCTCCAAGCGACACCTCCCGGCTAGGGGTGTCCACTATGGCCCGCGACATGCTCACTCAGCCGTGTCCACTATCCGCTGAACTCACAGACCTCGCCCTCCGCAAACCGGCTCTAACCAGGGCTTACGCTTCCACCGGATCGACGTACTCGGTATCGCCTTCGATGCGTTGGACGGTTTCAAGACCGTTGCCCAAGTTCCTGATTGGCCCTGTCGTGTCGAACGCGCTCAGGCGCCTGATCAGGACGTGCGCGGATTCCCTACCAACTACCGGCGGGCGCAACGGTCTTTCGTCGATCAAACCGTTTCCTGAGACGGTGCTCCTCTAGGCGAGGAGCTCCGTTGACCTGCATGTTCGCGACCCAGCCGTTCCCGGTTCTGGGGGAATTGTCAACGGATTGTCAACGTAGCGCTTGCAACCTCACCCGCGGTTCCTGCTGAACGACTTCCTCCCTCAGTGCGAGATGCCATGGAGTTGAGTACCAGTGCGGCTTTAGGCCAACGCGGGACTGCCCATGGAAGCGATTTCAAACTCCACTCGCGTCAAAGGCGGTGCCGGGGTGCCAACCTCTGCAGAGAACGGGTCAACTGACGGTCCGGTCCGTCTATTTCACGGAGAAGCTCTGCTTCATGCCGAGCTTGACGTGTGGCTTGCCAGTCTTGGGGTCGGGCAGGAAGCAGAGGAGCGTATAGTCGCCCGGCTCCAGCGTCACGGTGGCCCACATCGTGCCTCCCGGCGGAGGCGCGAACACCGTCGTCACTTCCGCCCCTTGGCCCTTGGCTCCCTTCCCGATGCCCACCTCGTGGCTCTGCTTGCCGACGTTGGCGATCTCGACGGTCGCCAAGCCGGGGGAGGGATCTGAAATCTTGAAGTAGAAGTCTCCGGCTTCGATCGAGTAGTCGGCTGACGGTTCTCTAATCTCTGGTCCACTCGCCGGTGATACTGCGAAGAAGCTCAGAGGAGGAGGCCCCTCTACCTCCGGGTCGATGACGAGATAGTTACCTTCCGGGAACAGCATGCCAATCTTGCTGCTGGCACCGGGTTCGATCTCCGGCATGCTTCCGGCGACCGTGACCAGCGAGAAGAGCGCATCCGGGCTCTTGGACAGCGCCGAGCGGACGTCTCTCTCGGTGACTCCCTGATGGAGACGGGCAAAATACGCGCGGTGGACCTCCTCGCCTTTGTTCTCGAGGGTGAGGGCAACCGGCTCCGACTCAAACTCACGAGGGATCTTGTAGCTCTCGTCACTCACTGCTATGCGAATCTCTTGAGGCGGTTGTGGCTTGGCCTCGCTCTTAGGCTCTTCGTCTTCACTCGTTGCACATGAAGCCACCAGGGCGGTGAGGACAAGTACGACGACCATGCCCAATCCTCCTGTGACCCTCGCCTGGACCGACCTGCGAAGCACCAATTCCCTAGGGCTCGTCAAGAGCTGCTCCTCCCTGTATTGCGGCCCGCGTTGCGGGCTGCAAAGAACAAGATGTCGGAGAGCCCGTCCCGCTGTCATGGGAGCGGTGTCCTGACTGCTGCGGGAAATCCTTTGGGACCTATTCGGGACGCTCGTGCCGCCGTCCCAGCCCCGCCTCTCGTGCGCGGACGATGGCTTCGGCGCGGTCGGCTACCTGCAGTTTGGCGAAGATGTTGGAAACGTGATTGCGAACGGTTTTAGGACTGAGGACGAGGCTTTGAGCGATGGCTTGGTTGGAATTCCCCTGGGCGATGAGATCCAGCACTTGGCGCTCGCGATCGGTGAGTTG
>JBOGWU010000079.1:0-13918 GCA_050693935.1 Actinomycetota bacterium | reverse complement strand
GGAATTGCTGCCCCGCCTTGTAGCTCGAACGCACCAGGGGGCCGGACTCCACCCAGGCGAAGTCCAGTTCTCCCTCGCCGTA
Organism: Actinomycetota bacterium; assembly: GCA_050693935.1. Lineage (GTDB taxonomy): Bacteria > Actinomycetota > CADDZG01 > CADDZG01 > WHSQ01 > WHSV01. The sequence continues at coordinate 13,836 of JBOGWU010000079.1, read as the reverse complement.
GGTCTTGTAGCGGTCGAACTCCTCCGGGTGCACCCAGCGATCGACCGGGAGGTGCCACGAGACGCTCGGCTGCAGGTACTGGCCGATGGTGAGGATGTCGCAACCGGCTCCGTCGAGGTCGGCCATCGCTTGATAGACCTCCGCCTCGGTCTCGCCCATGCCCACGATTAGGTTCGACTTCGTGACCTGGTCGGGTGCCAGCTCCTTGGCCCAGGCCAGTAGATCGAGGCTCGCCTGGTAACCGAAGCCAGGACGGATGCTCGGGTGCAACCGTTCGACGGTCTCTAGATTGTGGGCCAAGACGTCCGGGCTCGCCTCGATCACCCTGGCGAGTGAGTCGCGTGGGTGCTCGCGACGGCCCTTGAAGTCGGGGATCAGGACCTCGACGCCACAGCCGGGTACCGCCTCGCGAATGGCGGTGATGGTCGCCGCCCAATGCGCGCTGGCCGCATCGTCCTGGTCGTCACGCGCCACTCCGGTGACCACGGCGAAGCGTAGGCCCATCAGCCTGACCGCCTCGGCGACCTTTCCAGGCTCCCCGGCATCCAATGCCTTCGGCTTCGAGGTCATCACGTCGCAGAAGCCACACCGGCGCGTGCAGAGGTCGCCGCACAGCAGGAAGGTCGCCTCGCGCGCCTCCCAGCATTCGTAGATGTTCGGGCAGTTGGCCTGCTCGCAGACCGTGGCCAGGCCGCGTTCGCGCATGATGTTGCGAAGCTCGGTGAAGTTCTCGCCCTGTTGCACCCTTACCTTGAGCCACTCCGGGCGTCGCTCGGGACGGGCCGCAGACTCCCCCGGAGCGCGCCGGATCGGCAGGCCGCGCCGGAGATCGCGCTCGACGTCCTTGCGGGTCTTGATCGTGGGAATCAGTGGAGTTTGAGCCATCGAGAGCCAGTCTATTGTCCGAGCCGCGCTAGCCGGCCGGGCTAGAAGCCCGCCAGTTTGCGCATCTCTTGCTCGATCTTGTCGGGGTTGGGCATGAACCAGCCCTCGAGCGTCGGCGCGTAGGGCATCGCCGGAACGTGCGGGCCCGCCATACGAACGACCGGACCGTCGAGGTCGAACAGGGCGCGCTCGGCGATCTGCGCGGCGACCTCGGCCCCCACGCCGAGGAACTTGTTGTCCTCGTAGACGACCATCGCCTTACCGGTCTTGCCGATCGACTCGAGGACCGTTTCCATGTCCAGCGGATAGATGCTGCGAAGATCGATGACCTCGACCTCGATGCCCTCACTCGAGAGTTTCTCGGCCGCCTCGAGGCAGAAGTGGTGCATCAGCCCGTAGCTCACACAAGTCAAATCGTCGCCGGAGCGTCGAACCTCGGCCTGGCCGAACTCGACCGTATAGCGCTCGTCGGGCACCTCGTCCTTGATGAGCCTGTAGGTCTTCTTGTGCTCGAGGTAGAGGACGGGGTCCTCGTCTTCGATCGCCTGTATCAACATGCCCTTCGCGTCGTAGGGCGTGGATGGCGCAACTACCTTGATCCCCGGTACGTGCGCGAAGAACGCCTCGATCGATTGCGAGTGGTAAAGCGCTCCATGTACACCGCCGCCGTACGGCGTGCGAATGACCATGGGAACGGAGAAGTCGTTGTTGCTGCGATAGCGGATACGTGCGGCCTCGGAAACGATCTGGTTGAACGCCGGCCAGATGAAGTCGGCAAACTGCATCTCCGCCACGGGGCGCAGTCCGTCGAGAGCCATACCGATCGCCACTCCGGCGATCAGGCACTCGTCTAACGGCGTGTCGAGTACCCGTTCCTCACCGAACTCCTCGGCAAAGCCCATGGTGGCGCGGAACACGCCGCCGCGCGCACCCACGTCCTCGCCGAGCACGATGATGCGGTCGTCGCGCCGCATCTCCTCTTGCAGGGTGTCGTGGACGGTTTGAATCAGTGTCTTGACGGGCATTTACTGCACCTCCCCGAAGACGTGCAGCATGGCGGTCGAGGGATCGGGGAACTCGGATGCGTTCGCCTGGGTCACGCCCTCCGCAACCTCGGCCTTGGCCTCCTCCCGCTTTTCCTCGACCCCCTCGTCGTCGAGGATCTCGACCTCGCGTAGGTATCTCTCGAAGCGAAGAATGGGGTCCTTCTTGCGCGCCTCGTCCACCTCTTCGCGCGAGCGATAGGTGCGGTCGTCGTCGTCAGAGGTATGCGAGTAGAAGCGATAGGTGCGCAACTCGAGGAGCGAGGGACCCTCTCCCGCGCGTGCTCGGTCGACCGCTTCCTTCGACAGCCTGTAGGTCTCGAGCACGTCGTTGCCGTCGCCCTCGACACCCGGCATGCCGTACCCCTCCGCCCGTTTGTAGACGCGGCCCGCCACCTGCTTGGTCTCGTGCACGCTGATCGCGTACTGGTTGTTCTCGCAGAAGAAGACCAGCGGGAGCTTGTGAATGCCGGCGAAGTTCATCGCGCCGTGCCAGTCGCCCTCCGAGGTCCCCCCCTCGCCGAACCAGGTTCCGACCACGGAGTCCTCGTGCTTGTACTTCTTTGAGTACGCGATCCCGGCTGCATGCAACACCTGCGTCGCGATCGGCGAGGAGCCGGTGATGATGTTGAGCTTGCGGCTGCCCCAGTGAGCGGGCATCTGCCGGCCTCCGGACGAGGGGTCATCCGCCTTTCCGAAGAGACCGGTGAACACGTCCTTGGGAGTGAAGCCGGCCGCCAGGCACAGCGCCATGTCGCGGTAGTAGGGGCAGAACACGTCCTTGCCGCGCTCGAAGGCCCAGATCGATCCCATCTGCGCTCCCTCGTGCCCCGAGACGGGCACCACGAAAGGGGCCTTGCCCTGCCGGTTCAGCGCCCATTGCCGCTCGTCGCAGAAGCGCGCCAGCAGCATGAACCGGTACATCTCGAGCAGGTCCTCTTCCTTGAGCCCCAACTCGGTGTGTCTGTCCTTGCCTTTGCCCATACTTGGGATCTCCTCCTTGAGATCATCTCCCCCGGCGTGGTCAGCGCCGTCAGCTTCCTCGCGCCACCCCCGTGAGGCCCGACGCCAGCAGGTTCTTGGGGTGGGTCCAGACCAGCGAGCGGCCGAAGGTCGATGCGAGATGGTTTGCCGCCAGTGCCGCGACCTCCTTCACCCCATGGCTCTTGTGAGTTTCGGCGAGCACCGAGGTTACCCAGCGGTCGGCGAGGCCGCAGGGCACGATCCCCTCGAACATGGTGAGATCGGTCGAAACGTTGAAGGCGAATCCGTGCATGGTGATGCCGCGGGTGATCTTCACCCCGATGGCGCCGATCTTGTTGGTTCCTACCCATACCCCCGTGTGCTCGTCATCGCGATGGGCCTCTACGCCGAGGTCGGCAGCAACGGCGATCACGACGTCTTCTAAACGCCGCAGATAGCCGAGGACATCGTAATGCTCGCCCAGCGCCATTATTGGGTAGCCCACCAACTGGCCGGGACCGTGATAGGTCGCGCGGCCACCACGATCGACGTTGAACAGTGAGATCCCGCGGGCACTGCGTTGCGGCTCCTTATAGACGAGGTCGTTCTCGATCGCCCGGCGGCCGAGCGTGTAAGTGGGCGGATGCTCGAGAAGCATGACCGAGTCGCCGCGGTCTCCGTCGAGCCGAGCGAGGAACAACTCGCGCTGCGCTTCCCAGGCGTCCCCGTAATCGACGCGACCAAGCCACGATGCCGTCAGCATCTGAGCTTGATCCTGCACTTGCGTCGTCACAGGCGCCCCACGCTCCCGTCTTGCGGCTCTCGATTTACAGATACTGCTGCAACTCCGAGGAGAAGTCCGTCGTCTCGATGCGCTCCTTGAGCCGGGCGAGGAACCGCGCGGCCTCGGCCCCGTCGACGGCGCGGTGGTCCCACGACATGTCGAGGACTCCCATATGGCGGATGGCGATCTGATCGTCCTCGGTCGCGACTACCTGCTTGCCGATGGCCTCGAACCCGAGAATCGCAGTCTGGCCCCGGGGGATGATCGGCACCGAGATGATGGACCCGAAGGGGCCCGGGTTCGTGATGCTGAAGGTTCCGCCGGAGAGGTCGTCGGGGGACAACTTCTTTGACCGCGCCCGCGTCGCGACGTCGTAGACCCCGCGCGCAAGCCCGACAAGGTTCTTCTCGTCGGCGCCCTTGACGACCGGCACGATGAGCCCGCCGCCCTCGAGCGCGACCGCGATGCCTAGATTGACGTAGTGCTTGTGGACGTTGCCGCCCTGATCGGCGTCGTAGGTGGAGTTGATCATCGGCATCTCGAGGAGCGTGTCGCACAGCATCTTGGCGAGGAACGGCATGTAGGTGAGACCAAAGCCCTCTCGAGCTTTGAACTCATCCTTCGCCTGCGCTCGCAGCTTGGCGACGTTGCTCCAATCGACCTCGACCGCGTTCCACGCGCGCGCTACCTCGCGGGAGCTGGCGACCATGTGTTCGGCGGTGCGCCGCCGAATGTTGGTCCACGGCACGAGCTCCTCTCGCTCGGCCGTCGCGGCGGGGGCCTCCCTCGCGGCCGGCGCCGCGGGCTTCTCCTTCGCTGCGGGCGCTTCCTTGGGAGCCGGAGCCTTTTCGGCCTGCTCCGTCGACTTGGCGGCCGGTTGAGACTTGCGCTGCTCGACGAACTTCAACACGTCCTGCTTGCGAATGCGTCCGCCCGTGCCGGTTCCGCCCACCTCTTCGAGGTCCACTCCGTGCTCGTCGGCCAAACGGCGAACGAGGGGAGAGATGATGCCGCGCTTGGAGGTGTCGCCGGACTCGGCAGCCCTGGCGGGCGCCGACTCATCCTTCGCGGCGACCTTCCCCTCGGCCCGGTCGCCCGTCTCCTCGGCCGAGGATGGCTCGGCGGCCTCTTCAGTCTCGGTCTGCGCGGCGGGCTCCTCGGTTGTCTTCTCCCCTTCGGCGGCAGCCTCCTGCTCCTTCGGGGCCTCGTCGGCCGTCTCGCCGCCGGACTCGTCCGAGGCGGCCGCCTCACCCTCGCCGACCACCGCTATCGCGGTTCCGACCTGAACGGTCTCGCCTTCTTGAACCAGGATCTTCTCGATGGTCCCGGCGGCGGAGGAGGGCACCTCGGAGTCGACCTTGTCGGTCGAGACCTCGACGAGGAGCTCGTCCTCCTCGACGCTGTCGCCCTCCTGCTTCAGCCACTTGGTGATCGTTCCCTCGACGACCGACTCGCCGAGTTGCGGCATCTTGATCTCAGTAGCCATCCGGCTGCGAACCCTCCTCTGGGACACGGACCCTTGGTTCCTTGAGAGTACCGCTCGCTCGCCGCGGGTTTCTCAGTTCTCTCTGCGGTCCGGCCGAGCCCGCCCCGCGTCGCTCAGCAGCGCACTATGCGCATGAAATCGGTGCGCCCGGCCCTGGGCCCTGGGCTGCCCGCCACCACCGCGACCAGCCCCTCGGCCTGCACCAGGCCCGCCGAGCGCGCCGCCTCGACCGCGCGATCGGTCTCGTCGCGCATGTCGCGGGCCTCGGGAAGGTCGGGTGCCGCGAGCGGGAGCACTCCCCAACTAAGCGACATGGCCCCCAGCGTCTGATCGCGCGAGGAGAGTCCGATGATCGGCATGCTGGGTCGAAACGCCGCCACCCGTCGAGCCGTCGATCCGGTGCGCGTGGGACAGAGGATGGCCTGAACTTCGAGGTCCTCCGCGGCCGCGACGCCCGCGTGCGCCACCGCCCAGGAAACGCGATCGTCCTCCCTGTGCCGGGTGGCGGGCTCGGCGTGGTCGCGCGTCTGTTGCTCGGCCGCGAGCGCGATGCCGGACATGGTCTCGACCGTTTCCACCGGGTAGTCGCCGACGGCGGTCTCCTCGGACAGCATCAGCGCGTCGGTGCCGTCGAGCACCGCGTTCGCGACATCGGTGACCTCGGCGCGTGTTGGTAACTGTGTGCGAGTCATCGATTCGAGCATCTGAGTCGCCGTTATCACCGGTATCCCCTGAACGTTGCAGAGACGGATGATCTCCTTCTGCAACATCGGCACCTGCCGCAGCGGCGTCTGGATGCCGAGGTCGCCGCGCGCCACCATCACCGCATCGGACTCCTTCACAATGCCCTCGAGGTTGTCGAGCGAGGAGCGCGTCTCGATCTTGGCCACGAGAAGCGGTCGCGGCCCGCGCTTGGGCAGCGCCGCACGGGCACGAAGCAGATCGTTCGCGTCGCGTATGAACGAAAGTCCGATGTAGTTGGCCTTGATCTTCAGCGCCACCTCGGCGGCGACCCGGTCGTCCTCGGTAAAGGCCTGGACGTGACGCTCCGCCGACGGGACGTGCATGCCCTTGCGCGAGCGCAGTACTCCGCCTCGCAGTATCTCGGTGGCGACCTTGCCACCGGCGTTGGACTCGACCCGCAGGACGATCTCGCCGTCGGCGAGGTAGATCTCCTCGCCCACGTGCACCATCTCCGAGAGGCTCTTCACGGTCGTGGAGACTCGCCCGTCGTCCCCCTCGACCTCCGCGTCGGTCAGTTCGAAGGGACGGCCCGCGTGCAACTCGACCTCGTCTCCGGCGATGGGGCCGGTCCGCATCTTGGGGCCCGGCAGGTCCACGAGCAGTCCGACCGAACGATCGTGCGTCGCGGCCGCCGCCCTCACCGACGCGGCCGTCTTGGCATGGTTCTCCGGCGTCTCGTGGGCGAAGTTCAAACGAGCTACGTCCACGCCGGCGCGGAAGAGGAGCTCGAGTTGGCCTGGATCTCTCGTCGCGGGACCGATGGTGGCCACGATCTTCGTTCTCCGCATGCTCACCCTTCCAGCAGCTCGTTGAAGTCCACGGTCTCGTCCGGAGGCGGAAGCTCGACGCTGACCTCCTCGCCGAAATCGCTGAAGGTGAGCTCCACGTTCTGGGTCGTCTTCCCTCCCGGGCCCGCAGAACCGTCGAGCTCGATGGTCCACTCGTACGACATGCGACGCACGAAGTCATTCTCGTCCACCCAGACGCTCGCCGGAGCCCGCTCGATACCGAGCTCGGAGATGATGGTGTCGAACGCGGCCTCGAGCTTTGCCGGAGCCTCCGCCTTGGCATCGTGATAGTCGATGGTGAGGTCGTAACGGGTCGTGGGGAACCCGTCGACGTCCTCCTCGCCGCTCTCGGTCACGTCGGTGGCGCCGTTCAGGTAGGAGAGCACCTGCGATGGATCGTTCTGCCCGAGCTGCCCGAGCCCTCCGGTGGAGCCGGACAGCTCCTCCGTGTCGAACTTGACCCACCCCTCGAGCTGCGGTGAAAGCTGCGTCAGAAACGGAAGGTTCATGTAATAGGTCGAACCGTCGAACACGAGTTCGCCGCGACCCTGTTCTCCCAGAGGCGCGCCGTTCGCGCTCGGTAGCTCGGAGAAATCAAAGTTGGCTCTTCCCTGCAGGCGCGCGTAGTCGAAGTCACCCTCGCCAGTGATGGTGATGCTCTGGTCGCCTCCGGTCGTCTCGCCGGTGATGACGACGTGCGCGCTCCCCTCCTGAATCGTCTTGCGCACCGCCGAATCGACCGCCTCTGATGGCGACGAGCAACCCGTCGCAGCGACGAGCACCGCCACGCCCAGGGCGAAACGAGGGGTCACGGAGCGCCGGACAGCTCGGAGATGTCGACTACCTCCTTGGAGGGTGGAGCCTGAACTTCGACCTCGACCCCGAAGTCGAAGTACTCGATGGTCGTGGCCTGTGCTATCTGCTGGCCCCCCTGCTCGATCTCGACCTCGAAGCTAAGACGGCGTACGAGGTCATCTCCGTCCACCCACACCTCGGTGGGGATCGTCTTCAGGCCGGTGAGATCCATGACCGACTCATAGGACGACCGCAGTTCCTCCGGCCCGTTGGCCGCGAGGTCGGCGAGATTCGTGGTGAATCTGTAGTGAGTCGTGTCGACGTCACGAACGGTTTCCGTTCCAACCTCCTCCGCATCCGAGGTCTCGGTGAGGTACGCGAGCTGGCTGGCTCCGTTCTGTCGCAGCGCTTTGATGTCGAAGCCGAGTTGCTCGCCGGCCTTGGCGAGGTCGATCCTCAGCCACTTGGCGTTGGGCGGCACGCCCGGGAGGGCACCGGCCCCCATATAGGCGACCGATCCCTTAGTGAGGAGATCGACCTCCTGTGACGGCTGGCCTGGCAGCGAGACCGAGACCGTGGCCTCGGAGTCGCCGCTTTCGAAGTCGACCACGCCGGTGGACGAGGAGGTCAACTGTTGTCCTTGCACGTCGGAGACCTGCTCGAACTCCACGCCGGCCGTGCCTGCCTCCTGGGTCGCCGTGGCGGCCGCCGAAAGCTCCTCGGTCGCCGCTTGATCTCCACCGCCGGAACCGTCGGAATCCCCGCCACAGGCGGCCAGGGCGAGCAATAGGACCATCGTCAGGAGCAGGGTTGTTAGTCGCTTCAAGAAAGACACCTCCGGAGGCGGGTGGGAGAACTATCAGTGATGCAGGGGCTTACCCGCGAGGTCGAGGAACGTCTCGCCGATTCCTTCCGAGAGCGTCGGGTGTGGATGTATCAGCTCGGCGAGCTCGTCGGGGAACGCCTCCCAAGAAGTTGCGAGCTGGGCCTCGGTGATGATGTCGGACACGCGCGCACCGACCGCGTGCACGCCGATCACCGCACCGCCCTTCTCTGCGATCGACTTGACGAAGCCCTGGCCGCCGCCGAGCATCAGGGACCGCGCGTTCGCGGCGAAGGGGTAACGGGCGGTGGTGACCTCGAGCCCGAGTTCCTTGGCCTTGTCCTCGGTGATCCCGACGGAGGCGACCTCGGGCTGGCAATAGATGATGTGAGGAATGTTCTTGTAGTCGACGGGGACCGGGTTCTTGCCGGCGAGATGCTCGGCCACCTTGATGCCCTCGATAAATGCGACGTGGGCGAGTTGAGGATGCATCCAGTTGGCATCCGGGACGTGGATGGCGTCTCCGATTGCGTAAACCCCATCGACGCCGGTCGAGAACATCTGGTCGACGACTATGAAGCCCTTCTCGAGCTTGATCCCCGTCTCCTCGAAGCCCATGGAATCGGTTCTCGGCGCCCGTCCGATCGCAACGAACATGCGGTCGGCCTCGAGGGTCTTGGTCTCGACCCCGGTAGGCGATCCATCCGAACGCCTCTCGACCTCGACCTCGACGCCCTTGTCCGCGGTCTTCGCTCCGGTAACCGTCACGCCGAGCTCGAATGCGATCCCACGCCTCTGCAAAAGCTTCAGCAGCGCCTCGGAGATATCCGAGTCCTCGCCGGGCGCGATCTTGGGAAGCATCTCGACGACGGTTACCTCGGCGCCGAAGCTACGGAACACGCTCGCGAACTCGAGCCCGATGTAATTGCCGCCGACGACTACGACCGAGCCGGGCATGTCATCCGCCTCGAGCCCATGGTTCGAGTTGTGTACGCGCTTGCCGTCGGCTTCGATGAACGGAAGATCGCGCGGGAACGAACCCGTGGCGAGGACCACCGCCACCTTTGCCTTGACGGCGCGCTCGCCCTCGCCCTCGACCTCAACGGTGACCGTCTTGTTGTCGGTCAATCTTCCGTAGCCGTCGAAGTGGGTCACCTTCTTGCGCTTGACGAGCCCCGACAACCCCTTGTACATGCTGCCCACAACCGAGTCCTTGAACTTCTTCACCTGCTCCCAGTCGTAGCCGGGCTGATCCGCCTTGATCCCGAACTGGTCTGCGTGACGGATCTCATCGAGCAACTCGCCGGCGTGCAGCAGGGCCTTGGTCGGGATGCAGCCTCGGTGAAGGCACGTACCGCCCACTTTGTCCTTCTCGATCATGGCCACGGACATGCCTAGCTCGACCGCGCGGAAGGCGCACGCGTAACCGGCATTACCCCCACCTAGGATTACGAGATCGAAGGAGTCCGATCCGTCAGCCACGACAACCTCCCACCATTGCTCAATAAGCGAGCCCTGACGATAAAGCCTCAGCCTTCCTGCGATTTTCCCGCTCGAGCGCGGGCTCGGTGCGCGGCGACTGCGGACCGGTTCGAACACTTGTCCGAGCAAAAGCGCCGCGAGGAGTTCTTCGAGGTATCGACGAACACGTCGACACAATTGCTGTCGGCGCAGACCCCGAATCGTTTCATGCCTCCCTCGCACAACACCAGCGCCAGCCCCATAGCGCTCGATGCACCGGCCTGCTTGGCCAGGGGTGCGTCGGGGGCCGAGAAGTGTAGGTGGAGCGGCGACTCGTTGTGATCCGTCACGTAGGGAACGGACCGGCACTCGTCCAGGACCGAGTTGATGGCTCGTGCGGCCTCGAGTTCGTCGGCCGAGTCGAAAACCCGAGCGAGCCGGTCCCGAAGCCGGCGGAAGTCATCGAGGTCCGCCCGCGTCAGGGAGTCGGCATCATCGGTCTCGTCCAGGAAACCGGTCCCGGCCAAAAAGGCGCGCAGGGCATCGACCGAGTCCAGGGCGTCGGGCTCGGGTTCGAGCGGCGGCGAGGTGTTGACCAGGTCCACCGCGAACCTGATCGGAGCCTCTGTGTAATGACTAAAATCCACTTGACTTATTACATCTCCTCTTATACTGTAAGGAGCAATCCATGGAACATATCTTACAGGGAGGAACCGAGAAATGCACCCCCTTATTTCCTACGACGTCGCCAAGCTGATGCTGGATGACCGTTTGAGGGCCGCCAGTGAGCGCCCCGCCCACGAGATCAGGACTCCTCGCGGCCGTCGCCACCGCCTCCGCAGCGCGGTCGGACGCGGCCTGATCGCGGTCGGAGCTCGGATGGCCAGCCGGACGCAAGCGCCCCAGCACCACCCCTAGCTCACCCTGGCTCCGCAATGCTTGCAGTAGGGGGCGTTGGCCGATCCGAGCCCGCCGCACTCGGCACAGCGCGAGGGAGCGATTGTTCTTCCGCCCGAGCGACGAGCGACCGAGATCGCCAGACAGCCGAAGGCGAGGATGAGCCCCAGGATGACCGCCGCGTAGGCGTCCAATCCCGCCGCGACGCCCACGCTCGCCGCGAGAGCGACCGCCAATCCCACCACCACCGTGACGGCGAGGCTCACTGGTCCGTTTCTCACCCGAGTTGCCGTCGCAGAAAGTCGATGACCATAGCCACCGTCTTCTCGTCCCGGCGCAGGTGGTGACCCACACCCTCGATTATTTGCAGTTCGGCGCGCCCCGATCGATCCGCAATGCGCCGTGCGTGGTCCACGGGAACGACATCGTCATCGGTCCCGTGAACTATCAGGACGGGACACCTCACCTGAGTGATCGACGTCTCGGTTTGAACCGATTCGAACTCGGCCGCCCAAACGGTCGGGTCTTCGAGAACCGCGGGCTCGACCTCCATCCCGGCCTCGACGGTGATGCGGCGGAGACCCTCGGCAGGATCGCTTGCGAACGATAGCCACCTCGCAGGCGCCGCCAGTAGGCAAAGGGCCTTGACGGGGGCACCGCGTCTCGCAACCTCCGCGGCCACCGCTCCCCCGGCCGATGATCCGACAATCGCAACCGGAAGCCCCTGCGCGCCTTCCAACGAAGTTGCCGCGTAGAGGGCCGCGAGCGCGTCTCGCACCCAACCCTCGATCGAGAAGAACCCGGGTGAGTTGCGCGCCGCTCGCATGTCGATCCATGCGGCCGCAAACCCCTCCGCCGCAAAGCGCCGGGCGAGTCCCGGGTAGCCGGTGTCGCCCGGCTCGGGTGGGTTGACCGATGGAATGCCGTGCAGCAGCAACACCAGGGCGCGCGCGTCGTTTGGCACGTAGGCGGCCCCGGCCAACCGCAATCCATCGACGATGACGGGCAGGCGCGATTCGGCGAACGTGGCCGGATGCCCGAGTGAGTCCATGGGTTGATTCAAACAGGCTTCAATCCCCGTCGTAGCCTTGGCTCATTCATGACCCAGGCCCGATCAGCACGCGCCGAGAGGGCGGCCCTCGCCGCCCTTCTGCTCACCTGTTTGTTGACCGTGAGCAAGCTGGCCGTGTGGCTGGCCACGGGGAGCCTGGCGGTCTTTTCCCAGATGCTCGACTCGGCCCTGGACATCGTCGCCCTGATCCTGCTGTTCTTTGCCGTCAGGCTGGCTCGCAAGCCCGCCGACGCCTCCCATCACTACGGCCATGGCAAAGCCGAGAACCTCGCCGCGTTCGTACAGACGTTGATCCTCGGGGTGGTGGTGGGGGGCGTTCTGGTAGAGGCGATCGCACGGCTGTTCGAAGACACGCCCGCGCTTGAGGTGCCCGCCTACGCACTCGCTCTGTTCGTTGGCTCCGCCGGGGTCGACGTGCTGCGGGTGCGCTTCCTTCTGCGCGCCGCTCGCTCGGAACGATCCGAGGCCCTGCGAGCAGGTGCTCTGAACTTCGCAGCCGACATCGGCACTGCTCTAATCGCGCTGGTCAGCCTGTTGCTGGCCCGCGCCGGGTTCACGAAGGCCGACGCGATCGGCGGGATAGTCGTTGCCGTCGTCGTGGGAGTCGCGGCCATCCGGCTCGGCAAGCGTTCGGTGGACGTGCTCATGGATCGTGCTCCCGATTCACGAATCGCCGAGATCGAAGCGGCGGCGGCGGGAGCTCAGGGAGTCGCCGAGGCGCGTCGTGTCCGTTTGAGATCGAGCGGTGAGAAGTTGTTTGCGGACGTGACGGTGGCCGCGGGCCGCACCGCGACCCTCGAACGCGCGCACGACATCGCCGAATCCGTCGAGCGTGAAATCGCACGCGTTGCTCCCGGTACCGACGTGGTCGTCCATGTCGAGCCCGCGTCGGAGACGACAGGGTTCGTAGAGCGTGTGTCCGCTGCAGCCAGCCGGCAAGCCGGGGTGCACGAGATCCACAACGTCATGATTCATGCCTTCGACGAGGGCGGGCAAGGCAAACTTCACGTCACGTTGCACGCCAAGGTGCAACCCAACACCTCGGTCGAGGAGGCTCACGGGCTTTCCGACGCGATCGAGCAGGCGGTAGCCGAAGAGCTAGGCCCGCACGTGCGAGTCGACTCGCACATCGAGCCTCTGGAACAAACGACGCTCGGACGCGACGTAACCGAGTCGCGCGCCGACATCGTCGAGCTGGTCGCGCAGGTCGCCCAGCGCGAGCCGGACGTGATCGATTGCCACGAGGTCCTGGTCACCTCGGTCGACGGCGAGCTTTCCGTGGTCGCGCACGTAAGGGGCAATCGGTCGCTGCCGCTCAACCGCATTCACACCGCGTCGGTTCGTATCGAAGACGCGCTGCGATCGGCTCGCCCGGAGATCGGCCCGGTGCTGATTCACTTCGAGCCCGCATGACCGAGCGGCGGCGCATCGCCTCGGGCTCTCCGTGGGAGCCAAGGATCGGCTTCTCCCGCGCCGTTCGGGTCGGCGACCGCGTCTGGTCGGCGGGCACGGGTCCGATCTGGCCGGACGGAAGGTGCGATGACGATCCCGAGGTGCAGGCTCGCCGATGCTTCGAGATAACGATGCTCGCACTCGGCAAGGCCGGAGCCGCCACTCGGCATGTAGTGCGCACGCGCATGTACATCACCGACGCGGCCGATCAGGAGGCCGTCGGCCGGGCCCATCACGCCACGTTCGGCGCGGTCCGCCCCGCCGCAACCATGGTCGTGGTAGCCGGTCTAGTGGACGAACGCTGGAAGGTCGAGGTCGAAGTCGACGCCCTCATCGACGATTGAACTAGCGGCGAGCTCGAGAAGTTCCGGCGAAGCCCGCGCCGGTAACTCCTCGGGCACCGGCACTCCAGGCTGGAAGGGGGTCCCGTCGGGCCGCAGCCAGGTTGCGGCTCCGTTGGGCTCCAGCCGCACGTCCCAGCGGTGCTCGTGCACCAGGCGGTGATGGAAGCCGCAGGTGAGCACCATGTTGTCGAGATCGGTGGGACCGCGCTCGGGGGTCCAGTGCTTGATGTGATGGGCCTGCAGGAACCAGCGGGCGCCGCAGCCGGGGAAGGTGCAGCCCCGGTCCCGCACCCGCAGCT
>JBOGWU010000078.1:0-1777 GCA_050693935.1 Actinomycetota bacterium | reverse complement strand
GCGCAGCTCGGTGCAGAAGCCGCGCGAGGTCGGGGGTCGCGATCTCACTCGCTTCAAGGTCGGATCCGAGATCGAGCACGACCGCTGGGGCCGGGGCATCATCGTCGATCTGCGGCAGAGCGCGCTCGGCATGGAGGCGACGATCCACTTCCCCGACATGGGCTCGGACAAGCGCCTGGACCTGACCCTGGCGCCGATCAAGGTCGTCTGAGCGCGCCGCATCTTGACCATCGTCAGGACAGCCCCCTTGTAGGGGTCTGGAATGACAATGGTCGGTGTGGGGGAGTCCGGCTCGTCCCTATAATCCGAGGTTCGCAGGGGGTGCCGCCATAGGATGACCGCGATATGAGCCTCAAGAAAATCGTCGGGCTGCTGCTCGTCGGCTTCTTCATCTTCTTCATAATCCAGTCGCCTGGAGAGGCCGCGCGCGTGGTGAGGGCCACGGGCGACAACCTTGGAGACATCCTCGGTTCGATGGCCACCTCGTTCTCGGACTTCCTCTCCCAGCTCTTCTGATGCCGCTGCGTCGGCCGCGGCTCGGGTTCAGGCAGGGCCCCCGCATCAACTACGACAAATATCTGTCGCCCGGCGAGGAGACCATTCTCGAGGTCCGCAGGCACTGGGCCGCGCTGTTGTGGCCGTTCACCCAACTGCTGGCGGCGTTGGTGTTCGGATCGTTTCTCGGAGCCTGGCTTAGCCCCGGCACCAACTCCGACCCGGTCGACACGTTCGTGTTTCTGGTGGTCATGTTCCTCTTGCTTCGATTCGGCTGGAAGCTGTTCGAATGGCAACTCGATCGCATAGTGGTGACGAACCGCCGCGTCATCGAGGTCTCTGGGCTCATCACTCGCCGGGTCGCATCCATGCCGCTGGCGAAGGTCACCGACCTCACCTACCAGCGCACCCCGTTGGGACGAGGCCTCGGCTTCGGCGAGCTGATCCTCGAGTCGGCCGGACAGAAGCAGGCGCTCGACGCCATCACCTACATCCCTCGGCCCGACCAGTTCTACCGGGCGTTCGCCGATCTCCTGAACGCGGCGGGTCCCCAGCGGAGGCCCGACGAAGAGGACACGGGCCCGATCCCGCGCGTGCACCTCTAGGGCTCAGCTCAGAGGGTCGATTACCTCAAGGAAGGGGAATCGGTGGAAGTGCGTGTCGCGCGTGACGATCTGCCTTATTCCGTGCTCCTTCATAAGCACCGCAGTGTGGGCGTCGTGCCACAGGTTGCCGGTCAACTGAGGCACGATCTCGGTGAGCTCCGTTAGTACGTCGGCGTGGCGGGGAGTGGCGATCAGCACACCGAGCGCCGGCGCGGCCAACACCGAGCCAACAAAGGACCAAGCCTCCGCAGGAGTCAATGGCGATGAAAAGACGTGCTGATGCGTCGACACCCGCAGGAACTCGTAGAGAATCCCCCAGGTGACGTGCCACGGCGTTGCTTGCTCTCGCCATCGCTGCAATGAAGACGCGCAGGGTGGATGCTCCGGAGCCGCCTGGTTGGCCGCGTAGAGCAGGACGTTCGTGTCGACGAGGAACACTCAGCTCTTGTCCAGGAAGTCGTCTAGTGCCTCGCGGTTCGAGACGTCAACCTGCGCGCGCCCCATGGGAAAGCTGGGCAGCGGCGGGAGCTCCGGAGGGTTCTCCTTGCGATCGAGGAGCATGCGCAGAGCGATCTCGACGAGCTGCGACATGGTGCGACCCTGGCGTTGGGCCTCCGCCTTGAGACGGGCCATGACACGGTCATCGATGTTCAACGTGGTTTTCATACGGCAAACCA
>JBOGWU010000077.1:0-3699 GCA_050693935.1 Actinomycetota bacterium | reverse complement strand
GGCGGGTGGGCTCCCGATAGTCCTCAGGCACCGCATGGAGGCCCGGCCCCCACGGTTCTTGGGCGGCGTCCTCCCCGCCAGAGGATCCGTGCTGGTCGGCAGGAGCCGGACCTTCGGCTACTCGGCGATACCGAATCCGGCGCCCGGTGCCGGCTTCGTACTGGTGGAAGCGCACTCGCTCGAGCGAGGCTGCGGTGAAGAGCTTTACCGGAATGTTGACCAGCCCAAAGCTGAGGTCACCGGTCCAGACTGCTTGAGGCATACCTAGCTATCGTCGGACCCCACTGCATCGAAAGTCGCCCGGCTCGCATCGCAAGTGACCAGAGAGGGGCGCAGGAGGTGGATGGTGACGAGACGTTGACGATGGCGTGACGCCTCCCGGCTACGAAACCACGAGGAGGCACATGATGGAGCCGGGAGAGGGCACGGGGGACACAAGTTCCTCACCGTCAAGGGAGTCAGAGTCCGATTGGACTCCGGACAGCATCTACATCCTCCGAAATCAGCTTCCGCGCCGCGTCCGCATCGAAGGTGATGACAATCACCGGCTTCTGCTGGCGCCTTTTGAACAGCGTGAGGTCCCCGGAAAGTCGCTTCACTACTTCTACAAGACTTCCTTGGATCGACGAAGCGACGAGGTTGTCGTAGCCGAGAAGACGGCGGGTGAGCAAAGACTCGAGGCGGTGCTCGGAGGCGGTTTCTGGGTCTTCATCTTGTATTTGGTGATCGGCTTCCAGCTCGAGCAGGTTGCCTTTTGGGCCGGGATTCCTGTGTTAGGAGCTCTGGTCCTGGTGGTCATCTGGGTTTCTCAAAGAAGGGGTGGCCTTGAGGTGGCACGCTGGATCAAACAGGTGTTGAGTCTGATCATCGTGGTGCTCACCGCGGTTGGTATCCCCGCCGCCACGATCTGGTACGGAACTGGTCTCGACGATGTCGCCCAAACGGTCGGCTCCCCGCTGGAGTTGTTCGAAACCTCGCCCGAAGTTCTTGGACGAAGCTTGCAACTCCTGTTCATGTCGGCTGCGTCACTGCTTCCGGCCTTGATGTATTTCCTATTCGATCGCGAGCAGCTGGGAACGCTTCGGGACCGGTTTCTTCAGCAGGTCTTCCGCCTCGATCCATCGCTTGAGCGGTTGAACGACCTGCGCGCCAAGTACGGTTCTCAGATCGATGAGGTTTACGGTACGGCTGAGACTAGTCGGGCCCGGTTGCTCGGCGGCAGGCTCTCGCCGATCATCGTGGCAACTCTCTTGATTACGTTGGGTTGGACACTCACCCTGTTCGATCCCGATCTGCGATTGAGTGGCGATGGAAGCGGAACACTCCTGGATCTATTCGTGCCACAGCGTTCGGTTGTCACGTTCGGATTCCTGGGAGCATACTTCTTCGGGATCCAACTCGTGCTTCGCAGCTACATGCGAGGAGATCTGCGAGCCAAGTCATATAGCCACATCTCCGTTCGCATCTTCATCGTGGTCATCCTGGCGTGGATACTCCAAGAAGTCGTCGGCTCTGAGAACACGGGTCTCCTCGTTCTTGTATTCCTTGCCGGGATTGTGCCGGAGACCGCTCTTAGTTGGATTCGCGAGTTCCCCCGACGGTTCGGATGGTCGATCAAAAGGTCAAGCGGCCTCGAGGAGCTCTCCCCACTGACCATGCTCGAAGGGATCGATCTGTACGATCGGACGCGGCTCATGGACGAGGGCGTTACGAACGTCGAGGCTTTGGCTCACCATGACTTCGTGGAGTTGATGCTTCGCACGCGAATTCCAGCCGCGAGATTGGTGGACTGGCTGGATCAAGCAATCCTCTATCTGCACACCCGATCGAGGCCAATGGGCGAGGAGCTAGATCCGAACGAACAAAAGGGCGACGAGCAGGAGTCCGGCGAGCACTGGGAACACGATTTCTGGGCAAGCCTGCACGGCTACGGGATACGTACCGCCTCCGACCTGTTACTCGCCTCGGACCTACTCGTTGCTTCTGACGCAAACGTCAAGTCGCCTGAGAGGACGACCGTCGACGAATCGGCCGGCAGGCTGAGAGTCATCTTGGCAACGATGGCGGACGATGAATGGCTTCAGCACGTTCTTCACTGGCGCGCACCACTCGATCTGAGCAAGACAACGCTCGGCCTCGATGCTCGGTATCCCGCAGCGCTCGAGCCGGCCGAGGTGGCCTCCCTCAGTTGAGGACCGCCTCGGCCGTGAGGTGCCGGGCCTCCTGGCTCTAGCCCCAAGCCGCTCCGCAGTTGACGTTGACCACGCTCCCGGTGAAGGCACTCGCTTGATCGGAGGCCACGAACGCGGCCGCGTTCGCAAGCTCGTTCAACGACGTCAGCCGCTTCAGCATGGTCTTGCTCTGCGCCCAGTCGATGAAATCCGCTCGCGTCATGTCGCCCGAACCGGTGCCGTAGTCGGGAAACGGTCCGGTGCTTTGGATGGCCTCGGGGATACCGCTGGTTCGCAGCGCCATCACGCGGATGCCGCCCGGGCCGAGCTCGCGCGCCAACTGCCGGCAGAGGCTCTCGACGGCGTCGAACTTCACTCCGGTGCCTCCGATGTCGGGAAGTGTCTGACGGGCGGTCGTGGCGGTGAGCGCCAAGATGACGCCCGAGCCCTGGGTGACCATGTGCCTGGCGCCCGCTCTTGCGACCAGGAACTGAGCGCGCAGGGCGTCGTCGATCGGGGAAGCGAAGTCCTCGTAGCGCATCTGAAGCACGGGGGTGCCGTGGATGTCTCCAGACCCGATCGCATTGAAGGACACGTCGATGCTCCCCGTTCTCTGAGCGAGCGCCTCGGCGTGGTCGTCCACGGACCTCTCGTCGAGGGCATCTACCCGCGCCGTCTCGACCTCTCCACCCGCGGCTCGGATCTCCCGGGCCACTCCGTCCAGAGTCGCCTCGGTGCGGCCCGCCAGGCAGACTCTCGCTCCTTCGCGCGCAAACGCGCGGGCCACCGCCCCACCTATCGTGCCGCCCCCTCCGTAGACCACGGCGGTCTTGTTATCGAGAAGCACCTTTCCGCCTTTCTCCTCAGGCTGGTGATGCGAGCTTAAGCTCGTCGGAGGGGAGAACCAATGACCCAAAACCCAATCCGAGCGGACGCGTTAGGTTTCTAACGCCTATGTCAGAGCTGCCGACCGGAACGGTCACCTTCCTGTTCACCGATATCGAGGGCTCCACCCGACTTATCCAAGAGCTCGGGGAACGCTTCCTGGCCGTCCTCGGCGAACACGCGGAAATCGTTCGGAGGGCCCTCTGCGAATTCGGTGGGGTCGAGGTCAACACCGAGGGTGACTCCTTTTTCGTCGCGTTTCGCAGTCCGACCGACGCCATCCCGGCGGCGGTGGCCATCCAGCGGGGCCTGGCCGCGTACGACTGGCCCGAGGACGCTCCCGTTCGGGTCCGGATCGGCGTTCACACCGGCGATGGCGTTCTGGGCGGGACTGACTACGTGGGGATCGACGTGAACCGGGCGGCGCGCATCGCGGGAGCGGCACACGGGGGCCAGGTCCTGGTCTCGGACGCCACCCGCTCTCTGGTGGAGCACGCCCTTCCTGAGGGAACGGCTCTCAGAGATCTCGGACCGCACCGCCTCAAGGACATCATCCATCCCGAGCACCTCTATGACCTCGCGATCGATGGTCTCCCGTCCGACTTCCCGCCGCCCAGGAGTCTCGACGCCCGGCCGAACAATC
>JBOGWU010000076.1:0-84899 GCA_050693935.1 Actinomycetota bacterium | reverse complement strand
AAGGCGCTGGGCACGAAGGGGACCTTCAACGTGGCCACCGGCGTCGAGACGTCGGTGAAGCAGATCTTCGAGACCCTTCAGCAAGCCTCGGGGCGCCGGTTGGAACCAGACCTGCGACCGCTGCGGCCCGGAGAGCTCGAGAGCAGCTGCATGGATACAACCCGTGCGCGCGTGGCGCTCGGCTGGCGCCCCGACATCGAGCTGGCCGTAGGCGTGGGCGCCACCTACGATGCTCTGATCGCCGAGTTCGAGTCGCGCGAGACGACTCGATGACGACGTGAGCGATCCGTCTGCCCCGCTCGGCGGGACCGGCATGGGCGTCGGCTCGTCTGTGGCCGTCGGCTCCGTATCCAAGCAAGCGCGGGAACATCTCCATCTCCTCCAAGCTGCTATGTCCGAGCTCCCGCTTAGCGAGCTGGAGAGGTTGAGCGAGTCTCTGTTTCGCGCTTACCGCAACGACAAGCAGGTCTTCACCCTCGGAAATGGGGGCAGCTCCTCGACGGCGAGCCACATGGCAGCCGACCTCGCCAAGAACACGATCGGCGCCAACATGCATCGCTTCAGAATCATGAGCCTGAATGACAACGTGTCCATCATGACTGCTCTCGCCAACGACCTCAGCTTCGAGGACGTGTTCGCCGAGCAGCTGATTAACCACATCCGTGCAGGTGACGTCCTCCTCGTCGTGTCCGCGAGCGGCAACTCCCCTAACGTCCTCAAGGCGATGCGGTATGCGAGATCGCGATCCGCAGAGGTGGCAGGTCTCCTCGGGTTCGACGGCGGAGTCGCGCGTCGTTTGGCGGACATCGCCCTCGTCGTCCCATCGGACCACTACGGTGTCGTTGAGAATGTTCATCTCATCATCAATCACATCCTCGTCGATTACTTCAAGGCTCGATTGATGGAGTCGCGACCCTGGCAGATATAGGCACGCGCGCGGTCCTGCTCGACCGCGACGGGACGCTCAACGTCAGCCCGGGCGCACACGAGTACGTCTCCTCCCCCGAGGATTTCGAGTGGCTGCCGGGCGCCCCAGAGGCGCTCGCACTTCTGGCATCCGCCGGTTACTTCCTCGGCATCGTCTCGAACCAGCGCGGCGTCGCGCTGGGAGTGACGAAGGAATCCGCGCTGCGCGCGATCGAAGATCTCATCCAGCAGCGCTTGAGCACCCTCGGGTGTGCCATCGACGCGTTCCGCTACTGCATGCACGACCTCGATGCCGGATGCCCGTGCCGGAAGCCCGCGCCGGGATTGCTCCTAGGCATCGGCGTCGAGTTCGGCATCGACCTGAGCCGGAGCTGGATGATCGGAGACGATGAGGTCGACGTTCGGGCCGGTCGTGCGGCGGGCTGCATGACCGCGCTCGTCGGACCCGGGTCGAGCAACGAGTCCGCCGACATCGTGGCCCGCTCCCTTCTCGAAGCGAGCACGAGGCTGATCCGGGCCTGAGCGCGCTTCGAAGACAGTATCCGCGCGACTCGGGGCCATACGTGAACGGAACGGAGGATCTGCAGAGTTTGCTGACACTACGAAACTAGGACCTCTGCATCCTTAGTTCGCAGATCGAACCAAATGAATGGACCACTCACTCTGTTACCTCCAAATTCGGCGAACGTTCTTCCCTCTCAAAGGACAACCGGTCGGGGCGAGACTCATCGGTTAGGACCAGGTCCGGCTACGCCGATACGGGAACGCGCCTAGCTGCAGCATGCCGAGGCACAGCCCCTAGGCTCGACATGTCTCCTAGCGCGCAAGCTCGAAATCAATCTCCTCCAGACGCGGTACGGTGGGGCTCTCCTCTCAGCCCAGTGGTTCGGGTGTCTGTGACCTCTCACATCTCCGCGTAGGTCGCTTGGCGGATACATCGCATAGGTAAAGCTGTTTATGGGAGTGATCTTTTAGAGACATCGATTCTCATCTTCACTGACCATTGTTTCGACTCGTTCTTTGTAGGACGGTTCTCACACCAGTGAGGGGTCGGATTAGGTGAGTGGAATCGGTGGACGGAGGTGCTCTCGGAAAGTGCGCAGACACGTGCGCGAGCGTGTCCGATTGGAACTTAGCGACCGTCGCCAAGCCTCCTCGATCTCCCTTTCCCCTGCAAGACTCGGCCTTTCTCCTCGGCAGACTCTCGACCCCCACCCGTATCCCAAGCACGTTGACTTCGCCAGGAGGTCCCCAAGAGTGATGCGCTGGATTCAGCAGGTCATTCGAACTGCCGGCAACGCCCTTGAGGTGTCTCCACTGAGCTTCCTCGAAGCCTCTTCCCCGGCACCGGGGGGTTCATTGACGCGGCGAATCAGCGGCTCCAGGAGCGTACGGACAGATACGCGTTGTCTTTGCAGAACCACGACATGCGAGCCACCGAGATCCGGCCCAACACTCAGCCCAATTGAAGGGGGACAACACGACTATGGACAGGATCAGAGTTGCAGTAATCGGGGCCGGAAACTGCGCGTCGTCACTCGTCCAGGGGGTCGAGTACTACGCCAAGGCCCGGACCGACGAGCGCGTCCCCGGCCTCATGCACGTGGACCTCGGCGGATATCACGTCTCCGACATCGAGTTCGTTTGCGCCTTCGACGTCGACTCCAACAAGGTCGGCCTCGACCTCGCCGCGGCCATCTGGTCCGAGCCCAACAACACCGTCAAGTTCTCCGACGTCCCGGAAACGGGCGTCAAGGTCCAACGCGGCCACACCTACGACGGGCTCGGGCAGTTCTACCGAGACCAGATCACCGAGAGCGAGCTGCCCCCGGTGGACGTCGTCAAGGCGCTCAAGGACTCCCGCTGCGACGTGCTCGTCAACTACCTCCCGGTCGGTTCCGAGCAGGCCGCCCGCTTCTACGCCGAGCAAGCGCTCGAGGCGGGGGTCGGGTTCGTCAACTGCATGCCGGTGTTCATCGCCACGACCGAAGAGTGGGCCGACCGTTTCACGCGCAAGGGCCTGCCGATCATCGGAGACGACATCAAGAGCCAGGTCGGTGCCACCATCTCCCACCGCGTCCTGTCCAAGTTGTTCGAGGACCGCGGCGTCACCATCGACCACACCTACCAGCTCAACTTCGGCGGCAACATGGACTTCAAGAACATGCTCGAGCGCGAGCGTCTGCAGTCCAAGAAGATCTCCAAGACCCAGAGCGTCACCTCGCAGATCAGCGGCGGAATCGATCCCGAGGACATCCACATCGGCCCGAGCGATCACGTGCCGTGGCTCAAGGACCGCAAGTGGGCCTACATTCGCATCGAGGGTCGCGAGTTCGGTGATATCCCCATCAGCATGGAGCTCAAGCTCGAGGTGTGGGACTCGCCCAACTCCGCCGGGGTGGTCATCGATGCGGTGCGCTGCATCAAGGTTGCCCTGGATCGAGGCGAAGGCGGACCACTGCTCGCAGCGTCGTCGTACTTCATGAAGTCTCCCCCGGTGCAGTACTCGGATGCCGAGGCGCGCGACCTGGTCGAGGACTTCATTTTCGCCGCTCAGCCCAGCTTGCCCACCAAGCCGGACGAGCCGGCGGACGCGGACCTTCTCATCGACGACGACCGCTTGACCACCAACGGGACCGGCAACGGTCACAAGGAGGCGGTTGATCTCAACCAGGTCTTCGGACCCAAGCACTGACCGCTAAGCAATCTCGATAGTTTTCCACGAGCGCAGACAATCACGACAGCGGGAGGGCTGGCGCAGGTGCCGCTGCCCCCTGGCTGTGATGGCTCGTGCTAGATGAAGAGCAAGCGCTGCAACGACTGCTTGAGCTGCCGGCGCTCCTTGGCCGAGAGGGGCTGAAGGAACTCCTTTTCGGTGCGGACCGTGGCCTCAATCGCCCGCTTCAGGACGCGGCGGCCCTTGGCCGTGACGTGCAGCTCGTAGGCGCGTCGATCGTTCCGGCTGCGGCGCCTCTCGACGAATCCGTGTCCCTCGAGTTCGTCGACGAGCCCGACCATCGTCGTGCGATCGATTCCTTGTCGCGCCGCCAGGGCACACTGCGAGAGCGGCCCATCCTTGGTCAGGATCAACAATGCCCCGAATTCCTTGACCCTCAACCCCAGTGGTTGGAGAGCTTCGTCGGCTCGTTCACGGTGCGCAAGGTGAGTGCGACCCAGTAGGTAGCCGAGGCGGTCCGCCAACTCGCGTGGAGGGGTCTCCCTAGATGCGACGTCTTTCTCTGGGACCCTCGGCTCGTTTGCCACCCTAGGATAATATCAGTTAATCTGATAATCAGCTTTACTGACATTTATCTCCGAATCCGAAAGGAGACCGCAATGGGCACAGTGGCCGTTCGCTACATCGTCGATGACGTCGAACAAGCGATCCACTTCTACACCGGGCTGCTCGGCTTCCAGCTCGACTTCAATCCGGGCCCGGGGTTCGCGATCGTGTCGCGCGACGAGCTGCGTCTGTTCCTCAACGCGCCGACCGGTCCCGGCGGTGCTGCCCAACCCACACCTGATGGCCGAACGCCCGAAGCCGGAGGCTGGAATCGCTTCCAACTCGAGGTCGCCGATCTAGGGATGATGGTTGAAACCCTTCGCGAGAAGGGGGCTCGGTTCCGAAATGAAATCGTCTCGGGCAGGGGCGGAAAGCAGATCCTGCTTGACGACCCTGCAGGTAATCCCATCGAACTGTTCGAGCCGGCCCCTAACTGACTCTCGCGGTCGGGGTCAAGCGAGGAGGATGATCGGCAGCGGTATGTCACAACTGATACAGGTAGCCCTCAACGGCGCTCGATCGGACACCGAGCATCCCGCGATCCCGAGGACCCCCTATGAACTCGCTCGACAAGCTCGTGCCGCGGTGGACGCGGGGGCCCAGGTCGTGCATCTGCATGCCTACGATGACGGGGTCGAGACCCTGGCGGCCGCACCCTGTGCGGCGGCCCTTCGTGCCGTCCGAGCAGCCTGTGCGGGCGTCCCCATCTCCTTGACAACATCGGCCGACATCGCTCCCGATCCCACCCGTCGGCTCGAACTGGTCGCGGCCTGGACTGAGCTACCGGACCTCGTGACCGCGAACCAGGGAGAGGAAGGGATTCTCGAGCTGTGCGAGCACCTGATGGCTCGAGGAGTCGGCATGGAGGCCGGCCTGCTCACGCTCGCCGATGCCGAGACATTCGTGCGGACGGGAATAGCCGACCGCTGCGTGCGGGCGCTCATCGAACCCTTAGACGGCGAGCCTCGCGAGGCCGTGGCGCATGCCGCCGCTATGGAAGATCTCCTCGTCTCCGCAGGCATCCAGTTGGAACAGGTCCATCACGGCGATGGCGTGGCCAGTTGGGCGGTGAACATGCAAGCCGCGAAAAGGGGGCACGGCATCCGAACCGGGCTCGAGGACACGACCGTGATGCCAGACGGACAGCGTGCTACCGACAACGCCGCCCTAGTCCGCCACGCGTCTGAAATCATGCAGAAAGGAGCATAGGCTTCTCTTGCTCCCGCTGGTTCGGGACGGGCTTAAACACATGTTGGTATCCGGGAGGAACCCGCGAGCCTCTCGTCGGATATGCCGGTTTCCCCTTGCGCGAAGGTCGTGCGTCGCTAGGCTCTCTCTGTGATTCACGTAGACCTTTTGCAAGACCTGTTGCGCGCTCGGACGGTTAATCCGCCCGGCGAGGAAGGTGAAGCGGCTGCGATCCTTGAGGCATATCTCTCGGATGCCGGGGTCAGGACAAGAATCCTCGAGTCACCGAGTGGTCGCTCGAACCTGATCGCGCGTCTGGAAGGGCCCCACGACCGCGCTGCGCTTGTTCTGCTGTCCCACAGCGATGTCGTGCCTGTCGAAGAAGACAGCTGGACACATGATCCCTTCGGTGGCGACCTGGACGACGGGTTCATCTGGGGTCGAGGCGCACTCGACATGAAGAGCATCGCCGTCATGCACGCGGCGGCACTCGTTGCACTGGCTCGATCAAACCGCGCGCCGTCACGAGAGGTGATCTTCGTCATGGCCGCAGACGAAGAGACCGGCGGTGGAGAAGGCGCCCGGTGGTTGGTCGAGGAACACGCCGATCTCGTGGGCTTCGGGGAAGGACGTCTGCCCCCTGAGGTGGTGGCTGAGGGTGCGTATGGTCTCGCCGGCGTGCTCGATCGGCCCGTGATGCCAATCGCGCTTGGTGAGAAAACCGCGGTGTGGTTAGACCTGATCGCAAAGGGCAATCCCGGACATGGTGCTCTGCCTCCAGAGCGACAGGCGCCCGTCAATCTTGCGACCCTCATCAAGGATGTAGCAGGCTTCGGCAAGCCGCGCGTCCATCCAGTGATGCGCGAGCAGTTCTCGACGCTTAGTTCGGTGGCCTCCGGAAAGACCGGTGCGATCTTCCGTGCTCTTGCCTCCCCCGTCGGTGGTGCCGTAGCGCGGGCTATTGCGCCGCAGCTACGCAAGGCTGGAGCTGTGGGATTGCTGCTGTCCGATTCCATCACCCCAACCCAGATAACGGCGGGCTACAAGTCGAACGTTGTCCCGGCAGAGGCACGAGCGTCTTTCGATTGCCGCCTGCTCCCCGACACCGACATCGACAAATTCGTCGCTTCCCTCGAAGCGAAGGCCCGGCGGCGCGGCGGAACGGTCGCCAACGTCGAGCAGAAAGGTCATGGGCCCGTCAGCGGAAAAGGGGCCCTATTCGAGACGCTTCAGCAAGTTTCGCACCGCCTCTTTCCCGATGCAGTGACGGCGGTCTCCCTCTCACCAGGGATCACAGACGCGCGGTTCTTCCGCGCCCGCGGAGCGAACGCATATGGGTGGTGTCCGCTCATCCTGACCCCGGATCTTCTCGCGACGATCCATGGTCACGACGAACGCATTGCGATCGACGACTTCGAGACTGCAGTCCGCGCGACGACCGAGATCGTCATTGGCTCGTCAAGCTGATCGAGTCAACCGCCAAGCTAGGCGCGCCGTAGTTATTGACCGGGCGGGCGGTAATCCACCGTCTTCTGAGTTGCCTCGTCGATCTGCTCGGGCGTGAGAAGTGTCACCGTCCTGACGGTAGCCGCGCCCGCCGCGCCTACGGTCATTGCGACCGCGGCCGCGTCGACGTCGCCGGGGAACTCGGCGATGATGTAAGCGTCGTTCTCACCGAATGCGAAATGGAAGCTCTCGATCGTGCCGCCCATGTCAGAAGCGAGCTTCTCGACCATGGTCCGGCGGCTGGTACCGCCTTCCTTCAGCACCCCTTTCATGCCGTCTGAGGTGTACGACACCTCCCACAGATACTTGGCCACAGAGGTCTCCTTTAACTAGTCCTGATGCTCACTATCCTCTCGGGATACGCTGCGGACAAGGGGGTACGGGGCCGCGAAGGCGGCGAGCAAGACGTCGAAGCTGGTTGCATCGCGAGCTTCGAGAGGTGGTCGAGGCGAAGCTCGAGCAGCGGGGGCTGGAACTACGTCCCGTTGGCCGCATCGCATCCGATGATGGAGACGTTGTCGGGCGCCTCGGGAAGCTCGGCCGTCCCACGCTGGAGCAGATGTGCCCCCGAGGGGTGCCACTCGAAGATGACCTTTCCGCCGCCCGGCCACGGCTCTCCGTCGGGCCATTTCGCCTCGAATGTCAACTCGCCGACCAGAGGCTCGAGCTGGCGCGGCGCTTGCTCCGCGGTTGGTTGGTCCATCGATCCGCTCCTTCCTCCTGTGGCGCGTTCGCAGTCGCGACGCACTTGCAGTGCTTAGGTCATCTCGCGGCCGACATCGGATCAGACGCACGCCGAGGATCGAACTCATCGGTGGACCCACACCCAAGACGATCTAGACGACCGCCGCGGCGGAACTCAACGGCGGCCTCGACAACACTCAGTTGGAAGCCATGTTCACGCCACCTGATGCCGAACCCGACCGCTATCGGTTGCCCACGTGTCGGACGTGATGGGAGATGGCCTGAATCCTTTGACGATAGGGAACGAGTCGTCCTGGCGAGGTTGAGATCACGTTCAGAGAAACGTGCGCTCGAAGAAGTCAGAAAGGCCCGTCTATGTGGCTTTGCTCAGTCAAAGTACGCCGGTGTATTCGGATTGGATAAGGCACTTGGGGAAACGTCGCAGTTGTTAGCGGCACGACGCCAGAAGGAAATCGTCTACGGAGAGAGAAAAGCCACCCGAGCTTAGCCAACCGGAAAGGCCGCCCAGCTTTCAGCGGGACGCGCCCCATAGCGGATAGGGAATGCCGGCCAGACGATTGATCACGAAGCCCTGAGCGATCAGCACAATCACTGCGAGCATCAGCACGCCGAGCTGGGACGGAGTTGAGAGGATGCCGAGGCTGACGATGAGCGTGGTAGCTCCCGCGGGTGGATGGGGTACGCGCAGCCAGGCCATGACCCCCGCGGTCAACCCCAAGAAAAGGGCCGCCGCGCCGACTCGCCCGGAGCCCGGTCATGATGTCGGTTGAGCGCGGTCTGCGCCGAAACAACTGATCACCACCCTCTTTAGGAATTAACGCCCGGAATCCTAGCGCGAGCTTCGGTCCTGACCTCCAAGGCGCGGAGCCGTGTCACTCGGCCCGCGTTTGCGACAGCATCTCCACGGTCGACGCAAATTGATCGACGGGAAGCTCACCGACAAATCGGGAATGAACCGTGCCGTCGGGATTCACGAACACAAAGAACGGAAAGCCCGACGTCCCCAGGGCCTTGCTGGTGGCTCCGGATGCATCATCCGCAATTACCGGCGAGGTCCAGTCTTCCCTCTCCAACCATTCAGATGGCGGGTAGTTGGGCTGTCCAGGATCCGCTGCGGTCGACACGGTAACGACCTCGACCTCTTCGGGCATACCTTGTTGATCGATCCACCCCTGCAGCCTCGGAATCTCGGCCTGGCAGTGCGGGCACCAGTGCGCGCCGACTATGACCACCTTGGCGACGCCGTCGTTGGACATCGAAATCTTGGTCCCATCGAACGACTTTCCCGAAACCTGCGGCAGGCTCATCCCCACCGCCGGATCCCGGCCGGTTTCCGAGAGCGGCGGAAGCGAGTCGCCCTGGACAGATACGACCTGAGTCTCGCTCTGCTCGGTATCGGCTCGGTCGACGGTCGACGAGGAGCGCGTGAAGACGATGGCCACGGCGAACAATGCGACGAGGCCGGTCGCAATCACAATCCATATGGTGGATCCTTCACGCTTACGGACGAGTGCGGATGCTGAGCTCATACGAGTTCTCCTTGAGGCTCTTCGGACTTGACAACGGCGGGCGCTTCGCCGACTTCAGTTGGTTGGGAACGGGGAGTCAACAACAGGAGGGTCAAGATCAACGCGAACGCGCTGAGGGCCATGAAGGGAATCGAGATGTAATGGAATCTCCACACCCACAACACGGTGCACGGATTGGTGACCTCGCATGCTGACGAGCCGATGTTGGGGAAGCGCTCGAGCAGGTAGTGATAGGAGGAGATCGAGCCACCCACCATCACCAGCGGGAGGGCGTAGAGATGGATCCTGCGGTCACGCGCTGCTGCCCCCACGTAGAGGATCGCGACGAGCGGGTACATCGCAATGCGCTGATACCAGCAGAGCGTGCAGGGAGGGAAGTTCGCCACCTCCGAGTAAAAGAGACTTCCGGTCATCGCTACGAGCGCGACGATCCAGGCCATCCACGTTCCGTGAAACGCGAGTTGGGAGCGAACCCCTAGGAGTAATTCGGCGAGCGCGGGAGAGCGGCGTGCTCCAATCACGAGAACCAGTGCCACCAGGACCGCCGCGCTGGCCACGACCGTAAGCAGGGCGTAGAACAGCGACATCGTGTCTGTCATGAGGGGCTCTCCGGAGAGATGTTGAGCGGGGAGGCATCAACACCGCGACCGTCGAGCGGAAGCCAGTACCGGGACGCCCGGCCGGACATGCCCGGCAGCTTCGCGAGCAGCGGAAAGCTCCAACACTTGAACATCACCCACGCGCCGGTGCCCGCGACGAGTCCGAGACCGAGGGCGCCAACCGATGCAGGAACCAGACCCCTCAACTCCAGCAGCAGGAGCACAAGCCCGAGATTGAACGTCGCGACCTGCGACTTCCCTCCCAGCTCGAAGGCGTACAGCTCGCGCCGTCGAACCTGGGCCACCGCGGGCCGGCCCGAGGCAAGTAGGAACGACCACGCTCCCAGCAATGCCTGTCCGATGACGCCGAGCGCGATCCCAACAATCCAGACGTCTCGCAGAGCGATGACGTCCTCTCGGAAGAGAAGCACAACTTGAACTAGGGCTACCGACATCATCCAAACAACGCTCGCACCAAGGTGAAGACCGGCAGCCGGCACGTGTCGTCGACGCGGCTTGCTCGCCACGGCACGGAAGTACATGAGTGGAAGGCCAAGCCCCGACGCGAACACCGTCGCTGAGACGGCGGCGGCAACGTATGCCTCGAGGGTCACGAAGGTGACCAGGAGGATCAGGCCGGTAAAGGCGACCCAGGGGCCGCGGCCGATCCTCGGTACAGGCGCCCGTACGTGCAGCACCGTGGGGAGCAGCGTCAGCATGGTCCCCAGAATCGTAAGACCGCCCCACCCCCACAGGTTGAGGGCCATGTGGGCCAGCTTGTGCGTGGCGTAGCTGGCTGAATCGTTGGTCCAACCAAGTGCCATCGCCACTCCCATCCCGGCTCCCAGCACGACGCAAACCGAGGCCAGGGAGTAGAGGACGCCGGTCTCGACGAATCGCCGGTTCAGAGAACGGCGCCACAGAGAACGAACGACGACCGCCGACCACACCACCGCAGTCAGAAACGACAGCGCGCCCATCGCCACCGGCCAGACGATCCCGAATACGCGACCGGCAGAGATACCGATTACCCCGGCGTTCATTAGAACCAGTTGGGCGAGCGTCGTTGCTCGCCGTGGGCCGGGTGCCACTCCCAGAGTGGCGGAGAACATCGTCTGACCGCCGATGATCAACTGCGAGGCGGCCCCGATCAGGAGAAAGTGCAGAGGGAGCCACCACCCCAATCGCCAGGTGGACGGGAGCAGGACGGCGATAAGCGCGGCGCTCGCCCACACCCGCGCAGAGAAATGATGATCCGCCATGGGAGATCGACGCGGGAACGGTGCCTCCAGCACCGGAAGTGTCTTTGAGCCCGCCGAATGTGTCGCTGGGATCATTCGACGACCATGGCCGTAACCATCCCGAACATGCCATCGGCACCCTCTGCGTGGGTCAAGATGTGGCAGTGGAAGGCCCAGGCGCCGACCTCACTCGCCCTGACAAGCACGTCGTAGCGCTCCCCCGGCGCCACCATCACGGTGTCGGCCATGTAGGGATGGGCCAGCACGTGGCCGTCCTTGGCGACGACCTTCTGAGGGATCCCGTGAAGATGCATGGGATGGATCTGAAGCCCCTCGTTCATGTAGCGGATGCGCACGAGGTCACCCTCGGAGGCAACGATCGGAGCGGTGGCGGGAAAGCTCTTGCCGTTGATGGTGAAGCCCAAGGGCCCATCGTTGAGCACCATGGTCGTGTCGAGATCGACCTGCGGATCCTTCGGATCGGCGACGATGAACGCTCCGAGCAGTCCCTTGGGAACCTGCGTGTCGGCCATGAAGTGCGAGTGGTACATGTTCGAGCCGGTGTTTCGCACGGTGAATTCATAAGAGAAACTGTCGCCCGGCAGAATCGCGTCCTGGGTGAGCCCGGGCACTCCGTCCATGTCGTTCGGAACCGTCATGCCGTGCAGGTGGAGGACCGTCGGCTCGTCGTCAAGCTCGTTGGTGAGCACGATCTTGACCTTGTCACCTAGTTGTGCGTTGATCGCCGGCCCGGGAATCTGGCCGTTGTAGGCCATGCCCTCTTTGAACACGCCGGGCTCGATCTCCCACTTGATCTCGTCTGCGGTCAGCTCGAACACCTTGGTGCCGTCGGCCTCGATCGTGGGCTCCAGCGGCTTCCCGCCGGTGCCCTTGGTCTCGGCGGGAAACAGAGCGGTGCGCGCCGCATCGGCGTCGAGCACCTCCTGGGGAGACATCGTGGCGTGGGCCGAGTGGTCCATTTCGTTGAGGTCCGCGGAGGCTCCCTCGGTTCCGCCTCCATTAGCAACGGTGATGACGCCCTTCATCCCACCGTCGGCGTGTCCCGGAACCGAGCAGATGAAATCGTAGGTGCCCGGCTCGAGCCCGGTCAGCGCGACCGTTTCCTCGGAGCCGGGGTCCAGAAGCTTGGTTGCGGTCACGCCCGTTACCGTGAAGTCGTGCTGGGTCTTGCCGTTGTTGCGCACGGTAATAGAGGCGTCACCCGGCTCGAGGCTGATCTCGGCGGGCTTGATGAAGAGGTCACCCAGCTCGACGGTGGCCACATTCTGCTCGCCGCCGGTTGACTCGGCCGACACGGCGACAGTATTTACATCGGTCTGCCCGCCGAAGGCGGCTTGGGCGATGAGGCCCACGCCGAAGGCGATGGCCACGAAGAATCCCGCCACCGGCCATACGAGCAGGGCCTTGGTTCGTTCGCTCATCTGGGCTCGCGTTCCTTTCATTTCGCAGTTCTCGTTGTCTGAAGGCAATTCCAACCGAAGCCGCGAATGAGCAATAGGTCCGAATGACCCGACCTCCTCGGGACTTTCGGCTGCCTCCAACCGGGGGGCACTGGGACCGGTCGGACGGCCCCAGGGGCCTCATGTCCCGTCGTCGTCGTGACCAACGGCCCTGTTGGGGCCGCGTTTTGACCTGCAACGATCGGCACATACACCAAGAAGAGTGAAGGACAGGCCGTCCTCAACTCAAAGATGGAGGTAAGGAGATGGAAGTCACTCGAGAACGTGCAACAACTCTGACTCACCCTGCGAAGGCCTCGTCAAAGCCGAGGAAGCCTCAGGGCTGGGATTTCCGCGCTGCACTTAAGAACGTCGCGCGAATGGCAAGAGCCGGCGAATTGGTAACCCGCAACCGGCAACTGCATAGCTGAAACCCCATTCTTCGATCCAGCTAAGGAGGTTGAACAGTGAGCGACATGTGGGTTTTGATCGGCGCCGTCCCTGCCCTGGTTATCTCCCTCGCGGTGGTCCTGGCACTGGTCTTGGGCAACGTCCTTTAGCCGCCGACCTGGAGGAGACCGCGGATCTCGCGTGCCATCTGGAGATCCTCTCTCGCCTGGACGACCAACGTCCGCACCGGTGCTCCGGTCGCGGAGACGTCCGCGTCTTCTGCAACTTGCCGATTGCGAGGCTCGTCGAGGGCCACGCCGAGAAACCCCAAGCCTTTTGCGGCCAACGACCGGATCTCCGGCGAGTGCTCCCCGACCCCACCCGTAAAGACCACCGCGTCGACGCCCTGCATCGCAGCGGCCATGCGAGCGATGCCGGCTCGCAGTGCGTGTACGTAGACATCGCGAGCCAGCGCCGCTTCGGCGTCCCCCTTGGTCGCCCGTCCCAGGACCTCGCGCATATCGGCCGTCCCGGCCAGTCCGGTAAGTCCGGAATCTTGTTCCAGTGCCTCTTGCACCTCGGTCCGCGTCAAGCCTGCGTGAGCCTGCAGCCACAGGGGGATCGACGGGTCGATTGAGCCGGACCGCGTGGCCATCACCAACCCTTCGAGCGGAGTGAGCCCCATGGTTGTGTCAACGGAGCGTCCGCCGGCGACGGCCGCAAGCGAAGCGCCTGCTCCCAAATGACAGGTGACAACCCGAAGCGAGTCGAGACACTCGCCGATCATCTCGCCCCCTCGCCGCGACGCATAGGCATGCGAGAGGCCATGAAACCCATAGCGTCGCACCCCGAAGCGCTCCCGCCACTTCAGAGGCACCGCGTAAGTCGATGCGGCCGCGGGTAGGTCGGAGTGAAAAGCCGTATCGAAGCAGGCCACGTGCGGCAGTGCCGGAAACGCCTGCTGTGCGCGCGTGATTCCCGCGAGAGACGGAGCTTGGTGGAGCGGAGCTAACTCCTCGAGCGACGCGATTTGCTCCCGGACCTCGTCGGTGATGATCGCCGCGCCCGAGAACAAGCGGCCGCCGTGCACCACGCGATGCCCTACCGCTTCGACCTCCGCTTCCCCCACCGCTTCCTCAAGCGCTTGGCGTTCCCTCAGGCCCTCGGTACCAAGATCGCTCGAAAAAACCACAGCATCATTCGCATCCAGCAGTCGCAGCTTGATGCTGCTCGACCCTGCGTTGAGCACGAGGATTCGCATGCGGGCAGCGATCTAGTAGGGCCAGGTCCAGTTGCTGACCTCGGGGCTGTCGGCGCCGGTCCTGCGCGTGTGGGCGCGATGCCGCAGGCGCTCATCAACCATCTGCTGGCGCAAGCCCGCGTACCGGGCCCCGAGCCCGGGGACCCGATCGATCACGTCGATCATGAGATGGAAGCGGTCCAGATCGTTCAGCATCACCATGTCGAAGGGCGTGGTCGTCGTCCCCTCTTCTCTGTATCCACGCACGTGGATGTTGGAGTGGTTCGAGCGCCGGTAAGTGAGGCGATGAATCAGCCACGGATAGCCGTGGTAGGCGAAGATCACCGGCTTGTTCGTCGTGAACAGCGCGTCGAACTGGGCACCCGGCATGCCGTGGGGATGCTCGCTTTCGTCCTGAAGGCGCATGAGATCGACCACGTTGATGACTCGGACCTTCAGGTGCGGAAGATGCTTCCGCACGAGGTCCACCGCGGCCAGAGTCTCGAGCGTCGGGGTGTCCCCCGCACATGCCATGACCACATCCGGTTCCTCGCCGCCCTCGTTGCTTGCCCAGTCCCAGACTCCGATACCGCGAGTGCAATGCAGGATCGCCTCCTCGCCCGATAGCCAGTTCAGCGTTGGCTGCTTGCCGGCAACGATCACATTGACGTAGTCGCGACTCCGCAGGCAGTGATCGGCCACGGAGAGAAGCGTGTTCGTGTCGGGGGGCAGGTAAACCCTGATGATCTCTGCCTTCTTGTTCACAACGTGATCGATGAAGCCCGGATCCTGATGCGAGAAACCGTTGTGGTCCTGACGCCAGACGTGCGAGGTCAACAGGTAGTTGAGGGAAGCGATGGGCCTGCGCCAGGGAATCTCCTGGCTCACCTTGAGCCACTTGGCATGCTGGTTGAACATCGAATCGATGATGTGGATGAACGCCTCGTAGCAACTGAAGAGCCCGTGCCGTCCGGTCAACAAATAGCCCTCGAGCCAGCCCTGGCACATGTGCTCGCTCAAGACCTCCATCACGCGGCCGTCTGGTGCAACCTGTTCGTCGTTCGGTTGCCCCTCAGCGACCCACGTTCGATTGGTGACCTCGAACACGGCTCCGAGCCGGTTCGACTCGGTTTCGTCCGGACCGAAGATCCGGAAGTTGCCGTTGCGTCGGTTGGCCTTAAGCACGTCCCTCACGAACTCGCCGAGAACGCGCGTCGCCTCGCTGGACGTCGTTCCGGGAGTGTCGACCTTCACTCCGTAATCGCGAAAATCCGGCAACAACAGCTCGCGCAGCAGCAAACCGCCGTTGGACACGGGGTTGGCGCTCATTCGGCGCTCGCCACGAGGCGACAGCGCGCGCAGCTCGTCCACCAACCGTCCGCCCTCGTCGAACAGCTCTTCCGGTCGGTAGCTGCGCATCCATTCTTCGAGGGCGCGGAGGTGCTCGGGATTCTCCGCCAGCTTCGCCAGCGGAACCTGGTGTGAACGGTGCGTTCCCTCGACCGGCTTGCCGTCGACGGTCTTCGGGCCCGTCCACCCCTTGGGGGTGCGCAACACGATCATGGGCCAGCGGGGCCGCTCGGTCTCCGATCCAGCCCGGGCCGCCCGCTGAATCACCCCTATCTCCTCGATGCATTCATCGAGGACCGACGCCATTTGTTGGTGCATCACGGCCGGATCGTCCCCGGTCACGAAACGCGGCCGGTATCCATATCCCTCCATCAACCGGCGGAGCTCCTCCTCGGGGATCCGTGCAAGCACGGTTGGATTGGCGATCTTGTAGCCGTTGAGGTGGAGCACGGGCAGGACCGCACCGTCCGTCACCGGATTCAGAAACTTGTTCGAGTGCCAGCTCGTGGCCAAGGGACCGGTTTCGGCCTCCCCGTCGCCGACGATGCAGCACACGAGGAGGTCGGGGTTATCGAAGGCGGCACCGAATGCGTGCGCCAGCGAGTAACCCAGCTCGCCACCCTCGTGAATGGAGCCCGGAGTCTCGGGAGCGACATGACTGGGAATCCCGCCCGGAAACGAGAACTGACGAAACAGCTCGCGCATGCCGGCCTCGTCCTCGGTGATGTGGGAGTAGGTCTCTGAGTACGTCCCCTCGAGATAGGCGGTCGCAACCAACCCGGGGCCGCCGTGACCCGGACCGATCACGTACATCGCGTTCAGATCAGACTTCCTGATCACGCGGTTCATGTGGACGTAGATGAAGTTGAGGCCGGGGGTGGTGCCCCAGTGACCGAGGAGGCGCGGCTTCACGTGCTCGATCCGGAGCGGCTCCCGAAGGAGAGGATTGTCGAGGAGATAGATCTGACCAACGGAAAGGTAGTTGGCCGCGCGCCAGTAGGCGTCGATCGATGCGAGCTGTGCATCCGAGAGCGGGCCGGTGGGAGCGTCAATCGAGACTTCGGCCTGTGACATCCGATCCTCCTCACTTGGCAAGCCGCGATTGTCACACAACGAACAGACGGACCCTCTCGGGTCCGCCTGTCGTCGTTGAAAACCGCTTACTGCAGGATCGGGTACTTCCTGACAAGCTCGGTCTTCTTCCACCAGTTCCCCAAGCCGAGGTAACGTCCGGCTCCCGCATACGCCAACCCGGCGAGGATGACTGCGTAGACCAGGTGGTCGTCGAGGAACAGGTTGTTCTCGGGCCACATCGCCGAGGCGGTGTAGAAGATGAGCATCCAAACCGCACCCCCGATGGCCGACAGCCTGGTGGCGACACCCAGGATCAGCAGAACTCCGATCGCCGCCATCGAGAGCATGTAGATCCAGTCGATGAAGGCGGAGCCGGCAAGGCCCTCGTAGAAGCTTTGGAGCGGCTCCTTGGTGTGGACGCCGAAGCTCAGGAAGCCTTCCGTCGGCGAGGCTCCGTTGATCCAGGCCGCGTCCCCGAAGAAGTCGATGGCTCCGGTCTCGGGGTTTCGTCCGGTGGCGAACCCCAGTGCCAGAAGCTTGTCGAGAAAGGCCCAGAGGAAGGTGAAGCCCATCATCAGGCGAAGAACCCCCCAAACCAAGCGGACCTTTGGCTGCGACTCCGGGGCCGTGCCGGGGGCAACCAGCTCGGCTGCCTCGTAATCAAGCTTGTCCTTCAATGTCGTTGTCACCGTCTTCCTCCTTCTCTCTGCGTTCCTTCGGTCTTGGCACAGCATCCGGCAGGCGATGGGAGCCCGTTAGGTCCAGGTGGCACCCATCCGAAGGGCTCACCGGCCCGACCAGATCCGTGCCTCGCGGAGCGATTCGGCGGCCGCCCTCTCGGCACGCTTCTTGATGCCCCGCAGCATTTTTTGTTCCATGAGGAAAGCACCGGGATCGGAGATCAAGATCCAGAGGAAAGAGGCAGGGGTCACATTCCAGGCGACCCGCCAGCGACTTACCAATCGGGTGTGGTAGTTGTCGACGCTGTACAGCGCGAGGCACCAGGTGTCCTCCTCGCCCGCGCTCACGATCCAGCGAGGAGGGACTATTTCCTTGACACGCGGACCCATGCCCGGAATGAAGGAAATCGTGTCACCCACCTCGAGCCTTTGAAGATCCGGGACGATGTGATCGGCGCTGGGCCGGCCATCATTGTCGATCCAGTCATAGCTGTACCAGCCGCCGCGCCCGTACCCGATCTGAACGAGCCAGGGCCAGATCCGCTCCGCCGGAGCTGTTATCGAAATCGCGCGCGTAGTCGATGACGCTGCATCCAAAAGATCGTCTCCAGGCAAGGGTCGCTCGACCTCTTCTCTCGTCGCTCCCCATTTCGAGTGCCAGGGGCGAATCAGCGCCCGGTACACAGCCATCACCAAGACCGTAGTCGCCACGGCGATGCCCAACCCTCGGCCACTCCCGAACTGGAGAATCGCCGCGACAACCAGAGCGGTGTAGATGATGACCGCGAACAGCAGGATCGCTCCAATGGTCAGTTTTGTGCGCATGAGTCCTCCTGTCGTCACTGGTGTGTTGCCAGGGCGTCCGCTCTCTCGTCAGCCCTGGGTGATGGTGGCTACGTCAGGTGCCAGCATTCGCAGAACATCGCGCGCCGAGATGAGCCCGCTTGCCTCACCCTTGTGAGCAACGACTACGTGGCGTACTCCGAAGCGGTGCATCAGGCCGATTGCCTCCTCCACCGACGCCTCTTGGTCGACGGTGACGGGTGACTCCGTCATGTACTCCCGCACTTGCACGACGTCGAGGTCGGCTTCGTCCGCGACGGCCCTGGCCAGGTCGCGCTCGCTAAAAATCCCCGTCACGCCATGGGAGTCCTCCGCGGCCAGCACGCCGACCTCGTTGCCGCTCAGTTCAACGGCGGCTTCTCTGAGGCTCACGCTCTTGTCCACCTTCACAAGCACGTGGGCGCTTACGTCTGCGACCCTCATGGCGGTCCTCCTCGATAGTGGTTGTTGAGCACAACATGGCAACGACTCGCCAGGGCGCCCACGGCCGACTGGCACTCCTACTTGGGGCCTTCCGGCACTAGGGCACTTGCCGCAGCTAGGTGACGATGCGCGTTGCGAAAACGGCGCGCCGACAATAGCCGCGCTAAGAAATGAAGGGGCTGCAGGTGAAAGACACGAGGGTAGAAGAGGTTATGACGCGGCTTTTCCTCGCGCTCAAGCCCACGGATTCGATCCAATATGCCGCCCAGCGACTGGCCCGCAACCACATCAGCGGGGCTCCCGTACTCGAGCATGGCAAGGTCGTGGGGGTCATCTCTGAGTCGGACATCATCCGGGCCGCTTACCGGCCCAGGAGAGGCCGCGTGACCAACTTCCTCGACGCCGTCGCCAACGCCTCCCGCGAAGCGACATCGCTGAGACTGAGTACGGCGAGGGTCGCGGAAGCAATGAGTGCGCCCGTGATTACCGCATCCCCCGGGATGACCATTTCGGAAGCAGCCGCGCTTACCGAACGGCACCGCGTCAAACGGCTCCCCGTCGTCGACCACGATGAGTATCTGATAGGAATCATCTCGCGAGCCGACCTCGTGAGAGTCCTGGGACACAGCGAACGAGCTCTGGTTGTGGAACAGTGATGCCGCGCCCTGATGGGCTACGAGGTCGGTTGACAGCGAGCCACCGTCGCGAGCATCGTGACGCGCATGAGTTCCCCTGGCGATTCGTTGGCTGATAGCCGCTCCGCCGACCGCCGCTTGGCCGCGCTTGTGGAGGCGGGAATGGTTCTTGCCTCGGAGTTCGAGCTCGACGCCCTTCTGCAGCGCATCGCCGATCTAGCCCGTGATGTCATCGGCGCGCGCTACGGTGCCGTGGGTGTACTTGGTGAAGACGGCAAGCTGGCGCGCTTCGTCTACTCGGGGATCGATGATCACACTGCCGACCTGATCGGGGACCTGCCGACGGGGCGAGGGGTCCTCGGTGTGATCATCGAGGAGGGGCGGCCTCTGCGGCTTACGGAGATCTCGAGCCACCCGCGCTCAACGGGGTTCCCGGAGAACCATCCCCCTATGCGCACGTTCCTAGGAGCTCCCATTCTCAGCCGCGGAAACGTCTACGGCCGTCTATACCTGACCGAGAAAGAGGATGGCAGCGAGTTCTCGAAGGACGACGAGCGCATCGCTCTGATGTTTGCGGCACAGGCGGGGGTGGCAGTTCAGAACGCACGGCTACTCGAAGAGGTCACCCGCAGACGGGAGGACATGGCCATCCTTGAAGAACGGGAGCGGATCTCCAAGGACTTGCACGACGGCGTCATTCAGTCGATCTACTCGGTCGGATTGTCACTGCAGGCATCACTCGCAACGATGTCCGACGATCCGAAGCGTTCCGAGACGCGGATCGATGAGTCGATCGCGGAGCTAGACAACGTCGTCCGTGACGTCCGCGGCTACATCTTCGAGCTCAAGCCTGGTGGTGACTCCCGCCAGAGCTTTGCCGGTCGAATCGCAGATCTCGCCCAGAATTTCGAGGTCAACACGCTCGCGTCCGCCCACGTTGATCTCGACCTCGGCGCGTCGGAGTCCTTGGAACCGAGCGCTCAGAGCCACCTCGCGCATATCTGCCGGGAAGCACTATCGAACATCGCCCGCCATGCGCGAGCCGGCGAGGTTCACATCACGTGGACCCGCCGGGGAGATGACCTCGTCTTCGAGATCACCGACGACGGCATAGGCTTCGACCCAGATGCAGTAGAGCGAGGCCATGGGCTCACCAACATGGCCGATCGCGCGAGGTTGCTAGGGGGACGTTTGGAGATCGAGCCTCGTTCTCCGAAAGGCACCGTGCACCGCGTAGTTCTCCCGGAAGGAGCAAAAGCGCGTGGGTGAATCCCTGCGAATCATGCTGGTCGACGATCACGAGGTCGTTCGTCAGGGGCTGCGCGCTCTGCTAGAGGCGGAGGCCGACCTCGAGGTCATCGCCGAGGCCGGCGACGGACGGGAAGCAATCGACGTTGCTCGCATCCACGAACCCGATGTGGTGGTCATGGACGTCCGCATGCCCGACATGAACGGCGTCGAGGCCTGCAGAGGCATCCGCGACCTCCGCTCCGACACTCAGGTGATCATGCTGACCTCGTACTCCGACGACGAGGCCCTCTTCAACTCGATCATGGCGGGAGCCGCCGGTTTCGTACTCAAGCAAATTCGGGGAGGCGACCTCGTCGATGCGATCAGGAAAGTGGGGTCGGGCCAGTCGCTTCTCGATCCAAACGTTACGCAGCGGGTACTCGAGCGGCTCCGAAAGTCCAAGTACGACGACACGGATCCGAAGCTCGCTCGGCTATCTCCTCAGGAGGATCGGATCCTCGACATGGTCGGCCAGGGGTTGACGAATCGTCAGATCGCCGAGCAGATCCACCTCTCCGACAAGACCGTGAAGAACTACGTCTCGTCGATACTCAGCAAACTGGAGGTTCACAGGCGTTCGGAGGCGGCAGCCTACGTCGCCCGGGCCAAAGCACCGCGTCGCGACGCCGACCAATAGCGCCCAACAACTCACGAGCGCGTCATTCCAAGGGTCCCTGCTTCCCGGTCCAGCCGGCCTGCCAGCTCGGAGCCGAACGCCCCTAACTCGTCCCACCGGTGAATGCCAGCCTGAGCTCATCGGTGAATCGAAAGGAAGTGGAAAAGGTGAAAAGCGTTGAGGGGCTTCGCATTCGCCTCGCGGCTATGAAGTCGCACGCGTGAGCCGGAGGCCGAAAAACCGAACGCTCTCTCGAGGACGGACGGCCAAGATCGACTCCAACCGTGTGATCGAGCGCCTTAGGGCCGATCACACCGAAAGCGCGGTACGCGAAAGACTCGCCGAAGTCCGTTCGCCCGAGTACCTGCGCGACTTCATGTATGGGGCCGTGGACGGCGCAGTGACCACGTTCGCGATCGTAGCGGGAGTCACAGGAGCGGGCCTCGAACCGGGAATCGTGATCGTCCTGGGCACCGCGAACCTCATTGCGGACGGATTCAGCATGGCGGCGAGCAACTTTCTAGCAACGCGCTCCGAACGGCAACTGCGCCGGCGAGCGCGCCGCGAAGAGGCACTCCACATCGAAGCCGTGCCCGAGGGCGAACGCGAGGAGGTTCGCCAAATCCTCGCCGCCAAGGGCTTCACCGGCGCCGATCTGGACCGCGCCGTCGAGCTCATCACGTCGGACAACGAACTTTGGCTGGACACGATGATGACCGAGGAGCTGGGATACGCAAATGTTGCAACAGATGAGTGGCGGGCCGGAGGGGCGACCTTCGCGGCTTTCGTGACCGTCGGCTTCGTCCCGCTGGCTGCATTCGTCTATGACTTCTTCGTGTCCGGCGAGGTTGCAAGCCCCTTCGCATGGAGCGCCATCATGACCGCCGCAGCATTCTTCGCCGTCGGTGCGCTCAAGGCCCGCTTCGTCGACATGAAGTGGTGGATCGGCGGGGTTGAGACGCTTGCAGTCGGAGGAAGCGCCGCCGCGTGCGCCTACCTGATCGGAGTTCTGCTCAAAGACGTCGCCGGAATCTAGCTCGCACGAGCAGCTTCTTGATCTCGTCTACCCACAACACGATGCTCGCCATCGCAAAGCAGACAAACCACTGCCCCACATCGAGTGGCCGGGTGTCGAACGCCTCGTTGAGTAGCGGGAGGTAGACGACCGCTAGCTGGAGCGAGAGCGAGAGACCCACAGCTGCCCACAGCCACGGGTTCGCAAACACATGACTGGCCGCGCTTACGGTATCCGAGCGCGAATTGAACACGTTGAACAGCTGCGCCAGCACGAGGACGGTGAACGCCATGGTGCGCGCCTCGCTGAGTCCCAGATCGCCGTCGATGAGCCCGCCGGGCAGTCCGAAATCGAGAGTGAGCAGCGTTGCCACAGCCATGGTGGCGCCAACCACGAGGATTCCGGTCCACATCCGCGCATCGATGAGGCGATCGGAACGTGAACGCGGAGGGTGATCCATCACGCGCCGGTCGGGAGGATCGACCCCCACGGCCAGCGCCGGAGCGGCGTCGGTGAGCAGGTTGATCCACAGAATCTGGGTTGCGAGCAAGGGCACGATCAGTCCTCCACTCGCGCTCCCACTCAGACCGATCAGCCCGGCGAGCAGGACGCCGAAGAACATCGTCACTACTTCGCCCACGTTCGACGAGAGCAGATATCGGATGAACTTGCGAATGTTGGAGAAGATGGCCCGGCCCTCTTCGATTGCCGCGACGATGGTTGCGAAGTTGTCGTCGGTGAGGATCATGTCGGCGGCCTCCTTGGAGACCTCGGTACCCGTGATCCCCATGGCGATGCCGATGTCCGCGTTCTTGAGAGCCGGTGCGTCATTCACCCCGTCCCCAGTCATCGCGACGACGTGTCCGTCGCGCTTCAGCGCGCCCACGATTCGGAGCTTGTGCTCGGGGCTGACACGCGCATAGACGGAAATGGTGCGGACGGTCTCGAGCAGTTCGTCTTCGTCCATCGCCTGCAGACGCGCGCCGTTGGTGGCATCTGCTCCAGGCTCGACGACGCCAAGCTCAGAGGCGATGGCCGCCGCCGTACCTGGATGATCTCCGGTGATCATGACGACCCTCACTCCTGCACGGTGCGCCCTTGCGACCGCATCCGCCGCCTCCGGTCGCGGCGGGTCGATGATGCCCGCAACGCCGACGTAGATGAGCTCGTGCTCAAAGTCCTCGTCGGCACTCGTATACGAATCTCGCGCGACTGGTCGACTCGCGACGCCCAGTGTGCGCAGAGCCTCAGCCGCCAGTGCTTCGATGCCGTCGAGGATCGCGCCGCGCCGTGCTTCGTCCAGTGGGACCGCTTCTGAGCCGACGAACTCGTGGGTGCAGCGAGCCAGCAGCACGTCGGGAGCCCCTTTGACGAAGACGTCCACAAGCTCGGGGTTCTCCGAATCGGTCTGAATCGTGCTCATCAGCTTCCGCTCGGATGAGAAGGGCAGCTCACCGACTCGTTTGAAGCGTTCGTCGATGTAGTCGGCATCGACACCCGCTTTCCGTGCCGCTACGAGAAGCGCTCCCTCGGTCGGATCCCCCACTACATTCCAGACCCCGTTCTCGTTAGACAGCTGAGCATTGCTGGCGAGCGTCGCCGCGCCGAGAGCCCGCCTCACCTCAACGCTCAGGTCGCCATCGCTAAGCGGCCTTCCGTCCACCAGGACCTCTCCGGTGGGTTCGTAGCCGGCACCGGTGAGCTCGACTCTTCCGCTTGCGCTCACTATCGTTCGCACCGTCATTTCGTTCTTCGTCAGGGTCCCGGTCTTGTCGGTGCAGACCACGGTGGCCGATCCAAGCGTTTCGACGGCCGCGAGCTTCTTCACGATGGCATTACGCCCCGCCATGCGCTGGACGCCCAATGCCAAGACCACGGTCAGCACCGTTGCAAGGCCCTCGGGGACGGCGGCGACTGCAAGAGAAACCCCCAGCAGCATGACCTCGACGAGAGCATCCGTGCCCGTCACGTCGGAGGTCAGCAAGATCGTGCCGATCACGATGGCGGCGATAATGACGACGGCAACTCCCAGGAGGCGGCCGACGCGATCGATCTCGAACTGGAGCGGCGTGGTTTGGTCCGGGGCCTTCTGGATCATCCCCGCGATGTGACCCATCTCCGTGTCCATACCGGTCGCAACCACGACCGCTTTTCCGCGACCGAAGGTGGCGACGGTTCCACCGAAAACCATGTTGGTGCGGTCGCCGAGCACCGCTTCCTCCGCCACAGGGGTGATCTGCTTTGCGACCGGGTGGCTCTCACCCGTGAGGGAGGCCTCGGCAACCTGCAGCGCGGTGACATCGAGAAGGCGAGCGTCGGCAGCGACTGCGTCCCCCTCCTCGAGCAGGACTACGTCACCCCTGACGAGTTCAGTGGACGGGACGCGCCGCAGACGCTCGTCCCGCATCACGGCGACGGTGGTGGTCGTCATGCGCCGGAGCGCCGCCACGGCCCGCTCCGCCCTTTCCTCCTGGATGTAACCGAGGACCGCGTTGAGTAGCACGATCGACACGATCGCAAGCGTCTCGAAAGGGATTCCGTGTGATCCCTCGATCAACCAGATTGCGAGGGAAACCACAACCGCGGCAAGCAACAAGACGACGAGCGGGTCCACAAACTGACTGAGGAGTTTCCGCCAGCGGGGCACCTGCGGGGCGCCTTTGAGCTCATTCGGGCCCTGGCTTAGGAGACGCGCGCCCGCCTCGGCCTCGTCCAAACCCCGTCCGGGATCCGAGACAAGTCGTGAAACGACGCGGTCGGCGGCTTCTGCGTGAGGAGCGGGCACCCGCCGATCTTAGGCGGGCATCCTTAGATGAAGGCCTTGCCAAACATCCGGCGCAGCTCGGCGGCCGACGCCGAGTGGGTGCATGTGGATGAGGTGTCGACGAGTGATCCCCTCACCACGTCGCGCAGAGAAACTACGCCCAAGCGGTCACCCTCTCTGACCAGCAGATGACGTACGTGGGCCGACATCATCCTCTCCGCGGCTTTCTCGGATGAGATGGGCCCATCGACCATAATCGGAAAGTTGTTGACGACGTCTCCCACAGGGGTTCCCTCCGGGTCCTTGCCTTGCGCCATCGCCCAGAGCAGGTCCCTTTCGGTTATGAGGCCGACGAAGCAACTATCCGCGTCGTCAACTCTGAGCGCGCCCATGCTCATATCGCACATCAACCTTGCCGCGTCCTCGAGCGTTGCCGATCCTCGGATCCGTATGAGAGAGCGGATGGTCATAGCTTCGGAACTCAC
Source organism: Actinomycetota bacterium (assembly GCA_050693935.1). Classification (GTDB taxonomy): domain Bacteria; phylum Actinomycetota; class CADDZG01; order CADDZG01; family WHSQ01; genus WHSV01. Next base: position 59,656 of record JBOGWU010000076.1, on the reverse strand, counting down.
CTTTTTCTCCTCACATAGGAGCGTCTTTCCACCGCAGTGTCGCAAGACCATCCACTCGCCGGTAGTGCCCACTTGCGGTGCGTCTAAGGGACTTTTGCCTCACCCAAAGGGGGCCGAGCGGCCCTGACGGCATCACGTCGTGCATTCCAAGCTTGCTCCAAGGAGGAAGCGACATGGACAAAGTTGATTGCTCGACCGACCCAGAAGTCCTCGGAAGTCCGCTCGACCTGAATCGCCCCGAACTGGGTGATGTGCTCGAGCGGTACGTGTCACGCTCTGCTCTGATCGTGGGACGAGGCGCGGACGATGCCTCTGATCTGAAAGCGGCGTTGCTCGAGGATGGCTGGCGAATCAGATCCTGCACCGGCCCCGCCCACACGAGTTGCCCGCTGCTGGAGGGAAGAGGATCCTGTGCAGAGAGAGAATGCGCGGATGTCGCCGTGGTTTACGTCGACGCGAATCGCTCGGTCGCGGGCTCTCTGCCGCTGGTCCGCTGCGCGGCCGACCCGTCGTCGCCCGCCGTAGTAGCACTCGAGGGACAAGCCGACGAGCCCGTTATCGATGGTGACCGCGCGTTGGTGGGTGCGCTGAGGACCGCTCGCGTTCTCGCCGACACCGTCGCGGTGATTGCGGGCACGCAGGGCTTGCACAACTCAGACGGCAGCTAACCACTGGACCCGTCTCGGAACTGGTCGAGGCGGGATCGGAGAACGGAGGAGCAATGTCGGCACTCGTGGTGTACGAGTCGATGTTTGGAAACACGCAGTCGATCGCAAGGGCCATCGCGGACGGTCTGGCGTCTCGCATGAGCGTGGGGATTGTCGAGGTCGGCGACGCGCCCAGTGTCATCGACCCTGACGTCGAGTTGCTGGTGGTCGGTGGCCCAACCCACGCGTTCGGGATGAGCCGGCCGGGAACCCGGCAGAGCGCCGCCCAGCAAGCCGGACACGATCTGGTGTCCAAAGGGATCGGGGTGCGCGAGTGGCTGGCCACCGTTAAGGGTGGATCAAAGGGCGTCGCGGCCGCTGCGTTCGACACGCGCATCAACAAACCCCGCGTGCCGGGTTCCGCCGCTCGTGCAGGACAGAAGCGTCTCAGTCGCCTGGGCTTCCGTATCGTGGCGCCCGCACAAAGCTTCTGGGTGACCGGAACACCCGGTCCCCTCCTGGCTGGAGAACCAGAGCGCGCCCGCAGATGGGGTGAGAAGCTCGAGTCGATCGTTACGGCGAGCGAGCATGACAAGGTCTCCTAGCGGCCGAACAGGCGCTCCGACCTGGCTCGCTTCACATGATCAGTCGATTGGACTACGTAACACGAGCCCGCCCGAGGAGGAAACGATGAAGATTCTCTATGCAACCGACGGGTTTGAGCCTGCGGTCGACGCCGGCACACTGCTCGAGAAGATAGGGCACAGGGACCGCATCGACGTGACTGTCATGTCGGTCACGCACGCCGGGATACCCGCCCCAGAGCACATGCCAATAATGCTCGACCCTGTCCCCTCCAGACGAGAGGACACGCTTGAAATCGTAGACGCAGCGGTAAGCAAACTGCTGGCCGCCGGCTTCAAGGCGGCCGGGCGCACCGCCGAGGGCCATCCCGGCCAGGAGATCGTGCGTGTCGTGGAGAAGGACTGGTACGACCTGGTCGTGATGGGCTCAGGCAATCGCACTTGGCTCGGCGCCCGTCTGCTCGGGAGCGTGAGTACTTATGTGCTTCACTCCTCGCCTTGGTCGGTGCTGATAGCCCACGAAGCTCTCCCCGGAGACACTAAGGGTCGCGTATTGGTAGGGACCGATGGCTCCCGCGGGGCCGAATTCACCGTCGAGACGCTTGCCCGTTTCGCGGATCCCGCACGGACCGAGATAACCGTCGCTTCGGTCGTCCCGATCAACTCACCTCTCCTGATGTCTGTTCCCGGACCGACCCACTTCTCAGACGACGACCTGGAGCACACCAAGGAGCTGGAGCAACGGATGCGCGAGCGGGGCCGGCGGCACGCGGACAGGGCGGCAACCCTTTTGCGCGACGCGGGGTTCGAAGCCGAGGAGCGCATCGATGCTGGCAATCCGACCGAGCAGCTGCTCAAAGAAGCCGATAGCGGGCAGTTCGATCTCGTAGCGGTCGGCTCCCGAGGGTTGGGCCCCTTCAGGCGAGCGCTTCTTGGATCCGTGAGCGACCATGTCGCAAGGCACTCGCGCGCCGCCCTCGTCGGTCGGCGGTTGGCCACCTGACTGACGTCCAGGTGCAATGGATGACACGTGCGCCTGGACGCCTAGGTCAAGGAAGCCGGCCAGCCAGCTGTCGCGGCCCATACGAATCCGATATCGATCAGGACGCCGATGATGAGCCACGGATGGAAAAACAATCCCTTGAGCAAGAGCCCAAGAACCGCAGCGCAGACCGCGATCGACACCCATAGCGAACTGTGGACGAGAAGCGCGATTCCAGCTCCAGTAAATAAGAGGGCGGTCAGCCATGAGACCCTCATGCCGAAGATCCGGGCTGGGCGCTCCGCAACATGCACGGCGGCAAATGCCCAAGAGTTGTTGGGATCGAACGGAGCCGGCTTGTCGGGGTCTTTCGGAATAGCGTAGATCGCCGCGTGGATCAGCCCGTGAGCGATTAGGAACCCAGCCAACAGTAGACGTGCCATCACGTGTCTCCTCCAGAATCTCGGATCCAGGATCCCTCTGAGAGCACGACAAGAACAGAGGCGATCGGCTCCTGATCAAGGGGCCGATCGGTCACATGCATGCCTGATGGCGGGAAAGGTAGATCCGCACCTCGAAGCCACAACTACAAACCTTTAGTGGATGCTCCCTTGTATTGGCTCAACACCGCCGGGCCCGCGCACCATCAGACATCCCGTCTCCCGACCGTCGCGAACTCCTTTAGTTCCTCCTGTGAAAGGAGTCTCTCGACGAGGGGAAGGAGATCACGCTCCTCCCAACGGACGTGTGCCGTAAGCAATTTCGAGAGAGCGCTGAGTGTCTCGGGATCGGCCTCTCCGTCGACCAGCTGACGCCTCAACGTACGCGCCATCGCATGAACCCGGAGATGCTCCGCAACCGCTTGTATCACCTTGTCGCCCGCCTCGTCGCTATCCACCAGCGGAGCAAAGAACAGTTCCTCTTCCTCTCGGAAATGACGCACTAGTCGGCCCAGATAGAAGTTGACGAAGTCGTCGGCCGCTCGGCGCCGTTCGGGCACATCAGTCATGGAGGCAGCGGCCTCCAGTCGACGGGCCTGCGCGAGGGCGTGATGATGGTCGTGAGACAGCGGTATCAGCGAATCATGTCGCTTGGTCATCCCTTGTCCTTTCGTCGATCTTGCCGTCATGCTCTCTGATCAATCCACTCACCTCCCGAAGCCGGGGCTCAGCTTCCACATTGGCGGCGAACCCGTCGAGGTCGAAGGATAGCCAAGGCCTTCGCTCGTCCTCCCAAGTCACATCTATGTGCCGCGGAACCGCGATCCCCCCCTGCAGAGACCATCTCGAGTAGTCGACGTGCCACCAGATCTTGGGATACCCGACCCCCTTGTGGCGCAAAGCGGAGAAACGACTGGGATGACGCCCGGAAAAACGAACGGTGGCCCCGTCGTGTCCGGCACCAAACGGCACGGTTAGGCGGATCTCGTCAGCACCGACTTGCTCTGCAGCGACCGGGCTCCCCTCGCGGAAGGCGGACGGCACGAAGAATGCTTCCGACCACAAGTACAGGTTTGCACCTTGATCGATCTCCTCGCCAAGAACCGCCTTGTGTCCGATTTTCGTGATGCCGCGACCATCGACGAGTGCATCGACGACACGAAGGACTGGGCGTCCGTACCAGACCATCTCGATGTCGTTGACGAACGACTCGCCGACCCGGGAGATCGATCGCATCCGTAGGGGCAGCGGCGGTAGCTGTCCGCGACGCATATACGGACGGCTCCACATCGAATGCGTATCCATCCGGGGAACCCAGCCGTCGCCGTCGAGATCCAGATGACTCCGAAGGCGAGGTGGCAGGTCATCGCGCAACCGCACCGTTCCTAAGTCTCGGCTTTCGGGACGGGATCGCTCACACCCCGGCCTTACCAGTAATCCAGCGGCCGCTGCCGTCAGACCGCAGAGACCGGTCACGGCTACTGCTCGACCCTGTCGATTCCTCATGGCATATCGACTGGTCGATACCTCAGCATCACGTGCTGCCCCTCGACTTTGCACCCCCGTGGCTACCGAAGTCGAAGTTGGCGTCGCGTGAACCGGAACCGACCACCACCGCCGGTTGCACGGGTTTGACACTCCCGTGAACGAGGCCGGCAACCGCCGCAAGGACGTCGCCTCGCGTGACGACACCGATGAGGCGATGGGCACGTACGATCGGGATGCGGTTTACCTCCTCTTTGACCATGATCTCGGCGAGAGTGTGAATCGGCGTCTCAGGATGTGCAAGCATCGCCGGCGCCGTCATGACGTCTTGCGCTCGGCTCCCATCTCGGGGTGATGGTGCTCGCAGGAAGGGCCCGCTACGCACCGGCAGTCTCAAAACTAGCCGCATGAGTGGCCCTCCGAGCGCGTGTGCAAGATCTCGTTCCGAGATAACTCCAACGACCTCGTTGTCTCCGTTCACTACAGGCATTCCGGAGATTGCGCGATCAGCCAGGATTTCCGCCACTTCCTCGAAGAATGTCTCCGGGCGACACGCTATAGCGGGCGTCGACATGATGTCGGCCGCTCTGAGCGCGCTTTGTCTCTGCATCCATCGGTCCATGGGCGCACCGTCCTCGGTTTGGAGGTCGCATGACTCAATCGTCTAATGACGCGACTGAGCCGGGAAGGGCTAGGGGGCCCCCGCCTGGCGGACCGAGAGGCCCCGTGTGTGGAGCACATGGCCTTATTTAGCGTGCCGTTTTGGCCCTATGGGCGTATCCCCTGGACGAAGAGACTGGCTTCGAGGCTCTCCGCGACATCAGGAGCACCCTGGACGCACCAAAGGGAGGCCACGTCATGAGCACGGCCCAGGCAGTTAGCTCACCTCGCACACCCGGCCAGATCGGTCCCAAGGCGTGGGCAACACATCATCAGGTCCCGTCGTTCTTCATACTTACCTTTGCCATCTCATGGTCATCCTGGCTAATCGCTTACCTAAGCGGCGACGGGATCCTTCGAATGGTTCTTTTCTTCGTAGGAGGTTTTGGGCCCGCGATATCCGGAGCAGCCATTACCTGGTTCACGGGAGACTCGCTCCGCGAATGGGCTATCCCGATCGTTCGCTGGCGTGTTTCCGCGCGCTACTACCTCTATGCGCTCGGGCTGCCCGCACTCCTTTGGACGCTCATCAACATCGAGCTCGCCCTATTGGGCCAAGACATCGATCTCTCGCTATTGCCCGGCCGACTTATCGCTTCGGTGAGGACGTTCTTTCTCGTGCTGACCATCGGAGGGGCCCTGGAGGAGCCGGGATGGCGGGGATTCGCGCTGGTCCGGTTACAGAATCGTCTTTCCCCCATGAGGGCAACATTGCTGCTTGGATTTGTCTGGGGGCTCTGGCATGTGCCGCTCTACGGGCCTCTGGGTTTCGCGTTCCCGATGGTCCTGGCGTTCTTCTACACGTTTCTCTACTACAAAACGCGGAGCGTCTTGTTGCCCATCCTGCTACACGCAAGTTTCACTCCCGCCAGCGACAACCTGACACTCATGCCGCACAGCGTCCATGGGATAACGGACCTCGTCATCTTCGGCACAGTGCTTGCTGCCGTAGTCGTGCTTGTGTTTGTCACTCGAGGAAGGCTCGGGTATCGGGCGGGCCGCGCATGATTCCCTCACCCGCGGTCGAAGCGGGCATCCATCTCTACTGGCTCCCTCTCGGAGCGGGTGGACACTTCGTCCGCTTCAACGGTCGCGTATACGAGGCCATCCACGCCTGCCTCGAACGCCGGCGACCGCTCGACCTTTACCATTCGGCGCTCGAGGTAAGACTGCCTGAGGGGCGTTTCGTGATCGAGAACTCTTGGCCCATCCCTGACTCGAACGGAGTAGCCCGAGGGGTAGCCGTCGAAGGCCCAGTTGGAAGCCGCCACCTTGGCCGCTTCCGCGCCTTCCGCTATGAGATCCGGTGCTGGCGCGAGGGGGTCATCCCGGACGTCAGTAAAGCAGTCGCAAGCCCTCAGCGCCTCAGTGACGATCGGGGACAAGCACATCGCCTGCTCAAGCTCGCCGCCACCGTTCCGCCCCTTGTCTGGGGACGAGATGAGCTTGACATGGGCGAGATGTGGAACTCCAACTCGGTCATCTCATGGCTCTTGACGCGAAGCGGTCTGCGGGTAAAGGAGATCCATCCCCCTAGGGACGGACGCGCACCTGGATGGGCAGCCGGCATTCGCATCGCCCACCTCTCGACACCAACTCCGGAAAAGGAGTCGCCATGTGGGCGATCTGAACCATCCAGATGTGAGTCTGCCCATCTGTTTTCTGATCGCATGCTCCAGTGACCTTGGGCGGAAGGGCAGACGACCCCTTTGCGACGGGCCGAGCGGTCCCTAGGCCGCGGGTATTGCAGATCTTGCGACATCACCCCCGTTCCCGCACCCTTAGCACACGGTGACCTGGTGCGAAGTTCCCAAGACGGAAACTGGTCAGTCACCAGGAGGTGGTTGTCATGCGTGCAGTCGTGTACCACGGGCCGGGCGAGAAAGAGTGGGAAGAGGTTCCCAAACCAACCATCGTGGAGGACGGCGACGCGATCGTGCGCGTCGATGCGGTCACGATCTGCGGGACCGACCTACACATCCTCAAGGGCGATGTACCGGCGGTGACCGACGGGCGCATACTCGGTCACGAAGCGGTCGGGACGCTCGAGGAGGTGGGTCCCGGCGTAAAGACTCTCGAGCCAGGTGACCGCGTGCTCGTCTCATGCATTACGGCCTGCGGCCGGTGTCGGTTCTGCCGTGAGAGTCGTTACGGACTCTGTGTCGGAGGAGGGGGATGGATCCTCGGCCACAAGATCGACGGCACCCAGGCCGAGTACGTGCGAGTTCCGTTCGCCGACACGTCGACGCATCTGATCCCATCCGGTGTTTCCGATGAGAGTGTGCTCATGCTCGCCGATATCGGACCAACCGGTTACGAGGTGGGCGTGTTGAACGGAGGCGTTGAGCCGGGAGATGTGGTCGCCGTTGTCGGCGCGGGGCCTATCGGCCTATCGTCGATGTTGACCTCGCAGCTGTTCTCGCCCAGCCATATCGTCGCTATCGATGTAGCCGACGCGAGGCTAAAAGCAGCAAAGGCCTTTGGAGCCAGCGAAACGATCAACAACTCGCGCGAGGATGCAGTAGCCGCGGTCAAAGAGTTGACGGAGGGTCTCGGGGCGGATGTAGCGATAGAGGCGGTCGGCATCCCCGAGACGTTCGAGCTTTGTGCCGAATTGATCCGTCCGGGAGGTCGGGTCGCGAACGTAGGAGTGCACGGCAAGCCTGCAACCCTTCATCTCGAGGATCTCTGGATCAAGGGCGTGGCGATCAAGACCGGCCTCGTGGACACCTACTCCACAGCCACCCTTCTGAAACTGGTCACATCTCGGCAGCTCGAAGTGGATGAGTTCATCACTCATCGATTCTCACTGAATCAATTCATGGAGGCGTACGACATCTTTGCTCGTGCGGCGGAAACGGGAGCGTTGAAGGTGGTTCTCACGAAACCTTAGTTCCGCGTCCGAGCAGAAAGCCAACGTCAGAAGACGTCCGGAAGCCTCGATCAAGCGCGTCCCATTCCCGCCAGCGCGAGGAATTCGTTGCGGGTCGAGGGATTGTCTCGGAGAAGGCCGAGCATGCTCGACGTGACGGTTCTCGATCCCGTCGCCTGAACGCCACGAATCGTCATGCACATGTGTTCCGCCTCCAGCACCACTCCCACTCCCTTGGGCCGCAGCTCTCGCTCGATGAAGTCCGCGATCTGCTTCGTGAGCCTCTCCTGCACCTGGAGAGAGTGGGCGTAGTAGCCGACGATCCGCGCAAGCTTCGACAAACCGACGATTCGTTCGCCCGGTGCATACCCAACGTGCGCGTGCCCAGAGAACGGCAGCATGTGGTGCTGACACAGCGAGGTGAAGGGTATCGATCGCGCTATGACGAGCTCGTCGTAGTGCTCGGTGTTCTCGAACGTAGTGAGGTTGAAAGGTTTGGGCGTCAGCATCTCCTGATACATCTTGGCGACGCGCCGCGGCGTCTCACGGGTGCCCTCTTCCTCGGTGTCGATGCCCAGCGCCTCGAGGAGTTCCGCAACTGCGGCCTCTGCTCGAATCAGGCGGTCCTCCTGTCCCCTCTCCAAGGTGAGCCGAGGAAGGTCACCTACGGCGCGATGACCGTTTCCCGTGGTCACGACCGAAACATTCATCCGTGCGACTCCTTTGGACGCAGCTTGACGCAACACTCACCGGGCGTCGGTTGGAGCACCGCCTCGACGTTCTCGTTGCCAAGCCCGCGCAGCATCCCGTCGACGAACTCACGGTTCAGGCCGCACACGAGCTCCGGCGCTTGTTGCGAGAGGACATGGAAGGGGCAGTTCCGTAGGGAGACCTCGCCGGCCTCGTCCCGGTAAGGCTCGTACCCGCGCTCCTCCAGCACCTCTTCGGCGACCGCCATGGCGCGCTCGGCTCCGGGTGGTCGGAGGTGTCGCTGGGACCGAACCGCGTCGCCGATGGCCCGACCCTTCTCGCGAGCGATCCGCTGCGCCACCTCTCTAGCCGGACGGTCGGCCTCTTCGGCGAGGGCCTCGACCAGGAACTCTCCCACCACGTCGTAACGGCGCTCGGGTAGAGAGATGTCGACTTCGATGTCCGAGGGCTCGTAGAGCTTCGAACTACGACCGGCTCCTCGCCCGCTGCGTTCGCCCACCCGGGCGTAATGCGCCGCGAGGAGCCCGCGCTCGACCAGCTTGTCCAGGTGAAAGGCGGCGAGCTTCCGGGAGATGCCCACGTGGTCGGCCGCCTCGTCGCGGGACACGGGCCGGCCGGCGGCCCTGATGAACAGGTACATCGCCCGGCGGAGGTCGTCGTCCAACGCCGCTACCGCCTTTGCTCCGGTCCTCAGGTTCTCTGACATGCTTCCTATATATCACTAAATCTTCTTAGTGCAAAGTGTATTTCGTTCTTCGCTCTGCCTATTTCACTAATCTGTTTTAGTTTATTTCCTTGACACTTCGACCCCTGGGCGGATAGGTTCTTATCTAACGACCATATTCATTGGCGTTAGGAAACGCCGGTGAGGAGGAAAGGAGAGGGACATCGCAAGCCAGATGAGCCCCAGGGGGCTCCGAACGAGAGTGGCCGTCGTGGCCACGGTCATCGGACTGACGGTTGCGCTGGTGGGCGTGGCACAGGTTCCGCCGGATCCCACGGCCAAGGCCGCGGCCGGCCACCACCACAGCAACGCCAATCTGCGCACCAAGCAGGCGATCGTGCTTCGCAACGCCATGCGCAAGCTGTGGGAAGACCACGTCACTTGGACCCGCATGTTCATCGTGAGCGCGATTGCCGAGCTTCCCGACATCGACGCGACCGCGACCCGCCTGCTGAGCAACCAGGACCACATCGGCGATGCCATCAAGCCCTACTACGGGCATGCGGCCGGAGAGCAGCTCTCGTCCCTGCTGCGCGAGCACATCCTCATCGCAGCCGATGTGCTAACCGCCGCGAAGAACGCCGACACTCCGGGCGTCGAGGACACCATCGAGCAATGGAGAGTAAACGGCAGGGAAATCGCCGACTTCCTGAACAGGGCGAACCCTGCGAACTGGCCCAAGTCTGAGATGCGAGCAATGATGAAGCACCATCTCGACCGCACGCTCAACGAAGCGGTAGCGCGCCTCAACGCCGACTGGGACGCGGACATCGCGGCCTACGACGGTATCCACCGACAGGCTCTGCACATGGCCGACATGCTGAGCTTCGGCATCATCAAGCAGTTCCCCGGGCGGTTCTAGATGGCGTTCAAGCGGATGCCACCGACGATGCGGGCCGGGCTGATCATCACCGGCGCAGGCGGGGTGCTCGACATCGGATACCACGTTCTGACGATGCCGAGCTACCTGGGAGACGCCGGTCACGGGGTCACGCTCCTAGGGATGCTGATCACGATCGGCGGCCTGGTGACCGTCGCCCTACGTGCCTCGCACAATGCCGACCTACAAGAAGGAGAGTTGACATGATCTTTTCTGCACCTCCGCAGCTCCTCGAACACCCCTGCTGCGACTTCATCAACGAGTTCCCCTGGGGTTTCTTTCTCGTCGTGCACATCGCGCTGTTCGCCCTCGGCAGCTACTTTGCGTTCCGGGCGTTCGAAACGGGCGCCGGCACGCTGGGGTGGGGGTTCTCGCTGTTCGCGGTGGCCGAGATCTGCTACATGACCTACCACGTGAACATCACGCAGTTTCTGTTCGCGCACACCATCTCTGAGGTTCTCAACGCGGGAGCATTCGTCCTGCTGTTCGTCGGAGCCGTCCACCGAGCCACGAACTCGAAAGCAGCTCGCTCCAGCGTTCGAGCGGAAGCGGAGGCCCAACTATGAAGGTGCTGATCGCGGCCGTCGCTGCGGCGGGCCTCCTAGCCGCGGGGTGCTCATCTGGTGACGGCGCCTCGGCGGCCGATGCCGGCTCCGGAGACCAGCCTCCGTTCGAGTTGAGCGCCGAGCCGGTTGAGACGAGCGACGTGACGCTGCCACGGAGCTACAAGTTTGAGCCGCAAGTGATCCAGGTGTCCCCGGCAACCGAGGTCACCTGGACCAACGAGGACAACTTTCCCCACAACGTGCAGTTCCTGGACGGCATCGATGTGACGAAGGATCTCGCCATCGGGGTTAGTGCAAGCATCACCTTCGACGAACCCGGCGACTACTACTACGAGTGCTCGATACACCCGCAACAAATGCGCGGCAAGGTCGTCGTCACTCAATGAATAGACGTGAAGAGAGGGACTCTTCAATTCGCCGGCGTCCCAATAGGGAGGACACTATGAAGCTGTTTTTGGACACCGCGAACCTCGATGAGATTCGTGAGGCCCACCGTTGGGGAGTTCTGCGAGGGATAACGACGAATCCGACACTCGTGACCAGAGAGCACCGCGACTTCCTTCCCCTTGTCAAAGAGATCTGCTCCATCGTGGATGGCGAGGTCTCCGTAGAGACCGCGTCGGATGACACCGAGGTGTTGATACGCCAGGCCCACGACATCCGGCAGATTGCCGACAACACCATCGTCAAGATTGCATGCACTCCCAATGGACTGGCCGCAACGCGCAAGCTCGTCGACGAAGAGATCAAAGTCAATATGACGCTCGTTTTCTCATCGACGCAGGCACTCGTCGCAGCAGAGGCCGGCGCCTACATCGTCTCGCCATTCATCGGACGCCTGGACGATGTCTCCGTGAGTGGCCTGGAGGTGCTGTCCGAGATCTCCGCGATATACGACGTCCAGGGCTATGCCACGCAGATCCTCGCCGCAAGCCTGCGTCACCCGCTCCACGTGGTCGAGGCGGCCCGTCTCGGGGCCGACATCGCGACGATGCCCTTCTCGCTGTTCGAGAAGCTCGTGCACCATCCGCTAACCGACGCCGGCTTCCAGAAGTTCCTCGCAGACTGGAATCAGGCGAGGCCCGACCTCGGCGAGTTGCCGCCTTCTTATGCCGAAGCGTCCCACCCCCAAGACCAACCCCAAACTTCCCGGCAAGGAGTATGACCCATGTCAGAAGACCAACCATCCGCCCCGTCGGGTTTCACCGAACGCAGGATCCTCGTCACCGGCGGCACCGGAGCCCTCGGCGGGGTCGTGACCCGGCGCCTGCTTCTGGCGGGTCACAGAGTTGCGACCACGTGGCGCGTCGAGGATGAACGGGATCGACTGGTTTCGGAGCTCGGCTCGATCGACAAGGAGCTCGAGCTCGTGGCCGCCGACGTAACCGACCCCGATGCCGTCGACGAGGCGGTTGCTGAGACAGGCGCTCACCTCGGAGGTATTGACGCACTCGTGCACCTCGTTGGTGGTTGGAAGGGCGGCGAGGAGGTGCACGAGCACTCCCTGGAGACCTGGACGAGAATGATGGATATCAACCTCACCTCGGGCTTCCTTTGCTGCAGGGCCGTGCTGCCCTGGATGCGCAAGGGTGGGTGGGGAAGGATCGTTCTCGTGTCGGCGCGCACGGCGCGCTTCGATAGGGCCGGACAGGCCGCCTATGCCATCGCCAAGTCGGGCGTCGGGCTGCTCGCCGAGGTGATCTCAGAGGAAAACCGTTCTTTCGGCGTGACGGCGAATGCGATCGCTCCCTCCATTCTCGACACGCCGGCCAACCGGGCGACTATGCCCGGCGCAGACCACTCCGCCTGGATCCCACCGCAAGACGTGGCGGCGACCATCGAGTTCTTGTGCTCCGAATCCGCAGGTCATCTGCGCGGGGCGTGGCTACCGCTGTCCGGCGTCGCGTAGCGCATCGATTGCGGACCGGGCTGATGGAACACACACCGATTGCCGACTACGCACTCATTGGGGATACGAGAACGGCCGCGCTGTGCTCCGCACAGGGATCGATCGACTGGTTATGCGTGCCCCGATTCGACTCCGATCCGATCTTTGGCCGCCTGGTCGGAGGCGAACGCGCGGGCCGCTTCATCATCGATCCGGAGAGATTGAGATCCACGTCGCGCGCCTATCGCCGCGATTCGGCCGTCCTCGAAACGACCTGGCAGACCGAAACTGGAGAACTCGTTCTCATCGAAGGGATGGTCCTGGACGTCAAGACGAGGCTTCTTCCTCAAGCCGTCCTCGTTAGGCGAGTGCAGTGCACAGCTGGAAAAGCCACCATGCGGCTGACCTTCGATCCAAAGCTTGGGCTTCCCGGGCACTCCCCGCGGTCGGAGAGACGCAACGGCGAACTCGTCTGTACTTGGGGCTCGTTGGCGGTCGGGTTGCGTTCGCAACCGGATCTCGGCCTTAGGCCGGGTGAGGAGCGAGCCATCGAGCTTCGCCATGGAGAGCAGTTGACCCTCGTCATGACCATGGCGGATCGCGCGCCGCTCGTACTGATCCACCCCGACGCCGCCTTTGCGGAGCTAGAACGAACTGATTCATGGTGGCGCCGGTGGTCGGAGGGTCTGAAGTACGGCGGTGAGTTCCGCGACGCAGTCGTACGCAGCCTGATCACGCTGCGTCTACTCACCTACTCCCCTTCCGGCGCACCCGTCGCCGCAGCAACCACGTCTTTACCCGAGGCCGAAGGCGGTGCAAGGAACTGGGACTACCGGTTGTCGTGGCCGCGCGACGCGAGCATCGGGATCGGTGCGTTCCTCGGCGTGGGAAAGACCGAAGAAGCTCGCTCGTTCATGCATTGGCTTTTGCACGCAAGCCGGCTAACACGTCCTCGCCTCGAGGTGCTCTACACGATCTACGGAAAACCCGGCCCGGTAGAAAGGAGCCTCGACGAACTGCCCGGATACGAGGACAGCCGGCCGGTAAGGATCGGAAACGCGGCGAGCTCCCAGCATCAGCTCGATGTCTACGGGTGGGTGGTGGACGCCGCCTGGTTGCTGTCGAGGTCGGGAGCCCGGCTCCAGCCTGAAACGCGACGCACGGTTGCGGGTTTCGCCGACTTCGTGTCCAGGAGGTGGAAGGACCCGGACGCAGGGATCTGGGAGGTGCGAGGGGAGCCGCGTCACTACGTGCACTCCAAGCTCATGGCGTGGCTCGCATTGGACCGTGCCATCCGCATCAGCCGGAGTCACCCGGTGAGGGCGCGCCGCCAACGCCGTTGGAACACCGAGAGAGCCGCTCTCGCCGCAGAAATACGAGCCAGGGGCTTCAATCTCGAGCGCAACACCTACGTTTGGAGCTACGGCTCGGAGCACGTCGACGCGGCCCTTCTGCTCTTGCCGGTGTTGGAGTTTGAGGATGAGGCGTCACCGCGCGTCGCCGGGACGGTAGCGGCCATCCAGCGGGAGCTCGACGCAGGCAAGGGGCTGCTCTACCGCTACCCGCCGGGAGTGGACGGCCTCGAAGGACAAGAGGGCGCCTTCCTCCCCTGCTCGTTCTGGCTCGTCCAAGCACAGGCGCGTATGGGCAGGGTCGAAGAGGCCGGCCGGCTCTTCGAGCGCCTGTTGGGATTGGCGAACGACACGGGTCTGCTCAGCGAGGAGATCGACCCCACCACCGGCCGGTTCCTCGGCAATCATCCCCAAGCCTTCACTCACGCCGCGCTCGTTCAGGCTGCCCTCGCGTTGCAAGCGGCAGAGCTCGTGCCGGGATCGGTGGTGGCGTGATGGACTGGGCCGGCTGGGCGACGTTCGGGTTCGGTGCAACCGTCGCACTCACCGCGCTGATGGTGGGCGCCCAACTTGCCGGCCTAACCCGCATGGACATACCGATGATGCTCGGCACCATGTTCGTTGGGGACTCTGATCGGGCCAGGGTGATTGGATTCTTTGTTCATCTTCTCAACGGGCAGTTCTTCGCCCTGTTCTACGCCGCGGGATTCGCGCTGCTCGATCGAGCCGCTTGGTGGCTGGGGGCGATCTTTGGAGCGTTCCACGGAGTTGCGGCGCTGACGTTGATCATCCCGCTGCTCCCCGGCGTTAACTCACGCATGGCCTCGGAGCGAGCGGGTCCCGAACTCGATAACGTCCTTGAGCCCCCCGGCCTTCTGGCGTTGAACTACGGCAGAGAGACGCCCCTTGTCGCGCTTGGAGCGCATGTCATCTTCGGCGTGATTCTCGGCATCTTTTTGACCTCTGTGCCCTGATCCGGGAACACCCCTCGCCGGTGGATCTCAGCGTCTACCGCGGTTTGCGAATCTGAGTAACCCAGTACTCCTTCGTCTCCGGCGGCGACTCCTCGAAGCGTGCGTTGACAATCGCCAGGTAGTTGCCGGACTTGGCCACGGTCGTGGGCACGTCGAAGTCCTTGTCGGTGGTGCGACTCACCACCTCACCCGACTCGAGGTCGGAATCGAGGTCTACCAACGTCACCGTATCGATCGCGTTCTGCATAACCCACAACCCACGGCCGCGATCGAGAAGGATGCCGTCCCCGCTCGGTACCGACTCCCCTCCGAGATCTACCTCCGTGGCCTCTCCGGTGCGGGGCTTGACGTTGAACAACTGCCCGGTGTTGCTTTGAACGACGATCAACCGCTTGCCCAGGGGACCCGCCTCGATGCCGTTGGCATTGAACTCGCCCGGCACGAAGACGATTTCGCCGGTCAGAGGCACGGTCTTGGGCCGACCGAACTCTCCCCGGTCCCTGATGGGCACCTTGTAGAGCTGCTGATTGAAGGAGTCCGTGAACCACGCCGCCTTGCGAGTGGTGATGACGTCGTTGACGAAGGTCGGCTCGGCGTCGGTCAGGTCGAAGACGCCAAGGTCCCTGCCTGTCCTCGTGTTGTAGGCATATCCGTCACCAGTTGGACCTCCGGCAACGAACAGCACGTTCCTGCGGACCGACAGACCGACCGCGACTCTTCCAGGCATACCAGGCACGAAGATGTCGCCCTCGCCGCTTCGCAGACTGCCCTTGAAGATGGCGCCATCGACCAGAGAGCCTGCGAAGAAGTGAGTATTCTTCGTCGCGATGCCCTCGGGCTGGAAACCGTCCGGTAGCGGGATGATCTTGGGTCGGGAACGGGCTCCGGCAGTCTGCGGGATGGTGACGGTCAGAACCAGAAGCATCATCACCACCACTCCCGTGATGGCACGAGACCTTCGAACGGCTGAAGCCATGATTCTCCCCTCTCGCATAGGTGCGGTGTGGCAATGGACGTTTCATTACCAGGTCGCAACCAGGGTTTCGCCGGTCGAACGATCGACCAGACGGAAACGCAGCACGTCGTGCAGGTCCACGCCCAACGGCTGAGCCCAGGTTCCCTTCCCCTCTTCTATCTGCATCTCGCCGGCACTCCAAGTGTCGCCGCCGATTGCCGTGATCTCGATGTCGTAGGTCCCCTCCGCGGCGCGCACGACACAGAAAACCCACGACGGTGAACCCTGGTACCCGAAGACGTGCCCGGCCTCGGAACCATCTCCGCTCTCCAACGGCCGCGCTGCGAAGTACTCGCCGTCGGCCACCGCCAGCGTTGCCCGGTAGCTGCCCGCGAGCTCGCGATCCGCGGCTCCGGCCGCGTAAACGGCCGCGCCTCCAATCAACGCCGCGACCAGCGCGGCGGCCACAACCGCGACCCATCTTCTTTCGCGCAGTCGTGCGCGCCGCGTTGCGCCGACGCGTTCGAGCACACGGGACTCGAAGCCCATCGGTGGCTCAGCAGAGGGCGCCAGCACGAGCATTTCGTCGGCGACCTCACTGAGCGATTGGAGCTCGCGCCGGCAGTCCACGCAGGTGCCGAGATGCTCGAGCGCCCGGCCCCGGTCATGGCCGGTGAGCGTTCCAAGCGCCAGCTCGGCCAGCAACGGGCGGATTTCGGGGCACTCCGGCTTACTGGTCACGACTCACCTCGAGTGCTTCACGCAGGTTGAGCATCGCCGCGTGGAGACGGGTCTTGGCCGTGCCGAGCGGAATGCCCTCTGCTTCGCTGATCTCCTTGCCGGAAAAACCCCGAAAGGTAGCAAGCAGCAGCGCCCGGCGCTGCTCCTCGGACAGCCCGACGATCGCCTCGTGGAGGCGTCTCTTCTCGTCGGCGAGCACACCTCTCCCTTCCGGATCCGGCTCCGAGCTGATGATCTGTAACAGCGCCGAGTCGTCATAGGTGGTGACCTCACGCGATCGCACGCGCCGTGCATCGATGGAGAGATTGCGGGCGATGGTCAGCAGCCAGGTATCGACCCGCCCCTTGCGCGAGTCGTATGCACCGGCGTGCTCCCATGCCCGCGCCATCGTCTCCTGAGCGATCTCCTCCGCCACCGCGGCATCCTTCACGATGGTCAGCGCGAGCCCGAACACGCGACCCTGGAAGCGGCGTACGAAAGCCGCGGTTACCTCGGGGTCCTTCGAGGCGAACCCCGCGAGTAGCGACTCGTCAGACAGCTTCCACATTGAAATGATGTTACGTCCGGGACGGCGACCCCGCCTAGTAGTCGTCGTCCCTGGAGCTTGTTTGCTTATCCTGGATCGGCTCGCCCTCAGCCGACATCACCCACCAGACATCGTTGAGCGCCTGCCCGTTTACGTCGCCCGCAGCCTCGTCACCAGAGAAGTAGTAAAGGGGTAGATCGTTGTAGCTCACCTGGGTCGTGCCGTCGGTGCGCTCCGCCGACGCCAACAGGGACTGGTCGAGACCTTCTCCTGCCGTCAGATCACCCGTCGCCTCGAGCGCGGGCCAGGCCTCGGCGCAGTCGTCGTAGCAGGTGGGCTCACCCGCCTCTTGGTCGGGCATGAACATGTAAAGAGTGTTGCCATCGGCGTCGACCAGGATGTCACCGAGGTCCGAGCTATCCACCTCGATCGTGGCCGCAACCTCTTCTTGGGCTTCCTGTCCTCCACCAGCCTCCGAAGGCTCCGCATCCTCGCCTCCACAGGCCGCAAACAGGAGCGCAGATGCAGCAACGAGCGCCAAGATCCGACGCATGACCAACACCTCCCTGATGGGTTTCGCAGTTATACGGAGTAGGTGGTCCCAGGGTTCATGCGAATTTCGTCATGGTCGGCCGCCTCTGACGACCAAAGGGCAGCCCACTCAATCTCTGCGTCCAGATGATCGCCATCCGATCATCTCGCACCAAAGAAAGGGGTCGGGCGGGCGATGACGCCCTCAGGCCCCCACGGAGTGGCTTAGAGCGCCCCTTGGATTCCCGCCGGAAGTAAGACCCCAAGCGCCCGATATAAGCACGCAGCCCGATGTGGAGCCACCCGCCTTACTCGTAGCTTCCTCATAACGAACCCGACGAAGGAGGAAGCACGATGCACCCAGCACTGGCAGAGGTATTCGTCAGGCAGCACATCGAAGATCTCCACAAGGACGCTGCGAAGCAGCGACTGGCACGGAGAAACCGGAACCAGCAGGCTCACCGACGGAGAGTGGATGCGAGAAGGCTCCAGCGAGCCCCCGCCCAATAGTTGGAGGTCATCGAGCGAGAAAACGAGAGCGGGCCGAATCCCCCGGGCCCGCTCTCGTTTTCGGGATTTCGGGGTGGGATACTTGCCAGCATCGCGATCGCACCCAGCGCTACGTTCATCGGCCGGACCGATGAGCTCGGCCGTCTCTCGGAGCTTCTCGAGCGGGCCGAGAAAGGTGAGCGCGCCGTAGGACTAGTGGCCGGCGATGCAGGGGTGGGCAAGACTCGACTCCTGGCCGAGCTCACCGACCTGGCCAAACAAAGAGGTATGCGGGTACTCGTCGGCGGCTGCATGGAGACCGGAGACGTCGGACTTCCATACGTGCCCTTCGTGGACGCGTTTCGCGACCTGGGCTCTCAACCCGACGAGGCCGAGCTCGTGGACTCTCTGGTCGGCCTCGTCCCCACGCTCGGCCGGCTCCTCCCCACCCCCGGTGGCGACAGAGGCTCGCCTCCACCACCCCCCAGCGATGAATTCGAGCAGGTGGAGCTCTTCGGAGGAGTTCAGTCGCTTCTCATTCGCTTGTCCGAGCTCGCCCCGCTCGTGCTGGTGGTCGAGGACATTCATTGGGCGGATCAGTCGACGCGCCACCTGCTCTCCTTCCTGGTACGGACCCTTCGGTCGGGACGATTGACCCTTATCGCCAGCTATCGCTCGGACGAGCTTCACCGGCGGCATCCACTACGCCCGCTGTTGGGCGAGCTGGTCCGAATCTCTGATATCGAGCGGATCGACCTCCCGCCGTTCAACCGGTTGGAGCTCACCGCGCACCTGGAGGCGTTGGTGGGTGAGAGGGTCGATGCGGCGGCCGTGGATCGCATCCTCACCCGCTCCGAGGGCAACGCCTTCTTCTCCGAAGAGCTCGTGGCGGCCGGCGCGATGTCCGCCGAGGTAGTGCTCCCGGAAGCCCTGGCCGACGTGCTGCGTGACCGCATCGAGGGCCTCTCCCAGCCCGCCCAGGAGCTCCTGAAGGTCGCGTCCGTGGCAGGCCGGCGGGTCAGCCATCGACGGCTCGTCGCGGCGGCCGGCCAGCCCGAGGCGGAGCTCGAGGCGAGCCTCCGCGAGGCCATCGCCGGCCAGGTGATGGTCGCCGACCCGGTGGCAGAGACCTACCGATTCCGGCACGCGCTGCTTCAGGAGACCGTCTACGGGGACCTGCTGCCGGGAGAACGAAGCCGGCTTCACGGCACCTACGCTCGCCTGTTCGCCGAGTCGGGACACGCCGCCGAGCTCGCCCATCATTGCCTGGCCAGCCACGACCTGCCCGGAGCCCTCGCCGCATTGGTGAGAGCTGCGACCGAGGCAAGCTCCGTGAGTGCTCCCGCGGAGGCCCTGGGCCACCTCGCCCGGGCGATCGAGATCTGGGAGCACGTGCCGGACGCCGCGCTCGTTGCCGGTATCGAACGCGCTCCCCTGTTGTTGAGGGCGGCGGCGGCCGCCGGCAACTCGGGAGAGTTCCGGCGCGCCGTCGGTCTGGCCGAAGAGGCCGTAGACGCGATCGACGCCGACCACGATGCCCTGCTCGCCGCCCTCGCCCACGAGCGCCTGGGCGAGCACCGCTACCAGGCCGGCATGTTGACCGACGAGACCCTGGCCAGCTTCCGGCGGGCGGTCGAGCTGGTACCGCCGCAGCCCCCGACCGAGCTGCGCGCTCGAGTTACGGCCGGACTCGCCCGAGCCCTGGTGGGGGCCCGCTGTTACGAGGAGGCCAGGAAGTGGTGCGACGAGGCGCTCACCGTGGCAAGGGAGGTGAACGCCCCCGAGGACGAGACCCACGCACTGGTCACGCTGGCCGTTCTAGAGGTGCGCCACGACAATGCCGACGTCGCCCGCTCCCTGCTCCGCAAGGCTCGGGCCCGCGCCGCAGGGGCCGGCGCGCGGGTCCAGGAGCTCCGCGCCCAGCACAGCCTCGGTGCGCTCGAGCTCGATGTCGGCAATCTTGCGGCGGCCTGCGCGTCCCTCGAAGAGTCGGTCGCCCTAGCCGAACGCACGGGTCTTTCCTGGAGCCAGTACGGGATCAACTCGGGTGCGCTGCGCTCCTTCGCCTATTACGCGGTGGGCGACTGGGACGAGGCGGAGCGCCTGGCCACGGCGCTCGATGACCGCATGGCCGGATCGGAGACCCTGTCGGCGGCCGCGCTGTTCGTCGAAGTCGGTCGAGGGCGCGACCGCGCCGTCGAGAGGCTTGGCCGGCTCGAGCCGGCTCGGAACGAAGACGCCTGGGTGGCTTACCTAGCGGGGGGCTGCGGCACCGACCTGGCCCTGTGGCAGGGCGATTTGGAGGGCGCCCGCTCTATGGCACGGAGCACGTTGAGCGTGCTGGACGCGTCCGACGAAACCTGGGAGCTCAGCGCGATCTGGCCCGCGACCCTCGGGCTGGCCGCCGAGGCGGAACGCGCGGAGAGGGCACGCGTCGACGGAGACGAGAGCGCGGTCGCCGAGGCTCGGGCCAGGGGCCAGGCTCTCCTCGACCAGTGCCGCACCGCCGAGGAAAAGACGCGCTCGGTGGGGCGCCAGATCGGACCCGAAGCCGTCGCCTGGCTGGCTCGAGCGGAAGCCGAGTGGGGACGGCTCGAGGGCCGCGCCGACCCCAAGAGCTGGGCGGCCGCGGCCGGGGCCTTTACCTATGGCTATATCTACGAGGAAGCCAGGTGCCGCTGGCGGCTGGCCGAGGCACTGCTGGCGGAGGGGAAACGAGACGAGGCCGTCGAGCAGGCGCGCGCGGCCCACGAGGTGGCTCTGCGTCTGGGAGCGGAGCCTCTGCGCGATCAGATCGAGGCGCTCGCCCGGCGCGGGCGTCTGGACGTGGCGGGGGTCGCGCCGAGCACCGGTGCGGCGGGTCTTACCGCCCGCGAGCTCGAGGTCCTTCGCCTCGTCGCCGACGGACGCTCGAACCAACAAATAGCCGACACCTTGTTCATCAGCCGCAAGACGGCGAGCGTCCACGTTAGCCACATCCTGGCGAAGCTCGGCGTTAGCACCCGCGTCGAGGCGGCCGCATCGGCTCACCGAATGGGACTGGACGAGACGTCGCTCGACTAGTCGACCGCGCGTCAGGACGATTGCATCAGCTCGAGGACCTTCACGACCGTGTTCCAGTTCCGAGCCGTCGCCCGCGTTCCGAGCTTCTTCTCGAAGTAGTCGATGGTGAGCTTCGACCTACCCGAACCCTTCGGGAATCGTAGATAGATCTCACTACCCTTGACCTCGAACTCGTCCGGCGGCGAGCGATCAGGGTCCAGCGTCTTGATGGCTTTCGCCGGGGCCGAACCGGCGAGGAACATCACGTGCAGCGAGGTGGGTTTGACGCCCTTGGTTGCAAAGGGATTGCCCGCGGCGACGCGCTCCAGTTCCCGGCGCGTCCGCACGATCACCGAGACCTTAAGGTTGAAGGACTTGGTGATTGCAGCCTCGATCTCGGCGGCATGCTTCCTGGAGGTCGACGATCGACCCTCGAAAACGACGTTGCCGCACTGGAGGTAGGTGTGCACGTTCTCATGGCGTAGTTCCTCGAACAGGCTCCGCAACTCCTTCATCGGAACCCTGTTCGCCCCACCCACGTTGATCCCTCTGAGCAGCGCAAGGTAGATGGGCAAGTCTGATACTCCGATCGGTCACGACCTGCAAGGACTCAGCGAGTTTCGCAGAAAGGACGAGGAGGTGCCGCGATGAAGGTCGGCTCGGTGGTTATCGACTGCAATGACTTCGGCGCGATGTTTGCGTTCTGGCGGGAGGCGCTCCGCTACACCTTCAGGGAGGTCGAAGAGGACGACTGGGTGATCCTCCGGGACCCCGAGGATAAGAACGTCAACGTGTCAATTCAGAAAGTTCCCGAGGAGCGGTCGGGCAAGAACCGGCTGCATCTCGACCTCTACACGGACGAACAAGAAGCCGAGGTCGAACGGTTGCTGGAGTTGGGTGCGACCCGCCATCCCCGGACGCCCGAGCCCGATGAGGACTTCATCGTGCTCGAGGACCCCGAAGGCAACCTCTTCTGTGTCATCGACACCGGCCCTGACCAGGGAGGTGCTGGTTAGCCGCCGGGCTCGGCGCTGGGGTGCAGGAAGGGACGATAACCGCCGGCGATCGTCGCAGCCGTCGCTGGCGGCGTAAGCACCTCGATCGAGATGGCCGGCGTCACCTTGATCGGTGCCCCGTACCCGTCGAACGAC
This sequence comes from Actinomycetota bacterium, assembly GCA_050693935.1. Classification (GTDB taxonomy): domain Bacteria; phylum Actinomycetota; class CADDZG01; order CADDZG01; family WHSQ01; genus WHSV01. Next base: position 37,456 of record JBOGWU010000076.1, on the reverse strand, counting down.
CACGGAAGCACGCGTCCGCGAAGCAGGAGTCCCGGCGCGCCGCGGTATCGGACCATGACCCCGTCGGGGAGCTCGCCGACCGGTTTCAACCGAGTCAACTGGCGGCGCGTACGTGAGTCGACCCTCTCGGTGTGGAGTTGGGCGTCGATGTGCAAAGCGCGCGGCCGTTCCGCCGACCCGTGCGCCTCGCGCCAGCACTCGGCGAAGGAGATGAAGTCGGCGCGACGGCAGTATGCGCAAGGGCGATGCCCCACCGCAAGAGCCGTCGCCTCGTCAAGGAAGAACAGCGCGGTCCAGCGTCCCGGTGGCATCGGATCTCGCCGAACGTCCTTCCATTCGAGCGAGCAGCAGATCCAATGCTTCGATCGCCACCGCGCGGCGCCGAGCCGTCGATCCGATGTATGCAGGCAACCGCGGTTCCCCATCAGCAGGCCGCGTGCCGGATGGGAAACGATCTCTCCGGTGGGCTTGACGCGGTTTTGCAGCGGACTCACAGAGTCGGCTTGAACACCATCATCGCTACAACCGACACAAGCAGCAGAAGGTTGAACAAGCCGGTGACCCGCAGCCGGCTCTGAAGTGCGATCACCCGTGGGTCGCCGGGCCCCGCGCTGGGAGCGAGCTCGGTCAGTTGCTCGCCGGCCTTCCGGATGACGGTTGCTCCGAGGCCCATGGATACGACCACCCCTACCAACCCCCACACGATCCAGAGCGTGTCGAAGCCGATGCCCGAGTCGACGACCATGATGATTCCTGCGATGAGCGTTATGCCGGCCGACGGACCGATCACGATCTGGCCGAGGAAGGCGCTTTGGCGAGCCATTGCAGCCTGAGCCGAGGGATCCTGCTCGCGCCCGAGCCGGGCGGTGATGAGAGAGATGGTCATGAGTCCCCCCAGCCACATGATGACTGCCATTACATGCACGAACTTGAACAGGGTGTAGACCGTGAACACGCGAATCCCTCCCGAGTCAGCGGGTGGCGTACAGACGAGTGGTCAGCGGGGCGAAAATCGCGGTCAGAACCGCCGCGACTATCAGCACGATGATGAGGTCTGCGCCCGGCTCTGTCCCCTCCATGAAGGCGCGCGTTGCGTTTATTAGCAGCGATATGGGGTTGGCGTTCACGAACGCCTCGAGTCCCGCGGGCATCGTGCTGGGATCGACGAACGCGTTGGAGAGGAAGGTCACGGGGAAGATCGCCATGAAGCCCGCGTTCATCACCGCGTTGGGCGAACGCAGCACTAGACCGAGCGTCGTGAACACCCAGGACAGGCCGAACGAGAAGACCACCACTAGGGCCAGCGCCGCGAGCACGCCCCCGAGCCTCCCATCGGGCCGGTAGCCGAGGATGACCCCCAGCACGAGGATCACGGTTCCGGCGATCACGTACCGCACGCTGTCACCAATTACCGATCCCACCAGCGGCGCCGGCCGCCAAATCGGCAACGATCGGAAGCGGTCGACGACCCCCTTGGTGACGTCGGTATTCAGGGCGACCCCCGAGTACACGGTGGTGAAGATGACCGACATGACCAGGATCCCCGGCAGGATGTAGTCGAGGTACGCGGCGGTAGATCCGGCAATGGCCCCACCGAACAGGTAGGTGAACATCAGCACGAACATCACCGGAGTAATGGTTACGTCTAAGAGCTGCTCGGGGACGTGCTTGATCTTGAGCATCCCGCGCCAGCCAAAGGTGAATGCCGCGGAAACCGCACTTGCCTGCGGTGGACGCTCTGTCGAGGAGATCGCCTTACGAACCGCCGCCTCGTCGGCCTCGGAAGCTCTGCGGACTTCGGTTTTGGGGGTGCTCATGCCGGTTGCTCCTCTTCGATCTCGTCGGGCTCGAGCGTGCCTTCCTCGGCCGGGTGTCCCGTCAGTGCCAAGAAGACCTCATCGAGGCTCGGTTGCCCCGACGAGAAGTCCGCTACTCGCACGCCGGACTGGGTGAGCGCAGCCACCGCCTGAGCCGCTCGCTCGGCATCGGCGCACTGAACCGAAAGGGCCGCGGGGTCTGCTTCCAGGAGCACCGCGCCGAGTTCCCGGTCGAGCAACTGCGCTGCCTGTGGCCGCTGCTCGGCGTCAAGCAGGCGAACGTGCAGGGCCCCGAGGCCCACCGATGCCTTGAGTTGGGCCGGCGTTCCTTCGGCGATCACCTTGCCGTGATCGACGACCGCGATGCCCTCGGCGAGCTGATCGGCCTCTTCGAGGTACTGGGTACAGAGCAGAATGGTCGTCCCACCGGCGACCAGCATGCGGATGATGTCCCACACCTGATTGCGCGAGCGCGGGTCGAGTCCGGTGGTGGGCTCGTCGAGGAACATCAACCGAGGAGTGACGACGATGCTCGCGGCGATGTCGAGGCGGCGCCGCATCCCGCCGGAGTAGTTCTTGACCAGCCGCCCGGCCGCCTCGGCGATACCGAAGGCCTCGAGCAGTTCGCTGGCCCGGTTTTTTGCGTGGGCCCGCTTCAGTCCCAGCAAGCGGCCGATCAGAATCAGGTTCTCGCGCCCGGTGAGGTCCTCATCCACGGATGCAAGCTGGCCGGTGAGGCTGACGGCGCTTCGCACCTCGTTCGCTTCCTGCACGATGTCGTGGCCGAACACGGTGGCGCTGCCCGCATCGGGGCGAAGCAGGGTGGCTAGCATCTTGATCGCCGTTGTCTTGCCGGCGCCGTTGGGCCCCAGCACGCCGTAGACCGAGCCGCTTCGAACGGCGAGATCGATTTCGTCAACGGCGCGGGTCTCGCCGAAGACCTTGACTAGGCCGGTGGCCTCGATCGCGAGTGGGGTCTGAGAAGTCATCGGGCTCCTTGAGGGTCGCGTCGCTGCGGGTCTCAACCCATTAGACGCCTGCAAATTCCGAAACTCATCGGGGATTGTGAGATTAGGCCCTGGCGTTTTCCGGTAGACCGCCGCGGGCCCTCGCACGCTCGTAGTTGAGCCGCAGCAACTCGATCACGTCGCGTACGTCGGCCTCGTCATTGATCGCTCGTGCGGCGGGTCCCGGCTTGCCGGGGAATACCGGGTGATCGACGACGCGGCCCTGCTCCCTCAGGCTCAGCCCCACGTCCTTGGGGAAGAAGAAGTGAGCTACGTAGTCGCCGTGCAGGTGCCCGATCTCCTTGCGGCCGACCTTGAAGGCAAACTCGCCGCGGCTGCCCGGGCCGGCCTCGACGCCCGGCCAGGAGATGACTTCCTTGGTGATCCGCGCGCTCGCCGTCTGTGGCTTGGTCATCGATAACTCCCTTCCAGGGGACTCGCAACGAGTATCCAAGCTACAAGTTCAAGTGAACTTGAAGTCAAGGCGGGAACGTGGTTCGCTCTCCCCTATGGGCTCGTTGATGACCATCGGGGAGGTCTCCCGGCGCAGTGGGGTCGCCTCCTCGGCGCTTCGCTTCTACGAAGAGCGAGGCCTCATCGCCTCGGAGCGGGCCGGCTCGGGCCACCGCCGTTATCCAAGGGCGGTACTCCGCCGGATCGCGTTCGTCGTCTTCGCCCAGCGAGTCGGGCTGACGCTCGACGAGATCAAGGCGGAACTGACCAAACTCCCCCCCGGGCGCGTTCCGGACCGCCACGACTGGGCACGCCTGTCCCGCACCTGGACCGCGAGGATCGACGAACGGATCGCCGAGCTGGGGCGACTCCGCGCCGGCCTGACCGAGTGCATCGGCTGCGGCTGCCTGTCACTCGACCGCTGCAAACTCTCCAACCCAGGCGACCGGGCGGGCGGCTCCGGCCCCGGCCCTCGCTACTGGATCGGCGATCCCCCACCCGGCTGAGCCCACCCGCGATGAGTTTCGGCCCTCGCAGCGGTCCTTATACCTAGCTGCCGAAAGGAGACTAGGCGTGACCGCGGTCGGGGACCCGTCGATTAGAAGCCCATGGACGCTTTGACACCGCCATCCGAGACGAGCGTCATCGTGTTCGTCCTGGAGGGTCCGATCGAGCGCGCCGACATTGCGGAGCTGTGCGAACGCGTCCGTCTGCTGCTGGCGAGCAGCAACGCCAAGCTGGTGGTGTGCGACGTGCGCGCTCTCACGAAGCCGGACGCCGCCACCGTCGATGCGCTGGCCCGGCTACAGCTCACCGCGCGGCGATTAGGGAGCCAGGTCCGGCTCCGCCATGCCTGCGACGCGCTGCAGGACCTGCTCGCGTTCGTGGGGTTGAGCGAGGTGGTGCCGCTCAGCCCAGCTTCACGGCTCGAACCGCGGGGGCAGGCCGAACAGCGGGAATAGATTCGCGGTGTCGAGGAAGAAGCAGATTCCGGTGATGCGGCCGTGCGACATCCCCTCGATGACCTGGAGGGACCAGGGCAGGAGGCTGCCTCCCGGGCCCCCGGGCTTGTACTGCCCGAAGGCCGGCGCACCGTTGGCGACGGTGGGAATCAAGCGGGAGCCGCGACAGCCGATACCCGTTCCCAGGCACCAGCCGCGGATGTTCTCGTGGCCGCGGAACCACAGCTCGTAAGGTGGCATCGACCAGGACGCGTCCTCCTGCAAGAGCGCGGTGAGGGAATCCATGTCGTAGCGCTCGAAGGCCTCGACGTAACGGCTCAAGAGCGCCTGCTGGGCTTCGTCCATCGGCTGAAACGAGCCCCCGTCAGAGACCTCGCTGGCCGCGATCGTCGAACGAGCTCGTTGGAGCGCGCTGTTAACCGACGCCACGGTGGTGTCGAGCAGCTCGGCAACCTCGGTCGCCTTCCAGCGCAGCACCTCCCGCAGAATCAGCACCGCGCGCTGTTTGGGTGGCAAGTGTTGAAGGGCGGCCACGAAGGCCAGTCGCACGGAGTCGCGCTCGACGGCCAATTCGGCGGGATCGCCATCCGCAGACAGAACCTGACCATCGGGGATCGGCTGGATCCACGCGGTCTCGGTGAGTGGGGGGCCGAGCGCCGAATCCGCCGAGGACGGAGCGGATAGATCCATAGGACGGGCGCGCCGCTGGCTCCCGTTCAACATGTCGAGACACACGTTGGTGGCGATGCGGTAGAGCCACGAGCGCACCGCCGCTCGACCCTCGAAGCGATCGAAGCTCCGCCACGCACGCACAAAGGTCTCCTGGACGGCGTCCTCGGCCTCGAACCCAGAGCCCAGCATCCGGTAGCAGTAGGCGGTCAGTTCGGTCCGGTACCGCTCCAGGTGCTGCTCGAGCTCTCCGGTGCCCTGGGCCGCGCGCTCCGCTGCTGCGAGATCAGTCATCCGAGTCGCTCCCCTTTGAGTTCAGATACCTGCGGCGACGAATCCTTCACACGAGCGACCATAATACGCGGCCGCACTTCGAGGACGACGTTCAGCGGGCTGCCTCTCGCAGAGCGCAATCGATTTGTGTCAGCAACCGATCGATGTCGAAACTGCATCCAGAGGGCCTCGATGTGACCTCGGAGCCTGGCTCCCTACGAACCGAGTGGGAGCGTTTCGTCCTGAATGTTCGGATCTGCTTCATCGTCGGTCGCCTTCCTGCTCTTGGGGCCGGATCACTCTGGCCCACTCGACGCAGCCGGTAGTGCTCGGTGGATGCCAGAGCGCGCATGAAGTCGTCGCCATAGGCACTGAAGAACGGGGTCATTTGGCTCGCATGAGCACGCAGCGCGTCGACTTTTGCGTCGAGAAGCTCATCATCGAGCTCGATCGTGACATCAGGGTCGGTGATCGCCGTCGGGTGGCCGGGCCAAAAGACGTTGAACTCGTTGAGTGCGGGCGCGAAGGAGTCCTTCCAATCGGGAGTCACGGCAGCTTGGAGGAGCCGAGCCTCCGGCTGGTCCCACACATCGAGCGCGGCGGTTACCAACGTGGACAGCGACCTGTGATCGGGGTGACCCGTGAAGCCGTCGCGACCGAAGGTCACAATCGCGTCGGGCTGCACCTCGACCAGTGCGTCGTGGATGCGCGCGATCACCTCATCGCGCGGGGTCTCGGGCAAGTGGCCGTCTGAGTAGCCGAGGAAGCGCTGCTCTTCCACGCCCAATCGTTCGAGCGAAGCCTCCAGCTCATCCCGGCGCACGTCCGCCAGCGACTCTGGGGAGCTCGGCCGGCCATAGCTGAGCCCGGCCTCGCCGCCGGTCAGGTGGATGCACACGACGCGCTCGCCGCGGCGCGCGGCGTCGGCCAGCAGACCACCGGCGACGAACACCTCGTCGTCGGGGTGGGCCCAGATGCCAAGTGTCGTGGTCATGGCTAGTTGGGCTCGCACGCCGCATCGATGAGCGAGGCGAGGTCGTAGCGTTCGAAGGCATCGACGTAGCGGGCCAGCAAGGCGCGCTGTTCTTCGTCCAGCCGCGCGGCCGTTTTGCCGGCTGCGTCGCCCGCTGCGAGCGTGGATCGGGTCCGCTGCAGCGCACTGTTGACCGACGCTACGGTCGTGCCCAGCAATTCGGCGACCTCGTCGGCCTTCCAGCGCAGCACCTCTCGGAGGATCAGCACCGCTCGTTGCTTGGCGGGGAGGTATTGAAGAGCGGCGATGAAGGCTCGCCGAATGTTCTCTCGTGTAACCGTCAGCTCGGTCGGATCGCCGTTGATGGGAAGCACACCGCAGGAAACCGGTTGGACCAAAGTCGTCCCGGGCTGTGGCGCGACTTCCAACGCCTCAGCGTTCAGAGATGTCCCGGGATCCATCGGTCGGGGCCGGCGCCGGCCGTCGTTGAGCATGTCCAGGCACACGTTGGTAGCGATGCGGTAGAGCCACGAGCGCAACCCGGAGCGACCCTCGAATCGGTCGAAGCCTCGCCAGGCCCGCACCATGGTCTCCTGCACAGCGTCCTCGGCCTCGAAGTTCGTCCCCAGCATCGAATAGCAGTGGGCGGTCAGCTCCGTGCGGTGCTGCTCCAGCCGAAGCCCCAGCTGCCCGGAATCGCCCTCCGAAGTGTTTCGTTCGATGACGGCGGCGGTGCTCTCGGTCATTCGAACCTCCCTTGGTTCGGCCCTTTTGCGTTCCTTAAAGAGCCATCGAGGTTCTGGTGAAATCGAAAGCGCGCGGCGGGCTCGGCCGGTCCGCCGGGCAGTCGCTACCTGGAGCTGGTGACGTAGATGAGCGAGGCGGAGGGGACGTCCTCCATGAGCTGGAGGGCCAGCTCACTCTCGTAAGTCGTGACGACGACCTGACGAAGGCCTGCTCCAGAGGCCGCCTTGGCGAGAGTTCCGGCCACGACTTTCCTGAGCCGGGGATCAAGATGCTCGAGCGGCTCGTCCAGCCACACAAATGGTGCGCGCGTCGATGCACCTGAAACGAGAAGCCGCGTAAGGAGTTGAGCCCACACCTTCTCTCCGCCGCTCAGAGATTCAAACCCAAGCGTGCGGCCGCCCAGCTGTCGAGAAATTCGGCCATCGGGACTGAGACTCAGCCCGCCCGCTCCAAAGATGCGCTTCCAGCGCATCGCGACCTCGGACACGAGTGGTTCTATGAATTCCTTGGTGATCGCGCTCCCCGCTGCGCTGAAGGCCTCGCCCGCGGCGAGCGCAACACCCTCCTCGCGATACAACGCCACCTGCTCCTGGATTCGGCGCTCGTCCTCATCGAGAGTCGTCAGCGCATCCTCCAACGAATTCCGAGATGCAGAGTGCATCGCAATCAATTGATCGAGTTCTTGAACCCTGTCCCGCGCTTGTTGAAACTCCTCCTCGGTCGATTGAGGATCTTGGTCCCCGGCACCGGTCTCTGGTTCCGCCGGCATCGGCACCGCTCGGATCTTCACGAGAAGCTGCCTTACATCGGCCAATGCATCCCGGCTCCGGTTCGCTGCCTCTTCCGCCTCCGAGACAACCGCAGTCAGGTTGCTCAGGTGTTCCCGATGTTCTTGCTCGGCCTTGTCTGCTTCGTGTTGGGACAGGGGGCGCAGGCATGTCGGGCAGACCGCCTCGGAATCCCCGAGCTGTGACATCGCCTGATCAATGAGATCGGCCTTTCCACGAGCCGTTGCAGCTTCGCCCTCGGCAGTCGAGATCGAATCCTCGAGCTCTCGCTCGGTCCCCTCGAGTAGGTCGACGACCTCGTCGGCCGTTACCGATCTCTCGAGCAGTAAGCCCGCCTGCTCGGCAAAGGACTCGAGCTTCATTCTGCGCCCCTCGAGTGAAGCCCGGAATCGGATCCATTCCTCCGCCAGCCGGTGTCGCTCGCCCGCCTCGTTCATCGCGCTGACGGCGCGTGCTCGTTCCTCATGAGCGGCCAGCAACTGCTCGTCAAACGACTGTTTCTCGGCGACCAGTTCGTCTCTCTGGCGTTTCTCGGTGCGCTGCGTGGTCTTGAGCTTCCGTAGCGCGCTGGCGGCCGCGGAAGCTGCGGCCTCGGCATCTGCTGCGGCCAGGAACAGCGGAGTGACGCCGAACACGCTTGCCAGGTGATCCTGAAGTTGGAATTCACCGTGCGCCGTCTCGAGCGAGCCTCCATGAATCATGAAGGTGAGCTGACCCAACACGTGCGCATCGGCTCCGGAGGACACCGCGAGAAGTTCGTCGAGTTCGTCTTGAGTTGTAATCACCCTGTCGCCAAGCTCGGCCGAAAGTTCGACACGTCGTTTTCGATTGACGGACCGGGTGATCGCCAGAGGTTCGCCGGAGGGGAGCCGGACTTCGACTCCCACGGTCGCGGTTTCTGCATCACCTCGAATCTGTTCGGCCGCGTCGACGTCGGAGGCATCACCGAGAAGCCCCCACGCGGCCCCCATGATGAGGGACGTCTTACCGATACCGTTTGAGGCAACGACAAAGGTTGCGCCCGGACCAAACTCGAGGTCGAGCTCGTCATATGCGCGCCAGTTCTGGAGCTGCAACCGTTGAATCATCGCTGCGCCAGCTTCTTGAGTCGGGCCACTACATCATCGGGGTCAACGCTGCCGTCGTAGAGACCGGCCACCAGCTTTCTCAGCGCGGAGACCTCCCGATCCCCTAGGTCCAAGAGCGCTTCCTTCTTGGGATTCGACTTGCGGGCGCGTTCGCCGATGGCTTGCTGAGTCTCGATGGCGGATTTCGAAGCCTCCTGTGCGATCGTCGCCACGTCGATGCTGAATCCCTCTGCCTGGTCAAACGCGGGAACCGGATCCCAGTATGGAATCAACTCGTGCAGAAATGCCGAAACAGCGTCGGCCACCGGTTGAATGGGGCGCCGGTAGCGACGGCCGACCAGCGCTCCCCCAGGTCCTTGAATGTGCGGAGCGCAATCCTCGGGTTCAACGAGCAGACACGTCGAATCCTTGGCTGTGATCGCGATTGCGGCCGTGTCGGGGAGCATCCGAAACACGCGCCCCAGGTCGTCGAGGCAATCATCGTTCTGCTTGAGCGCTTCTGCGTCATCGACGTCGAGAAGCCACACGCGAATGCGTCCGCCGAAAGTCCCGACGAGCCATCCGGCCAAGATGTCGACACCGCCGAGTCGGGACACGACCGCAACCGGATCCGACGTGATGCGAACATCGGGCGGGAGGGCTCCTCGGAGTTGCGCCATCACGCGCTCGCCGAGTTCCGTCGGCACGGCCCGAGGGGTGGGCCACGAGGTGTCATCAGGAGTAGGTGATTCCTCGTCCGCAGCCTCCTTGCCGCGTCCAAGACCGAGTGCAACACCGCCCGTCAACTCGAGGATTCGGATCAGCTCTTCGAGTTCCTCTCGTTCCGAGGAGCTGAGGTGGCTCACGTCGGGCTGCGGGCCGCCCATTTCAACATGGTCGATGTAGGCGGCGAGCGCCTCCTCGATGCGGTCACTGCTTTCGGTCATCTCCCTCACCTCCTTTGCCTCGATCTGCTGTTGATTCTTCATCCGTTAACCGGCCGTGTTGCTTCAGGTGTCTTCGTATCTTTACGAGGGCCGTGGCCATGATCTGCCCCACCCTCTGCCCCGTTACCGGCGGTGTGAGCTCGCGCCCCACCGCGGCGCGGCTCTTCTCGTTGACCTGGACCTCGTGAAACACCTTTCTTTCGGTTGGCGTCAGCTCGAGATGGACCGCTTCCTCGACCAGCGAGAGCAGCTCGACCCTCTCGAGTTCATCACCGTGATCGAAGTAATCGACGTCCGCGCCCTCCGATCCGCGCAGGAGGTCCTTCCTCGTGAGTTCCTCTCCCTCGTTCTCGTGAAGCGGGGCGTCCAGCGACGGACCCATCCGCTTTACCTCGGCCCGCCGCAGCGCGTCGATAGCCTTGTTGCGCGCGACCCTGATGGCAAATGGCCGGAAGGGGCCTTTGCGCTCGAAGTTCTGGGCAGCCATCGAGCTCCACGCCTCGTCGACCACATCCCAGGGGTCGATTCCTCTGCCCCTCCCCACGCTCAGGACGGAGACGCGCATCAGTCCGCGGATCCGCTTGTATTCCTCACCGTCGACCCCGTCCGGTAACTCCGGGTTCAGTGGTTTGTCCACGTGAAGTCCTTATCGCAGGACCGCGAAAATCGAAAGCGACAACTGTCGAGCGAAGTCTTGGTTCCGACCCGTTGGCGGCTCAGCCGGCCCGCACCGGCAGGTCGTAGTAACGCCGGACGCTGGAACCGATTCGGGAGACATCGGTCCCGTAGATGTGGATCGAGATGGCGGTGTCGTCGCCCGCGTTGCGGACCCGGTGGATGTCCCCGGGTGGGGCGAAACCACTGATTTCGCCGGTGTCGTTAGAGTTTGTCCCCGCCTCGACCAGGCATTCGTTGCGCTCGTCGAGCCTGAAGAGCTCCTCGTACTCCACGCCCTGGATCACCCCGAACACGCACCAGGTCACGTGGTCGTGGATCGGAGTCATCTGCCCCGGGCGCCAGACCAGACCGACTATCGAGAAGGCTCCGCCGGGCTCGATGTAGAGCTCGTGGCTGCGGTGCGACTCCGGATCACCTTCCCGCTGCTCGGGAGTGAGTATCTCGGGCGAGGGAAGGTGGCGCCGCAACTCGCCAGCAACCAGCCGGGCGGTCTCCTGCCAATCGGCGTGCTTGCTAACCGCGGCGCGGACGGCGGTGACCAGCTCTTCAAGTCCCCCTGCGGCGGGCCCCCGGGGGTTGAGAACGGTTAGTTCCGAGTGCTCAGCCTTCGGCGCATCGTTAGTCGTCACGGTATTGGTCCTCTCGTCGGCAGCCGCTCCCCATTGAGGCGGTCCCTAAGAAGACTACCGATCCCCTTGAGACTCATCGCGGTTACCCCCAAACTGCAAGTGACGCGGGGCGTACCGATGAGTTTCGCACCTCCCTGAGGTCAAGACCTCGAACCGAACGCACCGAAGGATCCACCTCCCAGGAGGATGAACGACTTGAGCTTGAGCCGCTACAAGGTATGCCCCGGCGACGAGGTCTGTTTCCTCAAGGCAGACGCTGCGGTCGCGGTCTCCGATCTGGAAGGCGCCAAGAGCTTTTACGAGGGGAAATTGGGATTCTCACGGGTGGGGGATCAGTCCGACGGCAGCCTGGTGTATGCGTGCGGCGGCGGTACCACGCTGCGGGTCTATGCCTCGCCCGCTCACGCCGGAAAAGCGACGGCGACCCTGGCAACCTGGTACGTAAACGACCTCGAGAGGGTGGTCGCCGAACTCCGTTCCAACGGGGTGACCTTCGAGCAGTACTCCGAGCTACCGCTGAAGACCGACTCCGAGGGAATCCACGAACTCGCCGACGGCAAGGTGGCGTGGTTCAAGGATCCCGACGGAAACACATTTGCGGTCGAGCAGTAGACGCCTGACGGTCAAACGCTGATGCGGCAGGCCCAGCCAAAGGCCTCGTCCGGGACGAACCCCTTTCGCACCTGATTCGACACGTCCGCCGGCAGAGGTGGTGCCAGCACCTCCTGGTGTCGCTCGGCGGCGGCCTCCCCCTCGGGGGCCAGACGGATCACGTCCACCCCGCGGCTGTGGTCCGCCACGTACACGTAACCCCGGTGGAAGTAAGAGGCCCAGGTTCGGCCGTCGTCGGGGCGGAAGTAGCCAACCTGGATGGGATCGGTCGGATCGGAGACGTCCAAGAAACGGGTGCCCTGCGAGTACCACGAGTACACCACCAGGTCGCCTTGCACGTCGAAGTAATGAGCCGAGCAGTCCTCGCTGGTCGAGCTCCCCTCCTTGTCGGCAACGCTCCAGGTCCCGATCGTCTTGAGTCGGAAGGGATCCTCTGGGGTTGAACGCCACGCCTGCCCGTCGAGCGAGCCTTCCAAGCTGGCGATGGCGAACACACCGTCGTCGGCGCACCCGGCTTGGAAGCTCTCCTCGGTCGCGTACAGCAACTCGCCGGGTTCGAAGTCGCCGGTGGGCGGCGCGCTCAGAGGCCGCTCGGAGTTGTGCATGAACTTTGAGGGCACGCGCGATTCCTCGAACCCGCCGCCACCGTAGGGGATGGGATCCCAGGCCCTGGCCACCCGCTGCCTCTCCTCCACCGGGTCCCAGTGGCGGCCTTTCGTAAAGTAGCCACGGACGCCTCCGGCCCCCGAGACCCACGCCACTCCCATCTGGTCTACCTGCACGTCGTGCGAGTAGTCGGTCCGGCCGTCGTTTCGGCCCGTGTCCACGGGGTCGGGAAAGGTGGTGGGGTGGTTGGGGTCGCGGATGTCGGTCACCCAGATGGGACGGCCGCCCCAGTCGGCGGGCATGTCGGCCCGCTTCGCGGGCCCCCCGGTCCACAGGTACCGACAGTCGTTCACGCAACTCGAGGTGTGGCCCGCGGGCAGTTCGTGGAAGGTCGTGAGCTCGAGGGCTTCGGGATTCCGTGCGTTGACGATGTAGACACCGGAGACCGAGTCCGGATCGGACGTGGTCCCGTCGTAGGCACGTGGGTCCCTGGCCAGGAACACCAGCTTCCGTTTCGAGTCGAGGTCCATGTCCTCGTTCTGCCAGTAGGTACCCGTGACATCGCCGGGGAGCATCAGCGAGTCGTTCCCCAGATGGTCCAGAAGCCGAGGATTGCGAGGGTCGGTGAGGTCGTAGCTCATGAGCCCGAAGCGACCGGTGACGAACATCACGTCGCGCTCGTCGTAGCTCATGAAGTTGATGGCTGTGGCCTCTTTGGGTTCCGGAAGATTGGCCACGAACTCGACGTTCTCTATGGATCCCGCTGGCGGCGCCTGGGCGTTGTTAGCCTGCTGCGGCTCCGCGGCTCGGGTCGCCGAGACCGGCGCAATCAATGCGACTACGAGAACCAGCATGACCGTTCGACGCATCGGGCACCCTCCTTGGCGTTCGCGGGCCCCTTATTACCAATCCCCACATTTGGTGTCAAAGGTTCGGACTGAGAACAGTCTCCGGTCGCTGCTCGCGCGCGCGTTCTGTGACCCCAGAGGGTGCATAGAGCGACACCTCAGGGTCACAGAACGCGGACTACTTGAAACTCAATCGGTTAGCGGCTCGACGCTCGCTTGTACTGCCGGGTGGAGAGCGGAATGAAGACCGCCAGGATGATCACGATCCAGATGAGCGAGTACAGGACCGGATTCTGCAACGACCACACATCCGGCACTGTTCCGGTGCCCGTGTTCCCGAACGCCTCGCGCACCGCCTGGGCCACAGACGAGATGGGATTCCACTCTGCGAAGGTCTTCAGGGGACCGGGCAGGGCATTGATGTCCACGAAGGTGTTGGCGATGAACGTCAACGGAAAGATGAACATGAACGAGGCGTTGTTGATGACCTCGACACTCGATACCTTCAGACCGAAGTAGGCCATGATCCAGGAGAACGAGTAGGCGAAGAGCAACAGCAGCAGGAAGCCGCCGATGGCGTCGAGCGCGTCGGTCCGGATCCTCCAGCCCACGACCAAGCCGGTGAGGGACATGACGAGAATCGAGGCGGAGTTGTAGGCGATATCGCTTGCTGTGCGACCTGCGAGGACGGCGCTACGCGACATGGGCAGCGACCTGAAGCGATCGATGATGCCCTTGGTCATGTCCTCAGCGAGGCCGGCCCCCGTGTAGGTCGAGCCGAAGATCACCGTCTGGACGAAGACCCCCGCGATCAGGTACTCACGGTAGGACGTCCCTCCAATGGCGATCGAGCCGCCGAAGACGTACCCGAAGAGCACGACGAACATGATCGGGGACATGAGCGTCCAGATCAGGAGCTCGGGGATCCGCTTGATCTTGATCAGGTTTCGCTTGGCGATCACACCGCTGTCGGCGAAGGCGAGAGCAACTGCGTTCATCGCACGACCTCCTTCTCTCTGGTCTCCTGCTCGGCGCCTTCGGCCTCGCCGTTAGATTCCGCAACCTCTTCGGCCACATGGCCGGTGAGCGAAAGGAACACGTCATCCAGCGTGGGACGCCGCAGTCCGATATCGGCAACGGCGATGTTCGCGTCCGAAAGCCGCAGAAGGATCTGCCTGAGCGCGTCCGCGCCTCCGGTTACCGCGGCAGTCAGCTTGCGGGTCTGCTCGTCGACCTGGATTCCCTCGCCATGACAGAAGGTTTCCAGGATCGCCCGTGCCGGTGCCAGGTCGGCGGAGTTCGCCAGCACGCTTTCGACGCGCTCGCCACCAACCTGAGCCTTCAACTCGTCGGAGGTCCCGTGGGCGATCTTGTGACCTCGATCGATAACGACGATGTCGTCGGTCAGCCGCTCGGCCTCCTCCATGTATTGAGTCGTCAGGAGAACGGTGGATCCACCCCGCACGAGCTCCTGGATCGTTCCCCACATCTGGACACGACTCCGAGGATCGAGCCCCGTGGTCGGCTCGTCGAGAAAGATGACCTCGGGCTTGGCAACGAGAGCGGCGGCCAGGTCGAGACGGCGCCGCATGCCCCCGGAGTAGGTCTTCGCCGGACGATCGCCGGCGTCGACCAGATCGAACTGTTCCAGCAACTCCCGCGCCCGCTCCTGAGACGGTCGCTTGCCGAGGTGGTAGAGGCGGCCAACCATGTCGAGGTTCTCGTAGCCGGTGAGGTGCTCGTCTACCGCAGCGGTTTGTCCGGATAGTCCGATCCTCCTCCGGACTTTCACCGGCTCCGCGCAAACATCCAGCCCGGCTACCTCAACCGAGCCTTCGTCGGGGTCCAGCAAAGTCGTGAGAATCCTGACCGCGGTGGTCTTACCGGCCCCGTTGGGGCCGAGTAGTCCGAGAACCGTTCCCTTCGGAACTTCCAGATCGAGCCCGTCGAGCGCCACTACCTTCCCGTAGCGCTTGACCAACCCCTCAGTTCGAATCATGTAGTTCACAGCATCACCTCTCTCGTTTTGAAAGGACTGCGCGCTTCACCGCTCGAAACAGCCTTTTGGGGGGACCGAAAAGGTATCGCGGACTTCGGCGATTGGGAAGCCTTTCTGTCCCTGCAAATACACCCTTCTCGAGCTCGAGCCACGCCGGGCCTCCCGTCTTCGGTTCTCGGTCCCTGTTCGCTTCTCGGTTAGGACTCCCGACCGCGTTAAAACTCATCGCGCGCCCGAATAATTCCTGGGTAACCTGCCGCAGACCCTCGACCCGATATTCGTCGGATCTCACAAAATCCGGCCTCCGAGCGTTTCATACCGATAGAGACAACAACTCTGCTACACCAATGGAAGGAATGACCATGCGAGCGCATACGATCACCGAGTCGCCGATCGGTGACCTGACGCTGATAAACACCGATGGCGTATTGAGCGGTTTGTTCATGAACCGTCAGGCGCGCTCCCCGCGGACATCGGCATTCGGCGAACGCGTTTCGGCCGGGTTCGAGCAGGTGACCGAGGAGCTACGCGAGTACTTCTCCGGCGATCGCATGGAGTTCACAGTTTCTACCGCCGCCCGTGGGAACGACTTCGAGCATCGAGTCTGGCGGCTGTTGAGGAGGATTTCCTACGGCGAGACGCGCTCCTACGGTGACCTCGCCCACGACCTTGGCGATCCGACGCTCGCGCGGGAGGTCGGCGTCGCCAACGCTGGCAATCCGATCGCCATCGTAGTGCCCTGCCACCGGGTAATCGGCAGCGACGGCTCGCTCACCGGATACGCGGGAGGGCTCGAACGCAAGCGGTTTCTCCTCGACCTGGAAATGCCTGCGAACGAGCGCTACGCGAGACTCTTCTAAAAACTAAGCTCCCTCCATGGACAACAGACGGCTTCTGCTGAAACCGATTGGGACCGTAGAGTCGCCACTTATCGATCGAGAGTCGGCACCCAAACAGGGACGCGAGGGATCGCCGGACGCGTGGCTGAATTTCGAGCCGGCCGTGAAGGAGGGGCTGGAAGACGTCCGGGTGGGAGAGCAGGTAATCGTTCTGACCTGGCTTGACCGCGCCCAGCGCGACGTCCTCAGGGTGCACCCTCGCGGAGATACGACGATCCCGGAGCATGGGGTGTTCAGCACGCGGTCCCCCGATCGACCCAACCCGATCGGGCTCCACCTCGTCGAGGTCCTGGCGATCGAGGGGCAAAGGGTGAAGGTGAACAACCTCGAGGCACTGGACGGAACGCCCATCCTCGACCTGAAGCCCCGCATCGAGGGCGTCCCCGACTCGTGACGCCGGCTATCGACCCCCTCATGAGGAGGGAGCCCACCGGGGCCCCTCATTTGAATCCGACTCTGTAGATTCGATGTCACCGGAAGGTCGGATGCGGTAGCCATCGGTGCCACGACCGAATCATCTCGCCGCCGAACTCGCAAAGAAATGGCCTTCGCAGATGGCTAACGGGAACAGAGTCGAGCGCATGACCGTCCAACGGCTGTGATTAGAAAGAAAGCGTGCGGGAGTTGGGCCGTGGCCGTCATTGCCGTTTCGGTCTTCCTCACGGCCTGCGGCGAGGCGGACCCGAAGGAAGCCGGAGCGAATCCGAAGAATTCGGCGAGTCCGAAAGAGTCGGCGACGACGCCCTCGAACGAGCCAATCGAACCAGGTGACCTAGAAGCGCCACCACCCGTCACAGTCCAGTTCTTTGATCAGTCGATCGACCTACATGCCTGGACGTATTGCTACCGCAATGGCTGCACTGATGGATCTCCGCCATCCAATCCACCAGATGTGGGCGACCCCGACGAGGTCGGCGTCGAGTTCCCACTCTCCGGGTGGTCGTTCAAAGCATCGTTCCGCCCGGCCGGCGAGACATGCGGGCGGATGCAGACGGTACCCCTGGAGGTCACCGGTGACGGCGACTTCGTCCTCCGACCCGCGGGCCACGCTGGTATCTACGACGTCACCCTCTTCGGTAGAGGCAACGGCGACCTCTTCACCACGTTTAGGTGGACGACACCCGCCGATGGCCCGCTCCCCAAACCCAAAGCTCGGCTTGCGGTGCTCGCCAACCATGATGGTGCCGTCGATAGCTATGGCGTCGAGCTGGAGCTGAGGAACCTTGCGCAGACACCCAGAAGGACATCGGCGACGATCACGGTTGAGTCCGGCGATGGGGATGCACTGACGTTCAAGGCCAAGCGGTCCCGTGGCCGATGCTTCCCCGAGGGGGGGGTGTACTGGGACGGTCCCGACGACAAGGGTCTCGCTGCTGCAGGCCTGGGCGACCGCCCCTTCGCATACACCGTCGAGCTCCTGCTCGACGGTGAACGCTACGTTGCGCGCGCCGTCTGGCCCGACGACGAAATTCCCGGAAACCAACCCTCTGTCTCGCTCGAGTTCACTCCGAACCTTCCCGCTCTTTCGTAGCGGCGAGTCGCGAAACCGTCGTAACGGCCGTATTCGCCGGCGTTGCCCGCCGCGCTGGGGGGCCAGACCCCACCGGTAGCATGGAGATATGCTTGACGAACACACCTTCCGGGACCCACATAAGCGCCAGGTCATCACACTTACCACCGTTCCCATCGATCGCCTGGAGGTGGTCGGGCACCAGCGCAAGACGCGCCCCTCCCATATCGAGAAGCTAGTCACGTCGATCGATCGAATGGGCTTCATCGTTCCCATCGTCGCGGTCGAAGCGGAAGGCGACGGCCGGGCTCACTTCGCGGTCATCGACGGCCAGCATCGTCTGGAGGCGGCCCGCGAGCTTGGCCTCCGTAAGCTGCCGGTGCTCGTAGTTCCTGGACGCCTGGCGACCCGGATGATGAATCTGAACGTCGAAAAGGACCTCAACATCCGAGAGAAGGGAACGGTATCGCTCGGTATCTACCGGAAGTTCCTCGATTCCAGTCCCAGTCTCAAGGAGAACGACACCGAGGTCGTGGACTCGATCGAGATCGCTTATTACGTGACTCTCGGACTGGCCTACGAGAGCGGAAGCAGACTCGCCGGGAGCGCATTCGAGCCGCTCCTGAAGAAATGCGACTTCTTCCTCAAACGAACACTCGAGAACTCATATCCGGTGCGCGAGCAACGAGCGGAGACGTTGCTGGAAGCGAACTCGCTGGTGAAGGACGTGATCGCGCAGGCAAAGGAGATGGGTGCTTGGCACCAGTATTTTCAGTACCAGTTGATCTCGCACATCGATCCCTTCAAACGCAAGCGCGGCCGCCAGAACTTCGACGATCTGTTCGGCAAGGCCATTGCGAAGCTGACCAAGATGACCGACGAACCAGATCGCATTCGCAAGCTTGGAAGAGACTGAGCGAGGAAAGTGGCTCGCTAGGGAATCCTGGGGGGCGGTGAAAGAGGTTGGCCGAAGGTGAACTCGGAGGGACCACTCTCGGGTTTCACCAGGATGTGTCCGGAGCGTCCGGGCTGAGGTGAAGGGATCTCGACCGCCTCGCCTTTCTCCAGGGACTTGCGATGGAGATGGTCACCCCAGCCGACCTCGAGAACCACCGGCGCCGCGCCGGAGTACGCAACGCGCAAGGCGAAGTCGCCCTCTCCCCCCACCCATTCATAGTCGAGAGCAACATCTCCCTCCCGAGGCTCCACCTTGGCGACGAACCAGCAACCCCTGAGCTGCCGGAGGTGCACCGCGACACCCAGCGCGCTTCGAGGCATCTCGCCGTCGCTAACCACGAAGACGGTCCGGGGAGCCTCCTCAGGAACCTCGTCCCCCGATATGTCGGGCGGCTGTGTCCAATCGAGCACCTTGCGGAGGAACTGGTCGGCGGTGGTGGACGGGGCGCTGCGCCACGGTTCGACGTCGAGCCGAGACTCGCATGCCTCGAGGCCCTCTTCCGGGCTGTCCTCGGGCCACACCGCAAACCCCCGAATTCCTTCCCACCGGTAATGGCCTGCGCCGAGCTCGTCGCCATCACAAGCAACCGTTGCCATCAAAAGGAGAGCGAGAACTGCGATCAGACCCCGACCTCCTCTCATGATGCGGCCGATGTTACGCGCTGCCCGCGCCAACGATCGTGCCTCTTCGGGCCGCCGGCCTCACTCTTCCAAGTCCTCCTGGATGAACCGTGGAGACGCATGGATACAAATGATGTCGAGGCGCCCCGTGCCGATGTTCTTGAACTTGTGAGGCGTCTCTGCGCCCACGACCGCTATGTCTCCCGGGCCGGCCTCGATGTCTTCTCCGTCCGCGGTGATCCTCGCTTTTCCGGAACGGACGATCCAGGTTTCCGGATAGGGATGCCTGTGCAGATCCGGCCCTTCGCCAGGCTGATTGTTGACGAGGAAGCACGAGACACCCGAACCGTAGGGGTGCCCCTCGAACGTCACCGTGCCCCTGGGGCTGGGTTTCAGCTCACCGGATCGAATGTAGGTGTGCATGATGCTCTCCTTTCGTGCGCTTCTGTCGCGCGGTCCTGTTTATCGTCATCAGAACTTCTCACCCGTCGGGCACTCAGCGCGAGCCGCGGCCACCGAGCTCGAGGAAGGCTCGCTCTGCATCGGTCGGCGCCATGTCTGCGGCGCGCTCGTAGGCTGCCTCGGCCTCGCCGTGACGGTTCAGCCGGCGAAGCAGATCCGCTCGTGCGGCATGGAGGGGGTAGTAGCTGTCCAGGTCCAGCTCGTCCACCAAAGCCAGCGCAGCCGCGGGCCCATGTACCTCGCCGATGGCGATGGCTCGGTTGAGGGCTACGACCGGAGTGGGGGCGACCGCAATCAACTGATCGTAGAGCGCCACGATCTGCGACCAGTCGGTTTCATCTACCGTCGGGGCGTCGGCATGCACCGCGTTGATGGCGGCTTGGAGTTGGTACTGTCCGGGCTGGTTGCGCCGAAGGCAGCGGCGCACGATCGCCTGCCCCTCCTCGATCAATGCTCGATTCCAGCGAGCGCGGTCCTGGTCGCCGAGCACCACGAGGGAGCCATCTGCGCGCGTGCGCGATGAGCGACGCGATTCGGTGAGGAGCAACAGCGCGAGCAGGCCGGTCACCTCC
Source organism: Actinomycetota bacterium (assembly GCA_050693935.1). GTDB lineage: Bacteria > Actinomycetota > CADDZG01 > CADDZG01 > WHSQ01 > WHSV01. Next base: position 17,360 of record JBOGWU010000076.1, on the reverse strand, counting down.
GGTTCGTCGGGCATGAGCGTGACCAGGATCCGCGCCAGCCGGATCGCCTCCAAACAGAGATCTGGTTCTGCTTGGCTGGACAACCCGGCGTTATAGATCAGGTAGACGACGGCCAGCACGGGCTGTAAACGGCCGGGGAGCTCGTGATCCTCGGGAACTCGATAGGGGATCCGTGCCGCCTTGATCTTGCGCTTGGCGCGCACGAGACGTTGGGCCATGGCCGGCTCGCCGACAATGAACGCTCGAGCGACCTCGTCGGTTGTCAGTCCACCCAGGAGACGAAGGGTCAATGCCACCTGCGCTTCCGTGGAGAGTGCGGGATTGCAGCAGGTGAAGATCAGTCGAAGCCGGTCGTCTTCCACTCCCTCCACCTCCTTGGGCATCCAGAGATCGCCGTTGCCGGGCAAGAGCACCGCGTCGCCGAGCAGCTCGTGACCACGCTCCTCGCGGCGCAGGCGATCGATGGCACGATTGCGCGCCGTGGTCGTGATCCAGCCTCCCGGGTTTGGGGGCAGGCCGTCGGCCGGCCACTTACGCAGGGCAACGGTGAACGCTTCCTGCACTGCATCCTCGGCGACGTCGATGTCGCCGAAGACACCGATCAAAGTGGCCACGCATCGGCCGTACTCCTCGCGGAAGACCCTGCCGATCTCGGCCTCACGGGACCCGGGCAACCGTCAGGCCTCGCCGGCCCGGAACGGACGGACCTCGATCGGCTTCTTGACCAGCGCGGTGGTCTTCGACGCCCACACGAGCGCGGCATCAAGATCGTCGGCCTCGATGATGTAGAAACCGCCGAGGTGTTCCTTCGACTCCGCGAACGGGCCGTCGGTCGTTACCACCTCACCTTCGGATACGCGCACGACGGTGGCTGTGTCGGGCCCGTGAAGGGCGCCCCCGAAGACCCAGGCGCCTGCGGACCTCATCTCCTGGTTGAGGGCCTGCATCTCTTTCCAGGACTGCTGCATCTCCTCATCGGTCATCGAGGGGCCGGCCTCACCCTCGACGCTGTGGACGGACAACAGGTATTGCGCCATGGGATTCCTCCGTGGCTGGGGGGCGGGTCGATCCCGCCGTTCACCCATGCTACGAACGGCCGGCGCTCAGATCGACACACGCAGACGAGGATCGACTTTACTCGAGGCGGTTCGGGCGGCTTGTGGTCGTTCGCGCACACGAGCGCCCCGTCAGAGCTTCGATCGACTCGCTACGACTCGCAGTTAGTGAAGGTGTCGTCGCGCCCGCGGCAACGATCGGTGCCGCTGCCACCGTCGAGGTCGTCGTGCACCCCGTCGTCGGCATTCGGCCGCGTGCCGGCCGCGGTGCCTCCGTGAAGATCGTCGTTGCCTTCGTCACCGCCGATTAGATCGGAGCCGTCACCGCCGGAAAGCGAATCATCGCCCGCGTTCCCCGAGAGCAGATCATCGCCCGGTCCGGATCCGATTTGGTCGTCACCGGGGCCGCCGATCAATGTATCGGGAAGCGGAGAATCGGTCTGGCAAAGCGTCGGCCCGGTGCTCGAGCTGGAACAGAATCCCGTTGAGATCTGGTCGTCTCCCCGTCTCCCCTCGAGTCTGTCACTCCCACCACCGTCCAGGAGCTCGTCGTCGCCGCGCAGCCCGAGGACGATGTCGTTGCCCGCTGCGGAGAAGATGTCGTTACGCCAGCGGTCGCCGCGAATGTTGTCGTCGTGGCGCGATCCGACGATGTCCCCGATCGACAAGAGGACGTCGGATCCGTCCCCCGCGGCGGTGTCTGCGCGGAGGTCGACGTCGACTCCGCGCGGGGAGTCGAAGAAGGTCAGCTCGTCCCTACCCGGACCGCCGTCGAACCGATCGTCGCCCGGGTCGGCCGCAAACAGGTCCTGACCGCTTCGGCCTACGAACAAGTCGGTGTCGGCGTTCCAATCCCGGCCGGGAGACTCGAAGTTATCCGGTCCCGGTCCTCCGACCATCCGGTCACGTCCCGGTCCGGCAACCTGGAGCGACCGGCCGTCGCCGCCGTGGACTAAATCGTTGCCCGCGCCCGCGTAGATTGATTCGTCGCCCGGTCCTCCTCGAACCCAGTCGTGGCCACGTCCGGTCTCGACGTGGTCGTGGTTTCCATCGCCGGCGCGCACCCGATCGGCCCCCTGGCCCGTGCAGATCGTGTCGCTTCCGCCGCGGCCTCTGACGGTGTCGTCGCCGCGGCGTGCGACGATCACGTCGGCTCCGGGCGTCCCGGTGATCACGTCGTCGTCGCTCGTACCGACGAGTGTCGCGCGCAGGCCGTCGCACCTGAAGACTCGCCCGGCGCCTGCTACGGGAGCAGCACCCGAGCTGAGGGGCGCTACCGAGGTCAGAACGAGGGCGACCACCGCACCAAGGATCAGCATCCTTCGAAGGGTGCACATCGTGAGGCAGGTCGTCAACTCAGACTCCCTGGTAAGAGCGACCCCATTCGGCCTCGGAGTCCTCGCGACTCGCTCGGGACAGGTGGAAGGCGACTCCCGCGGCGCCGATCACCTGGCCGAGTGCCAGCACCAGCCACGCCAACCGGTAGCTGCCGCCAATGTCGAGAAGCAGGCCGAACAGCGGCGGCGCCGCCACTATCCCGAGCTGAGTGGCGGACATCGAAAGCGCGAGCGTCAGTCCCACGGAGTCTCTTGGAGCGATATCCGAGATGTGAACTACCCACGGCCCGTACCACCCGAAGGCGAAAAACCCCAACAACGCGGAGACCACTCCAATCGCTCCGATCGGGACCCCCTCCGGAAGCCACGCAAGAAGGCAAAGCAATGAGGCGGTCATCATGAGGCTGAGGATCACCAGATGCAGACGCCTGGTATGCCAACGCCTGTCGCTCCAGGCTCCGAGCGCGACGCGCCCTCCCATCCCGAGTATCTGTGTCACCGACAGCACCCAGGCGCCGGTGGTCAGGGGAATGTCGTGAACGTCTCGAAGGAACAGCAGCAGATAGGCAACGACGCACAGCTGCGCCGAGACGAGCACGAGTCCGGACCCCAGGATGGGGCGCACGAAGCGCTCGGACAGCAGCCGCTTGAGCGTTTCCGAGAAGCGGTAGTCCTCTCTCTCGATTGGCGCCGGGTCCCGGTACACGAGACCGAACACGATGGCGCCAAATGCTGCTACTCCTCCGGTGGTCATCAGCGCGGTTTGCCATCCATGAGCTTCCGCGATCGCCGGCAGCGTTGCCGCCGCGAGTGCCCCACCTAGTGGAAGTCCCGTTTGACGAATGCCCATGGCCAAGCCCCGCCGCTCGGATCGGAACCAACCGGCCACCGCCTTGCTGCCTCCCGGCTGCGACGTCGCGTAACCGGCTCCACCGACGAACAGAAACGCCAGCAAGATCGGAAACGAAGATGCCGTTGCGGCGATAGCGGCCCCAATCCCCAACCACAGCCCTCCGGCCGTCACGATCAACCGCTGTCCGAAGCGGTCCAGCAAACGGCCGACGGGGACCAATGCGAAAAGCGGTGCCAGAGCCACAGCCGTGACCACCATCCCCGTCTGATAGCCCGTCAAATCGAAAGCGTCTCTAAAGAAACCCGTCAGCGCTCCGATTCCGAGGACCACGTAGCCGGTGGCCGCCTGGACTGCCGTCGCGACGGCCACGACTACCCATCGGTAATGGGCCATGGGTTCCTTACAGCACCCCTTTGGCCCTCAGATCCTCGAGCGTGCTCTCACGTAGCTGCAATATCTCTCGAAAGATCTCTTCGTTGTCGGCCCCCAGGGGCCGACCCAAGTGGGCGACTTCGCCCGGGGTGCCGGAGAACCGGGGGGCCGGCGCCTGAACCGTCAGAGCTCCGATCTCGGGATCCTGGATCCTCTGAAAGATGCCCCGAGCTTTCACGTGCAGGTCCGACATCAAGCCCGCGACGTCGTAGACGGGAGCGGCGGCGACCCCCTCTCGCTCGAAGACGTCGAGCACCTCGTCACCCGGGCGGGCCTCGATCCACTCGGCGAACAACGCATCGATCTGGTCTGCGCGCTCGAGCCGCTTCTGTGCATCGGAATAGTCGGGGTCTTCGGCCAGATCGGATCGCCCGATCGCCCGCAGAGCCCGCAGTGCGACCGTGGGAGCGCTACCCGACATGGCGATCCAGTGGCCGTCCTTGGTGCGGTATGCGTTGCGAGGAACCGTCACCCCCCACCGGTTTCCAGGTCGGGCGGGCACCGAACCGGAATGGTCGTACTCCACGACCATGTGCTCGAGCAGGCGAACCAGCGGTTCCAAGATGGCCAAGTCGATAAGCTGCCCCGATCCGCCTTTCGCGTCGCGGTGGTAGAGCGCGAACATCACCGAGTACGCCCCGGCGAGCGCCGCGACTCCGTCCGCCAGCATGAAGGGGGGCAGTGTGGGGGGACCGCCGGGCTCTCCTGTGATGTGGGCGAAGCCGCTCATGGCTTCGATGAGCGTGCCGAATCCGGGGCGGTCGGCGTACGGCCCGCAATCGCCGAACGCCGTCATGTGAAGCATCACGAGCCCCGGGTTCAGCTCGGCGAGCTCCTCGTAGGTCAGTCCCCATCGTTTCAGGGTAGGCGGCCGGAAGTTGACCACGAGAACGTCGGACTCGGCGACAAGCCCTTTGAGCAACTCTCTGCCCTCGGGGACGCGGAGGTTCAGCGTGATGCACTTCTTGTTCCGGCCGACGCTCTTCCACATCAAACCGACGCCGGCTCGCTCCATGCCCCAACGCCGAAGAGGATCGCCACCCTCGGGGGGTTCGAGCTTGATCACCTCGGCGCCGAACTCCGCCAGGAACGTGCAGGCGAGCGGCGCGGCCACCAGGGAACCGGCATCGAGCACGCGGACGCCGGAGAGGGCCCGTTCAGTCATGCCCGGCCACCTCCAGCACTCCGCGCATGATCTTGGCGATGGCCTCGTCGATGAGGACCCCGTCGATCTGTATCGCTCCGACGCCCCGCGCCGTGGCCTCTTCGTAAGCGTCCAAGACCGCGCGCGCGTTCTTGACCTCTGCTTCCGACGGCGAGAACACTTCGTTGGCGACCCCGATCTGCTTGGGATGGATGGCCCACTTCCCCGCGTAACCAAGGGAGTAACTCCGAAGGCATTCCGTCCGATATCCATCGGGATCGTTGAAGTTCGTGAAGGGGCTGTCCACCGCCACGACGCCGGCCGCTCGAGCCGCCACCACGATCTTGCAACGAGCGTAGTGCCAGAAGTCCCCCGGGTAGTTGTCGCCTGGCAACAGCGTCTCCGGAACCCTGACCCCCTGGGAAGCGCTCATGTCTCCCGCACCGAAGACCAGGGCCTCGACCCTGGGGCTGGCCTTGGCGATCTCCTCGACGTTGATCAGCCCATCGACCTCCTCGATGAGGAGCTCCAAGCCGATTCTCCGTTCTAGTCCGGCCTTGGCCTCCAGATATCCGAGCAGGCGGTCCACCCATCTGACTTCCTCTGCCGATGCGACTTTGGGCAAGATAATGACGTCGAGAAAACGTCCGGCGCCCTCGACGAGCGCCACGAAGTCTTCGTAGCTGCAAGGTTCGTCGAGCGCGTTCACCCGGACCGCGCGCGTCTTGGTACCCCAGTCCAAGTTCTCGAGGGCTCGGACGACCTCTTCTCGGGCCGCGGCCCTCTCATTGTCGGCCACGGCGTCTTCGAGGTCACAGAAGACGAGGTCGGCATCGCTCGCGGCCGCCTTAGCCATCATCTTTGCGTTGTTGCCCGGCACCGCCAGCTCGGATCTACGCAGCCTGTGCATCTAGACGACTCCCCGATCCATGAGCTCCCGGAGCTCGGGCTCGTCGAGTCCTACCAGGTCGACAAAGACCTCACGGTTGTGCTTGCCCTTCGGAGGACCGGCCCAGCGGATATGACTAGGGGCATCGCCGAGCCGCGGTGTTACGTTCTGCATCCTCACGGGCCCAAGCTCTTCGTCTTCGACCACGTCGACGTTCCCTCTAGCGCTGAAGTGCGGGTCTTGCATGATGTCGCGGACGTCGTAGACGGGCCCCGCTGCAGCCCCCGCCGAAGCAAGTCGTTTGAGAACCTCGTCGCGAGGCCAGCGAGCCAGTGCCTTCTGGATCTCGTCGTCCAGCTCGCCGGCGTTCTCGATCCGGCTGCGATTACCGGCGAAGCGAGGATTGTCGATGAGCTCGTCGATCTCGAGCGCGTGAGCGATCCGCTCGAAAGTCGCCTGAGTGCTCCCTGCAATCGCGATCCACTTATCGTCGGCGGTTCGGTAGGTGTTGCGCGGAGCGACGAACGGAAGCCTGCTGCCCAAGCGCTCTTGGACGAGGCCGAGCTGGTCGAAGTCGATTATCTGAGGTCCTAACATCGTGAGCAGTCCCTCGTACAGAGCCAGGTCGATCACCCGGCCTTGACCCGAACCGGCGGCTCGCTCGTAAAGGGCGAGCATCACGCCGAACGCGCCAAAGATCGCCGTGGAGGCATCGGCAAGTCCGAAGGCGGGAAGCAGCGGCGAGTCACCCGGATACCCGGTGATGTACGCATATCCGCTCATCGCCTCGGCCACGGTTCCAAATCCAGCCCGGTTCGAATACGGGCCCGATTGTCCGTAGCCGCTCACTCGCACCATGATCAGTTCAGGTTTCTTGCGGGACAGAGACTCGTAGTCGAGTCCCCACCGCTCCAAGGTTCCGGGGCGGAAGCTCTCGATCACCACGTCGCTCCACTCGATCAAGCGATCGACAGGCTCCCGGCCACTCGGAGCACTCAGATCAAGCGTGATCGTCTTCTTGTTCCGATTCAGCATCTTGAACATCAGGCCGACGCCGTCCTTGCTGTGCCCCCAATTGCGCAGCTCGTCGCCCCTGCTGGGATGCTCGACCTTGATCACCTCGGCTCCGAAGTCGGCGAGGTACATCCCCAGCATGGGCCCGGCAATGAGATTGGACAGGTCGAGCACGCGTACGCCCTCTAACGGCGTCTGTCGTTCAGACATCCGTTGTCGCCGCGGTCGCAACAAACTCTGGGTCGTGGCGGAGAGGTCGACGCAGTAACTCGCACAAGACACGAGGTCCGTCGCATCTGGACAGTCCCCGTGCGGCTTGCTTGACGGCGGCTCGCTGCTCGGCCGTCAAGACCTTCTCGGCAAGGCCGTCAAACTTGCGCTCGATCTCACCCCACTCGAGAAAGAGCTCCGGCTCCCCCCTCGCGCCGGTTCGTCTTTCGGCGAGACTCCTACCCCGGGTGTCTATCTCGACCGAGGACTGCCACTGCTCGGGATAGGCACGGCTCGCCTCGTCGTCGGGGACCACCTCGGTGCGCTGCATCAGACCGTCGACGACCCCATCGCCGATGAGATCGTATTCGTCCCAGGTCATCCGGCCGCTCGTGAGGGCGGCGGCCGCGAGGAAGTGCATGCTGAACTGTCCATCCACGATGTTCTGGGGAGCGCGCTTTCGCTCCACCGGTCGCCCGATCAGCCCCATGGCGGCCTCCGGAAGTCCAATCACGACCGACTCGACGTCGTCGGGTCGGAGACCGTGCTCGCCGACCAAGTCGATGATCGCGTCGAGAGGCCCGTGCGCGTAGCGACACGCGGGATATGGCTTTATGGCCGTGTGCAGTATCTCGAAACGCTCACCGAGTCGGGATACGGCGACCTCCGGCCGCGCTGCATCCGAGTACGCATGAAGCACTCCGTACCGGCCCTCGATGGCGCGCGACGAACCCACAAACCCGCGCGCGGCCAACTCGAGGGCGAGGATGGCGTTGTGTGCGGCCAGCGCGGGGTGAATGCGCTTGTTCCAGGCACCGTTGTCGAAGAACTGCATGCTGCCGGCCGCTTGACTAGAGTTGACCCCGAAGGCGTTCTCGAGCTCATCGGCCGAGAGACCCAACAGGCTCGCTCCCGCAGCCGTCGCCCCGAACACACCGGCGGTCCCAGTGGGGTGAAACCCACGGTCGTAGTGCGACTTGGGATCGAGTGCCATGGCAAGCTTGCACGTGACGTCGTAGCCGGCGACGATCGCGGTTGTTACCTGTGGTCCGTCGGCACCGTGCTCCTCTGCGAGCGCAAGAACTGTGGGGATGACCGCGGCACCGGGATGGACGGAGCCTTCTCGGTGAGTGTCATCGAAATCAAGGCTGTGGCAAAGAGCTGCGTTGATGGCCGCCGCGTAAGCCGGTGACAGAGTCAGATCGCTCCCGAACACCGAGGCCTTTCCGTCGCGTGCCAGCGCGACAAAACCATCTCTTATCGGTCCGGTTGAGTCGGCATCCACGCTCGCTCGAAGCGCGATGCCGGCCGCGTCGAGAACGAAGCGGCCCGCTCTGTCGGAGGCCTCGGCAGGGATGTCCTCGAACCGGAGGGCGGCGACATACTCAGCGAGTTGCCTCGTGATGCCCTTGACCATCTATCACTCCCTCTGGTTGCTACAGATGCTCGCCGTAGAGCTCGATTGCGTTCTCGGACCGGACGCGTCGGCGCGTCTCCTCTGGTAGCCATGCAAGCGCCCGAACCGGATCATCGAAGTCCCAATGCGGGTAATCGGAGCTGAACATCAGAGTTCGCTCCGCGCAGATGACGTCACAGAGGGCATGGAGGTGCTCCGGTCGCTTGGGCTCGATGAAGGGCTGGGTGGTGAAGCGCACGTGATCAAACACGTAGTCACTGGGCGCTCGCTTGACCCAGGGAGTTTCATCGCGAAGTCCCTTGACGTTCTTGTCGAGTCGCCAGATGACGTCGGGTAGCCACCCAAAGCCGCCTTCCGTCACAACTACCTTCAGCTTTGGGAATCTCTCGAACACGCCATGACAGATCAGACTGATGAGGTTGGCTTGGAAAACCTGGGTCAAACCGGTGTGCCATTCGACGTAATAGGTGGGCGTCCCGCCGGCCATCCTCGGAGCAGTGACGAAGATGCCATCGACCGAGTTCGGATGGATCGCTATCGGCAGCTCGTGCTCTGCCGCGGCCTCGTAGATGGGGTAGTAGTGGCGCTCGCCCATCAAGAGGTCCGTCAAGGGAAGCAATACGCTGACGAAGCCTTTTCTCTTTGCGACGCGCCGAATCTCCTCGGCGCCCTTTGCCGGATCTCTGGGAGCCACTACCATCGCCGCGCGATACCGCTCGTCGGCCTCGAGCCAGACGGCGCTCAGCCAGTCGTTGTAAGCAGAGGCGAGGACGGCTGCAAGATCAGGGTCGGGCATTGCCCCGAGTCCGAGCATGTCCCCGCCGATCAAAACCGCGCGCGCGATACCGTGCTTGTCGAGGAGATGGTGACCTACGAAACCGGGGTCCGATCCGGGGATCGAATCGTCGGGCGGCACGGAGTCACGCCGCAGGACTCCGGCGGTGTTGATGTAGAAGACATTCTTCGGGACCGATACCTGGGCCGCGTAGACTTCCTTCGACCAGGCGTGCTCCTCCCCGATCCCTATCCGTCGTTGCCACGTCGCCGGCAGATAGGGTTTCAGATCCGCCAAGCCGTGCTTGAGGTGAGGATGAACGTCGCAATCGATCAGGCCGTGACTCGGCCGGTCATTCAGGGCCGTCGCGCTCTGCGGATCAAGCCTCTGAGCCATTTCCGAACTCCCCTCGTAGCATCCCGGCCGCAGGTGGTCGCCGACTCAAGAGGAGATAGTATACAACTCTGCGAAGGCATCTCCCCTCCCCCATCCGTTTTGCCCCTTGCCACCCCGCCCAAACCTGTGAAGGTTCCGGGCGACACACATCTATCGTATACACTCGGCGAATCATGCATGCCGGAGAAGTGGTCCCCGAAGGGGGGCCAGGCCCCCAACCGAAGGGTCGCAGCGCCGCTGCCGGGCGGCACGAGGTCTGCCGCGTGGATGAGCTTGCCCCCGGCACGCGCAGAATCGTCGAGGTCCGGCGGCGATCCATCGGCGTCTTCAACGTCGACGGCAACTACTACGCGCTGCGCAATCAATGTCCCCACAAGGGCGCGCCTCTATGTGAGGGCACGATCGGGGGGACCTTTCTTCCCTCTGCTCCGCACGAATACGTCTACGGTCTGGAAGCAAGTGTTCTCCGCTGCCCCTGGCATGGCTGGGAGTTCGAACTCGACAACGGTCAATTGTTGTTCGACGACGACGGCACTCGGGTGAAGACCTACCCGGTCACGATCGAAGACGGAATGGTCATCCTGCACGCTTGAGCGTTCCCGTCCCGTGCCCTTGCCTAGTGATCGTCCTGGGCGAAGCGGTCGAGCGCGGCCTCCCGACCGTGATAGATGTGCGTTCGCATGATTGCTTCGGCCAGCTCCGGGTCCTCCATTCGAAAGCTGTGCACGAGCTGCTCGTGATGGTGAAGGGACATCCACCTGCCCTCGAGCCCATGGGCATAGATCGCCTGGTACACGAGTGGCAGATAGGCGAGCCGGGAGAGCATCACCTCCACATGCCGGTTCCCGCTTCCTAACTGGATCAACCGATGAAATCGCTGATTCAACTCGACGAGGCTCCGGATCGCTACCGAGCCTGGATCTTCGTGGTCGGACGTCGCCGGCGCGTCGAGCACCTCCACCTGCTGCCGATGAATCGAGGCGAGCTCGTCGATCTGATCGGAGGCCAGTCGCGTCGCCGCGCGGCGCGCTGCGTAACCTTCGATCCGCACACGCAGGTCGAAGATTCCGATCAACTCGTCCAGGTCGAACGGCCTTACGAGTGCGCCTCGATGGGGCCTCAGAACGACCAGACCATCGGCCTCGAGCTTGTGCAATGCCTCTCGAACGGGAGTGCGGCTCGCCCCCAAACGGCCTGCGACCCACTCCTCGCCGAGCCTCTGGCCGGGGCGAAGCTCTCCCTCGACGATCTCGCGGCGCAACCGCTCGTAGATGTCTTCCTTGGTTAGTCGCCGGGTGTCGGCCAGAGGGCCGGACGGCTGCAGGGGTTCGCTCATCGAGAACGATTGTATGCAACCGAAGCATCGCGGTGGGTGCAGCACGCAGTTTTCCGAGACGGTCGACCGCTCCCGTGCGCCCAGATGGGGCGGTGGAAGCAGATCAAACCGCAGGTTTGGTCCGTCCCCCGTCGGGTATTGTGTGCAACAATTCAGGGCATATCGGAAAAGGTGGCGATCCACGAGGTTGCTCGTTGGGCCCGGCCATCGGGGGGATTTAGGAATGGACGGCGTCGTCCGCTCCGGACAACTCGTGATGGGAGCTTGCTCTCATCGTCCCTGGGCGCATCTCGCCTCGTCGTGGTTCGCGCGTTAGCTCGGCTGTAGGAGTCGTTGCCCGAGCCTCGAGTGAAAGGAACCCGAGATGACTCGTAGGACACCGGTCTTCGCGTCGATGGCCTTCCTGCTGGTGGTCGCGCTGATCACCGCGGCCTGCAGCAATCCCCGGGAAGCGGAGGAGGGCGCCGGTGAAGTCAGCGAAGAGGGCCCCTTAAAGATCGGCGCTTCTCTTTCGTTGAGCGGCGAATACGCTCGCATCGCGGCCGATCAGCACAACGCCTACAAGTTATGGGTGAAGCAGACCAACGAGGCCGGAGGTCTTCTCGGTCGACAGGTAGAGCTCGAGGTCCTCGACGACCGCAGCAGCCCTGAAACCGGGGCGCGCCTCTACGAGAGACTCATCACCGAGGAAGACGTTGACCTGATCATGGGTCCCTACTCGAGCGCCGTGACCGGAGGCATGATGAGCATCGCCGACCGGTACGAGATGGTGAACTTGGCCCCGATGGCCTCCGCAGACGAGCTCTTCCAGCAAGGTGCCAAGTACTCGTTCCAGGTAATCACTCCCGCATCCCACTACCTGGACGGCGCGCTCGACTTCATGGAGGAGGCGGGGCTCGAGACGTTCGTAGTCGTCGGAGAGGACTCGGCTTTTCCGGCAGCGCTTCTAGCCGGGCTGGAGGACGTGGCAGACGAGCGCGGATTCGAGCTTCTCTACTCGGAGCTCTACCCGGTCGGCACTAGGGACTTCTCCTCCATCATCGGGAAGATCGAAGAGGCCCAGCCCGACGCGATCTTCGGCGGAACCTACGCCGAGGATGCGATCGCATTCACTCAGCAGTTGAAGGAGCAGGGGGTAGATGCCCCCATCATCGCGTTGACGGTCGGCGCCGCCGAGAACGAGTACTGGGAGTCGGTTGGAGACGCCGGACAAGAAATCATGGGCGCCAGCCACTGGGAGCCCGGGCTCGAGACACCCGGCAACAAGGAGTTCGTCGAGGCGTACATGGAGGAATACGACAAGGAACCCGGGTATCACGCGGCCGGCTCCTTCGCCGGGATGCAACTCCTCGGGAGGGCGGTTGAGGCCTGCGAGTGCTTCGAGCATCCGCAGATCCGTGAAGAACTGATCGACATGAAGACCGATACGGTGTTCGGCGAGTTCGACGTCGACGAGAACGGAGCTCAGGTCGGAAAGATCGGCGTGATGGTGCAGTGGTTCGACGGTAAGAAGGAGATCGTCTGGCCGGACGAAGAGAAGACCGCCGACTGGGTCGAATTCACCCCCTGGTCAGAGCGTTAGCCGGCCGGGGTGGGCGATTCCGAACTGATCCTTCAGACATCGCTGAACGGCCTCCTCCTCGGAGGGGTCTACGCGCTGGTCGCTGCCGGGTTGAGCCTCATCTTCGGCGTGATGCGAGTGATCAATTTCGCGCACGGCGAGTTTCTCATGCTCGGTGGCATGACCACCTACTGGCTGTTCACGCTGTTTGGAATCAACCCCTTGCTATCCGTGATCGTGGTACTGCCCCTGTTCCTGATCCTGGGCGGCGTCGTAGAGCGAACGCTCATCGAAAGAGTGACCGAGGGGCCGCCGATGATGGCGCTGCTTCTGACCTTCGGTCTCAGCTTCTTCATCATCGGACTGTCCCAGGCACTGTGGGGCAATGAGTTCCGCTCGGTCCCCTACCTGGGTGGCTCCTTCACAGTCGGCGCTCTCCAAATTCCCAAGGTCCGAGTTATCGCGTTTCTCGGCGCCGCGCTGCTCATCACCGCGGTGTTCTTCTTCCTGAGGAAATCACGCAAAGGCAAGGCCATCAGGGCCACCGCTCAACACCCCATGGTCGCCATGGCCTGCGGAATCGACATCGCCAAAGTGCGGCGCGACACCTTCGCCATCGGCGTCGCTACGGCCGCCTTCGCCGGCAGCCTCCTCGTCATGATCACGGCCATGCATCCCCAAGCCGGCCAGGCCTACATCCTGCGGGCATTTGCCACCGTCGTTCTGGGGGGGCTGGGCAGTTACGTCGGGGCGCTGCTCGGCGGGGTGATCCTCGGGCTGGTGGAGGTCTTCGGAGGCTTCTATGTGTCCAGCGCGGTCGGTCAGGCGTCCGCCTATCTGATCCTGCTCGTCATTCTGTTGATCAGACCCGGTGGCCTGATGGGCTTCAGAGCGGGAACGTGACGATGGGCTCCAAACTGAAGCTCGCGGCACTCCCCACGGTCGGAGTTGTCGCGGCCCTGGCACCCCTGTTTCTCGCCGGCTACAGGCTGGTCTTCTTCCTTCTCATGTTCCTGCATGTGGGGCTCGCCTACAGCTGGAACCTGGTCTCCGGCTTCACCGGCTACATCTCATTCGGCCACGTGGCCTTCTTCGGCATCGGCGCCTACGTCGTCGGCATTCTCTCCGGCATCCACCACTGGAACTGGATGATCGCGCTTCCCCTCGCGGGAGCCATCGTGCTGGTGGTATCGGTCCCACTGGGTTGGCTCATGCTCCGCCTCAAGGGCCCCTATTTCGCCATCGGCATGCTTGCGGTGGCACAGGCGACGGCACTGGTCGCGAGCCTCTGGGACGGTCTTACTCGCGGCGGCCTGGGCATCTTCGTCAGCAGCAGCTACAACGTGATCACCGTCTACTACGGGCTCTTGATAGTCCTTGCCGTCGTCATGGGAGTCACTTACTGGGTCGACAACTCGCGCTTCGGGCTGAGATTGCTGTCGATCAGAGAGGACGAGAGCGCCGCGGAGGCCATGGGCGTAGACACGACGCGCGACAAGATCTTGGCGTTCGCCATGAGTGCATTCTTCCCGGGTCTCATCGGAGGGTTGTACGCCTGGTACATCGGATACATCGATCCCCGGTCGGTGTTCTCTCTGTTCTTCTCGGTGAACATGATCCTGATGACGCTTCTCGGCGGCGCGGGAACCTTCCTCGGACCACTCATCGGGGGCATCGCCTTCACATTCGTCGTCGAATCGCTGTGGGTTCGTTTTCCCGAGTATCACCTGATGTCTACGGGACTTGCGGTGATCGTAATCGTGATGTTCATCCCCAACGGGATCATCGACGTATTGAAGAAGCGCGGCTGGCTCACCCACCGCCGCCGGATCTTGACTCGACTCATTCGTTCGGTCGAGACGGCTCCCCGAAAGAAGGAAGAAGCCGAGGTGCCGGAGCGTGTCTGAGGAATCCGGGACGATTCTTCGAACCGACGGCCTTCTGAAACGCTTCGGCGGCGTCACGGCCGTCGACGGATGCGCTTTCGAGGTGAAGCGACATTCGATGACGGCGCTGATCGGCCCCAACGGCTCGGGGAAGACAACGACCTTCGATCTCATCACCGGGTTCCAGCGACCCGATAAGGGCAGAATCTACTTCGAGGACCACCGCATAGACGGCGACCGACCCTACCGAATCGCACGTAGTGGTCTCGGTCGTACCTTTCAGATCACACGGGTCTTCCCACAGATGACCGTTCTGGAGAATCTCCTCGTCGGGGCCACCGGCACGGAGCTTCGTTCGGCGGCGGCTCGAGCGCTGCACCTGTTGGATCTCATCGGGCTCGGCGACCTGCGCGACGAGTTCTGCTCCAGGCTTTCGTTCGGTCAGCAAAAATTGGTCGAGATGGCTCGCATCCACATGCGCCCGCAAAAGCTGGTCCTGCTCGACGAGCCGTTCGCCGGGGTAAACCCCACGCTGACCGAGAAACTGGTGGCCTACATCGAAGAGCTTCGGGGCGAGGGGACCACGTACCTCATCATCGATCACGAGATGAAGCTGATCATGCGGATCTGCGAGCGAGTCCTCGTACTCGATCAGGGCAAACTCCTAACCGACGGTTCCCCAGAGCAAGTCCAAGACAACCCCCAGGTGCTGTCGAGCTACTTCGGAGACAACAAATGAAGAGCGCGAGCGCAGAGCAGCGGACGACGCCGGCGCCGGAGACGGATGGGGCCGTCCTCGAGGTCGAGTCGGTCGACGCGGGCTACGGCGAGATGCAGATCCTGCACGAGGTCTCCGCGCGCGTCGACAGAGGCGAGCTAGTTGCCATCATCGGTCCCAACGGCGCCGGCAAGTCAACTGTGCTCAAGTGCATCCTCGGCCTTCTAAAACCGACTGAGGGGCGGGTGCTGTTCAAGGGAGAGAACATCACCGCACACGCGCCTCACAAGATCATCGCCTCGGGAATGGGGTACGTCCCACAGGGTCGGATCGTCTTTCCGGACATGTCCGTACTCGAGAACCTCGAGATGGGGGCGTTCACCGTCCAGGACAAGGCACGACTTGCCGACAATCTACAGCGGGTCTTCGATCTCTTTCCGATTCTGACGGAGCGCAGAAAACAGATGGCGGGGACGCTGAGCGGGGGGCAGCAACAGATGCTCGCCATCGGCCGGGCGCTGATGGGCGGCCCTGAGACCATCCTTCTCGATGAACCCTCACTCGGCTTGGCGCCTCGGTTCGTCGACATCGTTTTCGAAGGTTTGCTCCGCATGGGACGGGAGGGAATAACAATGGTCGTCGTCGAGCAGAACGCCGCGCGCGCTCTCGAGATGGCCGATCGCGCGTACGTCCTGGAGTTTGGTCGCAATCGCTTCGAAGGGACCGGCGACGAGCTACTCAACGACGAGCGGGTCCGCCGCCTATATCTGGGCGGTTAGTTGAGAATCGCCGACCGAGTCACGATCACCGAAGTGGGCCCGCGCGACGGGCTTCAGAACCTCGACAGGTGGGTCCCGACGGAAGACAAGGTCGCGATGATCGACGCTCTGATTGGTGCCGGCATCGCATCCATCGAAGCGACGTCGTTCGTCGATCCCAAGGTGGTTCCCCAGATGGCCGACGCGGAGCAGGTGATGTCCGGAGTCGAGCGCCGGCCGGGAATCACCTATAGGGCGCTGGTGCCGAACCTGAAGGGAGCGGAGCGGGCCGTCGCCGCGCGCGCAGACGTTCTGGTCGCGCTCATCACCGTGTCCGAGGAGTACAGCCGCAGGAATCAGAACCGAGGAGTTCAGGATCTCGTCCACAACGTGCATGAGATCCTGGAGGTGGGTCGCGCGTCGGGAACGCGCGTTGACATTGCGGTCGGCATGGCCTTCTTCTGCCCCTACGAAGGACCCATCGCAGAGGATCGAGTCGAGGCACTCTTCTCCCAGTTGATCGATCTCGGAGGCGAGCGGTTCTACGTGGCCACGACCTCGGGAATGGCCGATCCGGCTCACGTTCACCGTCTCTGCGAGCGCCTGTCGTCGCGCTGGCCTCAGATCGAGTTGGGCATCCACCTTCACAACACCAACGGCATGGCCCTCGCCAACGCCCTCGCCGCGATGGACGCCGGAGTGCACACCTTCGAGGGATCGATCTGTGGGCTGGGGGGCGGGATCGTCATGCCTCACGGAATGGCCGTCGGAAACGTACCCACCGAAGACCTCGTCCACATGTTCTCGGAGATGGGAGTGCACACGGGCATCGATCTGCCCTCGATCGGCGACGCCGCGCGCAAGGTCGGCGAGCTGCTCGGCGTGGAGCCGGCGAGCTACGTGGGACGGGGCTACACGAAGGCGCAAACCCTGCTCAAGGGGCAGGCGGCACCGCGCCATCACCCGGCATGATGCCGGTCGTGGGGCGATAGTCCATGCGCTTCGGGCTGTTCTTGAATACCCAGTGCCTGCCGAACCAAGACCCAGTCGAATCGCTGGAGGAGTTGCTCGAGCAGGTTCGAGAGGCTGAAGGACTTGGCTTCGACGTGGTCATGTGCGGCCAGCACTATCTGGCGCATCCCTACGGGATGCTCGCTCCCCTGCCGCTGCTTGCCCGGATCGCCGCGCTGGGGGGCTCGATGCGGGTAGCTGCGGGAATCGTGCTGGCGACGCTCGCTCATCCCGTCGCGCTCGCGGAGGAGGCCGCCACCCTCGACATCATCACCGGAGGCCGCTTCGTGCTGGGCATGGGTCTCGGCTACCGAGACGAGGAGTTCGCCGCCTTTCGGATCCCTCGCCGGCAAAGAGCAAAGACCTTCGAGGCTCACGTGCACGCCGTAACCGAGCTGCTCTCGGGCGAGTCCGCCACGCTCGACGGCCCCGGTGCCTCACTCGACGGCGCCAAGCTCTCGCTTCTTCCGGTGCAGAAACCCCGGCCCCCCATCTGGCTCGCGGCCAACAATGAACGGGCAATCGAGCGCGCCGCCCGCGTCGCGGATTCATGGTTGGTCAACCCCCA
>JBOGWU010000075.1:0-5343 GCA_050693935.1 Actinomycetota bacterium | reverse complement strand
TCGCGTCGTAGAGGAGGATCGGCGCCTCTCCCCCGGGACCGTTGAGGTGTGGTTCCACCACCTGCAGCGTCAGTCCGGCCGCCACCGCGGCGTCGAACGCGTTCCCGCCCCTCTCGAGCGTCGCCATGCCGGCCGCCGAAGCCAGCCAGTGGGTCGAGGCCACCATGCCGAAGGTCCCACGTAGCTCTGGCCTGGTTGTGAACACGTTCGCTCCCTCGGTCGTCAATGGAGTGCCGAAAGTACCCACTGAATCTAGGTGATTCCCTCCCCCTTGAAGGCACAACGCCCCGTAGGCCGGGCCGCCTCGCTCCCCGATGGTGACAACAGACACTCACCGAGACCGAAGGGAAGCAAACATGAAAACACTGCTCGACATGGCCGACCGAACCCCCGCATCCAGGGAGCGCTACGTCGACCTCCTGCGCGCTCTTTCCATCGTGGTGGTCGTGTTCGGGCACTGGCTCGCGGCCGTGGTCGTCTGGCGAGACGGGGCCATCGGGGGCCACAACGCGCTGGATGTCGTCGACGGGATGTGGGCCCTCACCTGGGTCCTGCAGGTCATGCCGTTGTTCTTCTTCGTTGGCGGCTTCGCCAATCTCAAGACCTGGCGAGCCATGAGAGCCAAGGGCGCCGACTACACCGAGTACCTGCAGACCCGCGTCGCCCGGCTCATGAAGCCCACCGCGATCTTCATAGCCGTCTGGATGGTTCTGACCTATCTTCTCGAGAACGCCAGCGCCCTTCCCGCCGATGCCCTGCGAGCCGCAACCCAGTTGATGGGCGGTCCGCTGTGGTTTCTCGGCGTCTATTTGGTGGTCGTCACCGTCGCTCCCGCAATGGTGATGCTGCACGAGCGCTTCCGGGTGACCGCCGTGGCCGGACTGGGCTTTGCCGCCGCCGCTATCGACTTCGCCCGCATCGTCTTCGAGGTTCCCGGCATAGGCCTGCTGAACTTTGCGGTCGTGTGGATGTTCGTCCACCAGCTCGGCTTCTTCTACGCCGATGGAACCTTCAACCGAAAGGGCCGTGGCTTCTTCGCAGCGTTGACGGCGGTGGGTTTCTCCGGCCTGGTCCTGCTCACCAACATCGGCGTCTACTCCCGCTCGATGGTCGGAGTCGGCGACGGCGCGGTCTCCAACAATGCACCTCCGAGCGTGTGCATCTGCTTCTTGGCGATGGCGATGATCGGGGCGGCCATGCTCGTCCGGCCCGCCGCGTCCCGGATGCTCGAACGCCGCAGGGTGTGGGCCGCCACGATCGGAGTCAACACCGTGATCATGACCGCCTACCTGTGGCACCTCTCGGCAATGGTGCTCACCGTGCTGGTGATCTACCCGCTGGGGTGGCCGCAGCCAGAGGCCGGCACCCCAGCATGGTGGGCACTGCGGCCGCTGTGGCTGGCGATCTTGACCTTGTTCCTCATTCCGTTCGTCGCAGCTTTCGGCCGCTTCGAACGACCCCGGCGTCGCACCCCTCGCCGGCACCCGTCCACCTACTCACCAGCCGGAGGCGTTTGATGATCCGCACCTTCAAGAACACGCTCGCAGCACTTGGTTCCGTTTGCTTTGTCATCGGCATGCAGGGCTTCGCCATCGGAGGTTTCTCGGGTAGAGCAGCTCCAGACTCCGCCAAGATCGCCAACCTCGGCGTCGACCCCGTACAGAACGTCATGTTCCTTGTTGCAGGTTGGGGGCTACTCTCGCTGGCTCGCCGGGTGGCTCGCCGATCGAGCGGAAAGCGAGTCTGACTCTTCGGTCCGGCCGCAGACTCACGAGCTAGGCGCGACACTTGGACGGCTGTCTTCTCGAACAGTCAGGTGCACGTGCGGTCCGCAACCGTCAGCAAACTGGACCTCTCGTACTCGCAGTACGTGCCGCGAGCGTTTGTCTTCGCGTTTCTAATCACCCTCGATGAGCAATTGTCGGAGCGCCTCGCCCTGCGCGGTTTTCGTCGCTCGATGGGAACGCTGCAGGATCTGAGAGGCCCCGACATGCTCGAGGCGCGCGTCCTACGGTCGGTCATCACTGGAGCCCAGAGGGCTAGGCTCGTGCACCGCCAGGCGTCTGACGATGCGCTCACCGCGGCCTGGCTGCACCTTCCCGTTATCGCCAGGGCAACCCTGGTGTTGTCGTTTCTCGACGGAGCCGATCCCCGGCGAATCGCCGACATCCTGGCGTGCTCGGACGCGACGGTGGCCTCGTTGACGACCAGAGGCCTTGGGAGGCTTGGACGGCACCTCGGTCACACGGATCACGAGGACCTGCTTGCAGCATGGCTGAAGCGCCAGGAGGGCCGCGCTCCCGCGCCACCGCCGGAGAGCGAACGGTTGAGACGCAGTGTGGGGCTGCGCCGGGTGCTCGCCGTTATCGGAGCCCTGCTCGCCGCCCTGCTATTCGTGACCGGCGCGGTGGTGGCGGCCAATACGGCGGTGCGACGAGCCTCTTCCCTCGCTCTGCCCGCCGTCGAGAACGATCCCGAACGCATCGAGCGGGTGTCCACAGGCGTTGTCCACGAGTTGAGGCCCGGCTGTCCCGAACCCCAGGGGTTCTTGCCGCGGCCCAAGGGGGCCGCGCGCGAAGCCGCCGAGATCGCAGTGCTCTTCAACAAGGCAGTCATCAGGAAAGACAAGCCCACCGTTCGGGGGCTTACCGAACCGACCGCTAAACCCACCCGCGGAACGTGGGCGAGCACCAAGACCGCCAGGGGGATCAAGGTGACCTCGAGCCGGCCGGTCACCAAGGCCGACGTCTTCACCAGGGCCTGCGGGCGAAAGGTCACACGGCGCTCGATGCGCGTGGTAGTGCATGACCGTTCGGGGGTGAACAGCCAGGGCCTGGCCTTCTTCTATCTCGCCTACACCCATCAGGGCTGGCTCGTATGGGCAGCGGACAAGCCGTGGGCCTGAAAGGCGGCTTGCGTCACTCCCACCCTCTAATGTCTTAACCCGTGGACATCGAGCGGATTCTCGAGGGGCTCAATCCCGAGCAGCAGCGCGCCGTCAGGGCCACTCGCGGCCCGGTGTGCATTCTCGCGGGGGCAGGATCGGGTAAGACCACCACGATCACCCGCAGGATTGCCTGTCAGGTGCTTGCCGGCGACTTCGCCCCCGGGGCGATCCTCGCCGTGACCTTCACCGACAAGGCGGCGGGCGAGATGCGCAGCCGGCTCGAGGCGCTGGGCGCCGGTGGAATCCGGGCTCGCACCTTCCACGCCGCGGCTCTCGGCCAGCTCAGAAACCTCTCCGAGGAGCCCCCCGGACAGATACTCCCGAGCAAGGGCCTCGCGCTGCGCCAGCTCGGCAACACTCTGCCCAAGCCGTTTCGCTTCAGGCCCGCCGCGGACCTGGCCACCGAGATCGAATGGGCTAAGAACCGGAGGCTGACGCCGCAGACATACCTCGATGGGCTCGGGGACCACGAGCCCCCGATCCCCGCCGATCTGATGGAGAGCATCTTCAAGCGCTACGAGCGCGGCAAGCACGACCGGAACCTCGTCGACTTCGAGGACATCCTCGAGCTCGCCATACGCCTGCACACCGAGGATGTCGACGCCCGTGAGCTGTTCCAGTCCCGCTACGAGGCGTTTACCGTCGACGAGTACCAGGACGTCAACCTGCTGCAGCAGACCTTGCTCGAGTGCTGGCTCGGCGGGCGGGACGACCTCTGTGTGGTCGGCGACGACTACCAGTCGATCTACGGCTTCACCGGGGCGACTCCCAGCCACCTGCTCGATATGCCCCGGCGCTTCGCGCGCACAAACGTCGTCCGGCTCGAGACCAACTACCGCTCGACCCCCCAGGTGCTCGAGTTCGCGAACCTGCTGGTCCCCCAACTCGGGGGTGCGGAGAAGGTCCTCAAGGCGAGCCGCGACGAGGGGCCAGAGCCCAGCGTGCGTCCCTTCGCCACTCCCGAGTTCGAGCGGTCCTTCGTGGTCGAAGAGATCACACGATTGCACGAGCAGGGCATCGCCCATGAGGACATCGCGGTCCTCTACCGCGTGAACTTCCGCTCCGAGGATTACGAGGAGGCGCTTGCCGTCGCGGGCATCCCCTTCCAGGTCCGCGGCGGCAGCTTTCTGGCCCGGCCGGCGGCTCGCCGGCTCCTTAACCGGCTGCGTCCACCCAGCGCCACCGACGTGTTCGTCCGCGTGGCGGAGGCCGCGGAGAAAGAGGGTTGGGTGGCCGAGGTGCCGGAGGGGCTCGGCGAACAGGAGACCACGCGGCAGAACGACTTCGCCCGACTAGTCAGGCTGGCCGAGGAGTTCGACGACGGAGGCCGCACGATCAACGAGTTCATCGGCGACCTGCGAGCGCGTTTCACGAGCGAGGGCGAGGGCCGCGGCGTGAACCTTCTGACCCTGCATCGAGCCAAGGGACTCGAGTTCGACGCGGTGTTCATCGTGCGCCTCGAAGAGGGAGAGTTGCCGTTCAAGCGCGCCAAGACCGGCCCCGCCATCGACGAGGAGCGCCGGCTGCTCTACGTCGGCATCACGCGCGCCCGGGCTCACCTGTTCGTGACGCGAGTCGTGGGCGGGAATCTCAAGCCGAGCCGGTTTCTCGCCGAGTTGGGGATCGGACCGCAGTCGAAACGAGCACCGCTGAAGGGCGCGGAGCGCGCGGGGTCGGAGGATCCCACCGTAGAGGCGCTAAAGCGATGGCGCCTTAGGCGTTCACGCGACGACTCGGTCCCGGCCTATGTGGTGTTTCACGACTCCACGCTCGAGGCCATCGCCGCCGCTCGCCCCGACAGCCTCGTCGAGTTGTCCGAGGTGGCGGGGGTGGGGCCGGCCAAGCTCGACCGCTATGGCGACGAGATCCTCGCGACCCTGTCCGGCGCAACCGGCACCGCCTAACCTCAGAACACGGTCGTCAGAGCTTTTCCTTTGGTTCGAATCCTCGCGTGCTCATTCCCTTGTCGATCTCGGCGATGACGGTCTCGATGACCTTGACGCGCGCGTAACGCTTCGAGTCCCCCTCGACCAGGTGCCACGCTCCGAGTCGGTGGTCGGTGCGCTCGACCATGTCCTCGACGGCGTCCGCGTAGTCGGCGCGCTTGGAGCGGTTGCGCCAGTCCTCGTCGGTGAGCTTCCACGACTTGAGCGGATCGTCCTTGCGCCGCTCGAACCTACGAAGCTGCTCCTCATCAGAGATGTGCATCCAGAACTTGACGAGGATCATCCCTTCGAGCGCGAGCGAACGCTCGAACTCGACGATCTCCGCGTACGCGCGCGTCCACTGCTCGGTGGTCGCGAAGCCCTCGACTCGCTCGACCAGCACCCGTCCGTACCAGGAGCGGTCGAACACCGCCATGCCACCCCAGCCGGGCAGCTTGTCCCAGAAGCGTT
>JBOGWU010000074.1:0-2240 GCA_050693935.1 Actinomycetota bacterium | reverse complement strand
TAGTGGTCGGGAAGGCGGGACTTGAACCCGCGACCTCAGCGTCCCGAACGCTGCGCGCTACCAAGCTGCGCCACTTCCCGTGGTTTTCGTCGGCTATGTCCCAACCGGGGCCGCCGAGGCAAAGTTTCGCACATCCGGACGGCTCTGGTGTGAGAGTGCCGGGCACCATTCCCCTGTAAATCCCTTCACATTCAATTCATGAACAGGATGCCGGTCGGCAACGCGCTATGGCTAGCGTTCGCGTTACTGAGGGCCTACCACTCGGGGGCCCACGCCTAGAACCGCACCTGCGGCTCTGTACAAGGAGGACATGCCCGTATGACAAGAGCGACAGGGAAGCCCTTCAGGCTCCTGTTCCTCGTATTGGTTTTGGCGCTTGTGGCGGCGGCCTGCGGCGGCGGCGACGAACAGATCGGTGCCTCGTCCAGCGATGGGGGAAGCGGAGGCGAAGGCGCCTCGGGCACCATCGCCGTCTCGGGATCCTCGACCGTGGAGCCGATCAGCTCGCTTAACGCCGAGAAGTTCCAAAGCGAGAACCCCGACGTATCGATCTCCGTCGACGGACCGGGGACCGGCGATGGGTTCCAGCTGTTCTGCGAGGGCAGCACCGACGTCTCCGACGCCTCGCGCCCGATCGAGCAGGAAGAGATCGATCTCTGTGAAGAGAACGGCATCGAGTTCGTCGAGCTGAAGGTCGCGTTCGACGGCATCACCGTAATGACGAGCTCCGCCAACGAAGAGGTCACCTGCCTCGACTTCCTCGATCTCTACGCGCTGCTCGGCCCTGAGTCCGAGGGCCTCGATAGCTGGAGCGATGCGGACGAGTTCGCGGGCGAGATCAAGGCCCCCAACGCCCCCTACCCGGACGCCCCGCTCGAGGTCACCGGTCCAGGGGAGGAGTCGGGCACCTACGACTCGTTTGCCGAGATCGTCACCGAGGGGATCGCCGTGGACGAGCGCGAGCAGTCGGAGGACGGACCCTTCCTACGCACCGATTACCAGTCCTCGCCGAACGACAACGTGATCATCCAGGGAATCTCGGGTTCGGATTCGTCGCTCGGCTGGGTCGGCTTTGCCTTCGCCGAGGAGGCCGGCGACGCGATCAAGGAGCTCGAGGTTTCGAACGAGGCCGGGGGCCTGGACTGCGTGGCACCCAGCGCCGAGACCATTGCCGACGGCTCCTATCCCATCAGCCGAGGTCTCTACATCTACGTCAACAAGGCCAAGGCCGAAGACAACGAGGCGGTGAGCTCCTACGTGGACTTCTACCTCGGAGCCGACGGTCTCGCCTCGGTGGGTGAGGTCGGCTACGTGGACCTTCCCGAGGACCAGATCTCCGAGACCCAGGGGGTTTGGGAGTCGATGGAGGTCGGGACTCGCGAAGGGTAGGGAACGCAGCTAGACATGGCTGAAGCTCAGGTAGCCTTCGCCGGGGATCTCTCGGGAAGCGTGAAACGACGGCGCAAGGAAGCCGTCGTCAAGAACCTGTTCAGATTCACGGCGATCGTTTCGATAGTCATCAGCGCGCTGATCGTGGGCTCGCTGCTCGGGCGAGCCGTATCGTTCCTCACTGAGATCGACCTCGCCACGCTGTGGGGAACCGGATGGTTCCCCCGGCAGGATCGATTCGACATCAAGACCATCGTGGCGGGAACGATGCTGATCAGCATCATCGCCATGTTGGTCGCCGCGCCGCTCGGCCTCGGAGCGGCCGTCTATCTTTCCGAGTACGCCAACCCGCGCGTCCGCCGATTCCTAAAACCGATGCTCGAGATCCTCGCCAGCATCCCGAGTGTCGTGCTGGGGTTTTTTGCTCTTAACTTCATCAGTCCGGAAATCGTTAAGCGGTTCTTCGAGACCAATCTCTTCAACGGTCTAGCGGCCGGGATAGCCGTCGGCGTGCTGGTAACACCGCTCGTTGCATCGATTGCAGAGGACGCGCTTCGCTCCGTTCCGATGGCGCTGAGGGAGGCCTCCTACGGACTCGGCGCCCGAAAGCTAATCACCGTCTCAAAGGTCGTCATCCCGGCCGCCGTCTCTGGCATCGTCGCCTCCTTCATCATCGGCATCTCGCGGGCGATCGGCGAGACGATGGTCGTGGCGATCGTGGCTGGGGCCACCGGTGGGTCGGGCTTCACGGTGAATCCGCTGGAGCAGATTCAGACGATGACCGGAGCCATGGCCGCACTGGCGACGGGTGGGGACCAGGTCAAGGGAAGCGTGAGTGCCGTCAACAGCCT
>JBOGWU010000073.1:0-13486 GCA_050693935.1 Actinomycetota bacterium | reverse complement strand
GGAATCGACCTGACGGACGAGGTCGCCCCGTCGGATTACCCCATATTCGTCCTCCTGCGCGAGAAGGTCGAGCGACTGCAGGCCGAGAATGATGAGCTACGTCAGCAGGGCGAGGTAGGGCGCAGCCGCTCCGAACAGCTCGAGCATGCAGTCGCCCGCGAGCGCGATCGAGCAAACCATGCCGAGGCCGAGAACAAGAAGCTGCTTAAACGCGTAAGAAGGCTCGAAGCCGGGCTTGCGAAGCTGCGATCCAAGGATCTGAAGCGTGCGGGATCTGATGAGCAGGTCGGTCTCGTTCGCAGCGTCCTGGGGATTCCTTGGAAGAACCGTGCTTCGAGCGAGGGGATCTCTCCTGCGATCGTTGCTCGCATCGAGACCTTCGGCAAGATGGCACATCTCCACCAGGAGTTAATGGAGAGGAACAACGGTCAACTGACGCTGGGCGAGTCGTTAGAGCTTCGTCGGTTTCATTACGGCGACAGGGTTCGAGCGTCGGGCGCCCTCTTTGGCAAGACAAGGAGCAATACCATCCTCTACCGGGACGTGCCGGAGGGAAAGAGACATGAGCCGAGTGATCCGGTCCGTCTCACTGAGGAGGGCAAGCGCCTGGCCGCGGCTTACCGCCGCCATGTCGCTACCCAAAAGGCACGAAAACTCTGATTTCATCTATTCATAAGTATGAGCTTGCAGCATGACGGGTGCCCCGTAAGCGCAAGGGCCTCCACTCACAGTTGCTTCTCGATGGCGGTGATGGCGTTGGCCACCTGCCTCTTCACATCGTCATACACCGCCGGATCCGATTCATAGGGCGCGTCCCGGGGTCCGCTGACCCTTGGGATGTCGTGGATGAGCGCTTCCGCGGCTGCAATTGCAGAATCCCCTTTCTCGACGGCCCGCCGCAGAGCCGCTGAGGGATCGCGCCCGAGTTGGTCCCGGCCGGCGGCCACATCGTCGGATAGCCGCTTGAGGTACTCGTAGTCCTCGAGTCCCTTACTAAACAGCTCCCACCGAATCGAGTTGACGGGTGTCCCATCCTCTAGGGGCGACCGGGGAGGATAGACGAGCGCGCCGTTGCCGGCCCACCGCTGCCGTGCGACGTCCGACACACCCTCGTACCAGGCGGTGAGGGCCCACCACGATAACGAACCGGTGATGCCTTCCTTCCACATCAACCAAGGAAGCACCCGTGACCGGATGGCCGGGTAGTCGATCAGTGGAAGGCTGTTGTGGTAAACCCACACCGTTTCACCGGCCTCGGTCGCGGCATCGATCAACTTCCTGGAGCCCTCATACCGCCACAAATCCGCGTGCACGACCCACAGGTCTACGTAGGGGAACAAGTCCTCAACGGGCATCGAGGTATTGAGAATTCGGATGCCCGGGTCGGCCTCCTTGAGCTTCCCGAACATGGCGGCCAGCTTCCGTACCGTCAACGGGTCATGGGTTGCCAGCTCGTCGACCATGTTCACGTAGCACTTAGCCAACCAGCCGCGCGCACGAAGATGCCCGGCGATCAGCGCTGCATGAGTTTTGAATTTACTCTCGAACTCCTCCGTCAATTCCGCATTATCGTCACGTCGAAAGATCCGGATGCCGTTCCACCTCACACCGGGCGGGAATCTGAACGTTCCTCTGTGAGATCTGATCCGCAGCCCGGGGAATCCGGTAAACGAGTACTTCAGATCGTCGAGTACCAAGCTGGCCATCCTGTCGAAGCCTGAACTGTCCAGTTCAGGAGGCTCCCCCGGTTTGTCGATGACCCGAACCGGCTCGAGGATATTCGCACCGTTGAGTCGGTGCTCACGCAGATTCTTGTAGTAGCCGCGGTAATCGGCTTCACGAGCGGCGGGATCGAACTCGTCGATTCGCCCCCTCCAGAGACGACCCATGGTTGCCACGCTGGGCTCTGACGGCAGCGAGAACGGGTGGACGTTCAGCCGCACGTCGATCGGCACCCGATTCAAACCCTCACCCGACAGTGTGACGACGCCGGTGTACTTGCCCGCGGGCGTTCCCGCCGGCACGTCGATCGTGACCCACACTGGATAGTTGCGCCCCGGCTCCAGATTCCAGACGGGAAGCGGCTCCAATCGATCCGCATAGGGGCCGGTGCCCAGCGACAGCGGACCACTCGGCCAATCGACCCGCACATAACCCACGCGAGCGTATTTGATGTGGTTCGATGAAATGGTCGACGGACCCCGGAGGGCCGACGTTCCGACCTTGAACGAACGCACCGCAACCTTGGGCCGAACCACGACCTGGAACGACTCCCGCTCACGACCGGCCGCCGCCACCTTTAAGGTTTCGGCACCGGAGTTCTCGAGTGGCTGTACAAGATCGACCTTCTGTGCCGCGGCGACCCACCAAACTGCAACCCTGTCGTCCTCATGAATCAGGTGACCACCACCGCCATCCACTTGCTGCGCCCACACGCGCTGGCCCCCCAGCGGCAGTACGGCAGCCGCACCCACCGCCGCACCCGCGGACAAGAAGCTCCGGCGTGACAGAGAAAACCTAGGCGGCCGCATCATCGGATCCATGGTCGGCCTCCCTCGAGTGCCTGTTCTTCCGCTGGCGTTTGCACCCGGCTACGGGTGCAGCAGGGCGTTGTCGCGCCCAGCCCCTGACCGAAGGCCAGGGAATAGCCTCGTGCGGAGCAACGGGCAACCCTCGGAGTCATCCACGCCAAACTCAATCGAAACGGTAGCTGCCGCGCTAACGGTAGCTGCCGCGCTCGCGACGCCCGGTATCGGACGCCGCGCGGCCGTCGTGGTTGTCGCCCCATCTCCAGGGATTGTTCATGTTGGCATTCATCTCCAGGGTCGAATAATCCTCATAAACGATGCAATCATCCTGATTGTCCGGCGAATCACACGGCGAGCTCAGATTCGGGCTGGTCCTCAGACTGAGGCCGACCCCCCGCCTGTTCCAAAATCGATCCATGAGCGCAGGCGTGGACGCGAACGAGGCTGCGCCCGAGTCCGACGCATCCTTCCGAGCGCGATGGTTCGGGATCCCGGACACCTCCGAGCCGCCGACCGCGGCCGCGGCCCATGCCTTCGCAAACCTCCGAGAGGTGGCGGCTGGGCTCACATTCTTCGGCGGAAAACCATTTCCACTGCGGGCTCGATAGCCGGGCCCCGATACTGCGTTGCCATTCTGGTCGTCGATACGGATCGTGAAGTCCAGTGTCATCCGCCTCCCGGGAGCTTCGGTGTAGGTAGTCCAGTTCATACGACTGTGTTGGACTACCGCGAAGTGCTCGAGTATCTGAGAATCCGAGTAGCCGAGATTACGCAATAGTGCAATGGCTTCGGCGGGAGCGTGCTGACCTCCGCCTGCCGTGTACACAACTCGATCTCCATCGTCGGCATCGATTGCGGCCCTTATATATTCAAAAAGCAAACGTCCGCCGCTGGTTATGTCCCCTGGATCCTCCGGGTCAAAGTCCCATCGTTCCTTAACGACGTCCGCGTGTGTCGAAGGCGTGAGGCCAAGGTCCATCAGCGCCGGAACATTGAACGACCGATGAAAGTTCCAATTCGCCCTCGAAGTGCTATCGGCGCCCGAGATCATTCTGGCCTTGCGATCTGACGTCGTATCCCCAAATATCAAGCCACCAAACCCCACTCGGGCATGGCGTTGAGAGCCGCGCTTGA
The DNA here is from genome assembly GCA_050693935.1 of Actinomycetota bacterium. Classification (GTDB taxonomy): domain Bacteria; phylum Actinomycetota; class CADDZG01; order CADDZG01; family WHSQ01; genus WHSV01. The sequence continues at coordinate 9,824 of JBOGWU010000073.1, read as the reverse complement.
CGGCCATGAATCCGGCGAGCTGGGCGAGGTTGTCGTCGGGGTCGGGGGAACCATCATGGCCGAGAACAATGAGGTAATTGGTCTTGCTATCCACATCACCGGTGTCATCCGCCTGAGGGGCAACTGCCCAGCCGGAGCCGGGTTGCCCCGTGACGAGCAACCACACAAGAACCAATGCAGTCACTGCTGATCGCTGCCGAACGCGAGTAGCTGCCCAGCCCATCAGAAGTCTCCTTGTCCTTTCGGCTGCAGGCAATCTGTCGGGCGGTCCCGTGAGATAGGTAGGAAGTTGCCTGCTCTCGTTCACTACGACAGGGAACCGCCAGCCGCAACCTGACTCCTACCGTGCCCGGCCAACCTATCAATCGGTCTGGTTCACCTGTCAAACGACAGCTCGGCTGCGTAAATGAACTAACCACCCGCTCCAGTGGACACCCCGGTCGTTGGACGCGACAGGTCTTCGGGTACTCGCAAGTAAACGATCCACCACGCGCCAAGCCTCACTAGGGGCATTCCAGGGCAGGTGGATGGATCGAATCGGCTACGACAAGGGCACTGCCGGTTCAGGACTTCCCAGGCTTGCATCGAAAGCGAAACCGGATCGAGAGTCGATGAGCTCCGGTGCGCGCATGCCCGGCAGGAAGTAGGCAGCCATGGTCACGATCGCTCCAAGAACGCCGGCTCCGGTGAGCGTCATGCGCTCGCCGAACAGGGCTGCAGCCGGCCCGGTTAGAGCGAACGAAACGGGGACTAGGCCGATCGAAATCAGCCAGTCGAGGCTTGACACCCTGCCCAGGAGTCCGGGGGGTACGTGGCGCTGCTTGAGCGTCATCCATCCGATCGTGCCGACCGACTCGAGCATGTTGAAGGCGATGCACGGGATGATGAGTTGCCACAGCGATCTGCCGAGCCCGTAGCCGGCGATCGCGAGCGTCGACAGCGTCCAGCATACGTAGATCAGGGTCACGATCCGTCGCGGAAGGCCATGACGCCCCACCCATGTGGCGGCGCCCACCGAGCCCAGGCCCCCGAATGCAAACACAAGTCCCAGCGCGCCCGCCGAACCTCCGAGTTCGACCTTAACGATGTGCGGAAGCAGCACCTCGACCGGTCCCATGAACAGCAGATACGCGACGGTCGCGGCTCCGAATGTGCCCCACAGCCACACGTGGGAACGCACGTACGTAAGGCCCTCCTTCATCTCGGTTAGCACCGAGGCCCGCTTGCGCACCTGCGCTTTCGGCAACCGCAGCAGCATGAGCGCAATCGCTGAAATGCCGAACGTCGCAGCATCCACGAGGAACGCGACCCCCGTTCCACCGATCGCGATCAACCACCCACCTACGGCCGGTCCCGCTAGTCGCAGGGCCAGTGGTTTCACTAGTTGGTCGAGGGAGTTCGCCTGCCCAAGCTGTGATGCCGGCACAACCTCGGGAACGATGGCGTCAAACGACGGTCCGAAGAACGCGGAACCGGCGCCGTAGACCGCCGCCAGCGCTGCGAGCCTGGGAATGGTCAACGCGTCCGCCAGCGCCAAGAAACCGATCGTGCCCACCACGGCGCCCCTCATGAGATCGGACGCGAGCATCACAAATCGTTTCCGAAGCCGGTCACTCGCAACACCGCCGAACAGCAGCAGCGCGACATGCGGAACGGTCATTGCGAGCATCACCATGGACAGCCCGATTGGTGAGTCGGTGATCTCGTAGGCGGCCCATGCGAGAGCCAGCAGTGATATGCCGTCGCCTAGCAGCGATACGGTCATACCGGCCCATAGAAGCCTGAAGTTGCGCTCCTTGAGCGGGGCAAGGAGGCCCGATCGGCTGAATCCGCCCGGACGATCAAGGCCTTCGTAAGAAGTGTGCACGCTTACTCGGTAGGGACGTCGGCGGCGAACAGCGGCGACAGGTACTCCACGGCCTTGTCAAGATCCATTGGTCGAGCGAACAGATAGCCTTGACCTAGAACGCATCCGAGACCCTTTAGGCGGGCAAGCTGACCATCTGTCTCGATACCCTCGGCGATCGTGTGCAGTCTTAGCGTCTCGCCGATCTTGACGATCGCAGCGGCGAGCGCGGACCTCTCGACATCGTTGTCAATGCCGGTCACGAACGATCGGTCGATCTTCAGTGCGTCAACCGGGAAACGGCTGAGATAACTGAGCGACGAGTAGCCGGTTCCGAAGTCGTCGACAGCCAGCTTGATGCCGAGCTCCTTGAGAGCGTGGAGCTTCAGGATGGTGGCGTCGGTGTCGGTCACCAGCACGCTCTCGGTGATCTCGAGCGTCAGACACGAGGGATCGAGGCCGGACTCGTTGAGGGCCACGCCGACGTCCTCGACCAGCTTCGGGCTCTGCAACTGCTTGACCGAGAGGTTGACACTCATCGTCAACGGTGGGTGCGATGGGAACAAGTCCTGCAGGAAACGGGCCTGGCGACAGGCGTGGGTCAGCACCCATCCGCCGAGCTGGTTGATGAGCCCGGTCTCCTCGGCGACGGGAATGAACTCCCCGGGAAGAATCAGGCCGCGCTCGGGGTGGTGCCAGCGAACCAGAGCTTCGAACCCCGCCACCCGCCGGGGATTCAGGCTCATGATCGGCTGATAGTACAGTTCGAGCTCATCCCGCTCGATTGCCCTTTGCAGCGCGCCCTTGAGCTCGAGGCGGTGGACGACGTTGGCGTGCATCTCGGGCTCGAACATGCAATAACGTCCTTTGCCCTCGCGCTTCGCCATGTACATGGCAACGTCCGCGTTGCGCAGCAGCTCGTCGGCCGCCGAGGTCATCGCTTCCTCGGCGTCGAGCACGGCGATGCCCATACTGGCGCTGATGAAGACCTCTTTATCTTCGACGGCGAAGGCGTCGCGAAGTGACTGCAAGATGCGATCGGCGATTTCAGCGAGCTCCTGATCATGATAGGTGTCCTCCAGCAGCACCGCGAACTCGTCACCCCCAAAGCGCGCCACGGTGTCCATTGTTCGCACGCACCGCAACAGCCGGTTGCCGACATCCAGAAGCACGTCATCGCCGGCCGCATGGCCGAGGCTGTCGTTGATCACCTTGAAGTCGTCGAGATCGATGAACAACACCGCGATCCCGCCGTGGTCGCGGGTCATACGCGCAAGGGCGTGCTCTACGCGGTCGGTGAACAGCGCTCGGTTGGCGAGCTTGGTGACCGGGTCATGGAACGCTTGGTGGCGCAGCTGCGACTCGAATGCCTTGCGCTCCGAGACGTCGCGGGCGTTGAGTACGATGCCATTCACATTCTCGACACCCATTAGGTTAGTGAGCAGGATCTCGAAGTGGAGCCACGTACCGTTGGCGTGACGGAACCGGCACTCGAACGCCTCGGAGGTCGGCTGCACGAGCTCGGGCCGCTCGATGATGGCGCTCAGCGCGAGGTCGACATCGTGTACGTGGATGTGGTCGGCGAACCGGGCACCACTCATCTCGTCGACCTCGTAGCCGAGGATGCGCTGCACCGAGGGACTGACGTATTTGACGGTGGTGTCGGGCTCGATCACGACGATGAGGTCGCTCGAGTGCTGCACCAGCGCACTGAAACGCTGCTCGCTCTCTCGCTGGTGCATCTCCTCGGAGAGGATGGCGCTTTCGAGAGCGAGAGCCGCCTGCACCGAAAGAGTTTGCAGCGCCGACTGCATCTCCGGAGGCATGCGATTCTCGGACGCGACGAACACGAGGCCCCGGAGCTGCTGGCGGACGAACAGCGGGAAGATGACGAGCCTTCGCTTGGCGTCGAGCCTGAGTCCATCACGCAGGTCCATCTCGTTGAGGTCGACCTCCAGCATTCCTCTGGAACGTAGGGTCTCAGCGTCGAGCGAGGTGAGCTCCGATGCACGCAGTGACCAGCTCTCGACCTCGGCACCGATACGGGCGCGCGCCTGCAGCTCACCATTGTGGGTGAGTACCGCAACGCGTACGTCGGCATCGGCTACAAGCGAGTGCAAGGAATCGATCGTTGCCTCGACGACCTCGTCGCGACGGCTCGCGCTCACCAGATCGCGCGCCGCCTCACGCAGGGAGCGCTCACGACCGGCGGCTCGCTCGCTACCGTTCAGGAGACCCGACATGCGAGCAATCACGAGCAAGAAGAGCGCGGCCGAGGTGGCGATGAGCACCGGCTCGTCGATCTCGAGACCACGAACAACCTGAACGACGCGTACGCCCGATGCCATGAGTGAGGCGGCGGTCAGCAGGGCGAGGCGGCCCCACGAGAGCCTCGAGCCCTGGTGTGGGACCGGAGCATCGAGCTCCTTCATGGAGCCGTGCAGCGCGGCGGCTCCCCAGAGCAGGTAGTAGGCGGCCCAGCCTGCGTCGAGAAAACCGCCCTCGTTGTAGCCGCCGTTCAGCGTCAACAGTCCGAGAATTGCATCCGCCGTCAGCAGCGCCACGATGCTGAGTACCATCATGCGCAGCGCAGGACGCCTGAGGCCGCCCTCGACGGCGAGGCGAATAGCCACCGCTAGCAGGCACACGTCCATCAACGGGTAGGCGATCGAGACCAGCTTCTCTAGCAGTGTCAGAACGGCGTCGTGGGCGTAGGGCGCCATCAGGAAGGTCCAAGCTAGGACCGCGAGACCGATGGTAAGGATGAGCGCGTCGATGAGGCTCGCTCGGTTTCCCTCCGGGCTCCGGCGCCGGATGATGATCAGAAGTCCCGCGATCAGCGTTGGATAGACCGAGAGGTAGAAGAGGTCGCCGAGCGAAGGGAACGGCACGTCCGCTCCGAACAGAGCGTTGTAGCCGTAGTAGAAGGCGTCGCCGGTGACGAAGAAGAGCTGCCCCAAGGCGAACAGCTGCCAAGCAAGCTTGCTCGACGGCTTGTTCTTGCGGACGCCGACGATGATCGCGACCGACGACGACAATCCGATGAGGTTGAAGAGCACTCCGTTTCCGCGCACGGCGGGCACTGCGTAGTAGGCCAGCAGCGCCAGGGCTCCGAGCCCGAGATACAGCGACGAAGCGTTGCGCGAAACGAAGCTCCTCATCTGCCGACCGTGCTCCCGAGCTTGCTGCCCTCCCACCAACGCGCCATGGTGGACGCGGTCTGAAGGCGGAACTTGGTCGAGAGTTCGGTGAGTACCTCAATCAGCCTGTCGATCTGCCCGTCGTCGTTCGCGGCAGTCACCTGGATGCGGAAGCCGACCTCGGCCTTCGGCACCAGCGGGTAAGCGGCGATGGTGGTGTAGATCCCCCGGTCGAACAGGAAGCGGCCGACCTCGTCGATGTCCTCGTGATTCGAGAGCGGGATCTCGATGATCGGAAGCCCGGACTGGTTCGGCGTCGAGATCTCGAGCTCGGAAAGAGCCTCGAGTACCCGCCCCGTCTTGCGGTGGAGATCGGTGCGAATCGCGTCACCCCGCCGGTCGTTGACGTCGAACCCCGCAAGCACGGTTGCGAGCGACGCAACCGGGGAGGGTCCCGAGTACAGATAGGGCGGGGCTGCCACCTTCAGCATGCCCTTGAGCTTGGTGGGACAGGCAATAAACGCCAGCAGCGATGAGTACGATTTCGAGAAACCACCTACGAGGATGACGTTGTCGTAGCTCTCGCCGTAGTACTGGACGATCGAGTTGCCTCGCGCGCCATAGGGCGAGGACTCGTCGTCAGAACGTTCACCGATGACACCGAATCCGTGCGCGTCGTCGACGTACAGCAGCGCGTCGTACTCACGCGCCAGTCGGGCAAACTTGCGAATGTCGGGGGCGTTGCCGGTCATGGAGTTGACGCCATCCATGCAGATGAGCCGCGGGCTGCCCCTGTCCGCGCGAAGCAGCTCCTCTAGGTCCTGGGGGTCGTCGTGTCGGAACCGTTTGATGGTGGCACCGTGGTGACGGGCGAACTGCGCTCCGTCGTAGATGGTCTTGTGCGCGCGGCTGTCAAGGAAGATGGTGCCTGATCCTGCCAGCAGCGAAATCACCGACATATGTATGTGCGTGATCGTCGGTAGCACCAGGGTGTCCTCGCAGCCCAGCAGGTTCGTCAGCCGGTGCTCGATCTCCTCGTACAGAACAGGGCTTCCCAACAGACGCGACCAGCTCGGATGCGTGCCCCACTGGTCGATCGTCTCGGGGATCGAGGCGATGATCTCGTCGTCGAGGTCGAACCCGAGGTAGTTACAGGACGCGAAGTCAGCAAGCCAGTGACCGTCGACCGAGATCATGCGCCCGTCAATCGCGTCGATGACCGCGTCGAGCATGGGGTGTGACTCGCTCAGACGCGCCAAATCCCCACACGTCTCTAGCCAACGATCCAGCCACGTGCGGGGTGGGTTCGATGACCGCGATTTTCGTGAGCGTGAGGATCCGAGGGCCCCGCCTAGGGGTGCTTTTTGCGCCATAACGGCACCTTCGGCAGGCTGAAGGGCCATATTGAGGGGCGTTATTGGGCGATGCTGGAAAATAGCTAGATTGGGCTATACGGATTCTCCCAAGTGCTCACAGCGATTCGGACCTCTGATCCGAGGGTCGGGGGCAATGACGTTGCACGAAAGCAAGTCTTTGATCATGATGTCTCCGATGGGTGGTCTGACAGCACATTGAGGGGAGTGCAATCCGTGATCAAGCATCTGCGTCGCGTCGCCGCATTGCTCGCAGTGGTAATGACATGCGGACTTCTAGTTGGACCGATGAGCGCTCAAGCGCAGTCGATACTGAAAGTGCGGGTCGGCGGTTTCTTGAGATCCGCCGCTCCCGCCGAGGGAATGCGCTTCTACGGGGGGAACCTCAAAGTGCACGACGGGACCATCGTCAGGTTCAATTTGGCGGGCTTCCATACCGCCACCCTGATGCCCGCGAACGTCGACCCGGATCTGTGGGCGGCCCAGAACACCGGTGGCATCGACAAGCCGTTCTCACTAGCGAGCTCCGATCCCGACGACTCGGCCTACAAGTTCAACAATCAAACGATATTCCCGAGTGATCCCAGCTGCGGAACGGCCGACAATCCCTGCAGCTACGATGGCTCGGCGGTCGTCAACTCGGGGGCATTCATCGACGATCCCCGGTTCTCGGTGAGGATCGACGGAACCCCTGGAGATGTGGTTAACGCCATCTGTCTGATCCATCCGAAGATGCGAATGCGGCTTAACGTGGTTGCCGGTGCCGATCCTGAAACGACTCAAGAGCAGATCAACGCGCGCAAACTGCGGGTGCGTGCCCGGGATTCGGACTCGGCCGCGGCGCTGCACAACAAGCTCTCGAAGCGCCAGTCCAAGCACGTCACCGAGGATGGCAGGATCGTGTGGGACGCCTTCGCCGGATATGACGGCCCCGGCTTCGCGCTGCTCGCCAACTACCCCAATAAGCTGGTAATCCGCAAGGGGCAGCGGGTTCGCTGGCACTCGACCGGCTTGGAGTACGAGGATCACACCGTGACCTTCCCCTTCGACAAGGGGCGCAAGATCTCAGGCACTGAGGGGGGACAACCGGTTTGTGATCCCGACGGAGACGGGGGACCGGGACCCGACAACCCGCCCGAACTGGAGGGTCCGCCATTCTGCAATGACCCCAGCCAGTTCGAGTTCGATATCAGCGCTCGGTTCGCAGAGAGACGCGGGGATAAGCGGCATCGCTTGAGGGACTTCGACAGCTCGGGGATCTTCGGCAACATCGACGTCGGCAAGTCCCCCTACACGCTCCGTTTCACCCGACCGACATCAGATAAAGGCCTGCGGTACCTCTGCGTGATCCATGGCACCTTCATGGATGGCCGCGTGGTAGTCAAACCCCGTCGCTGATGTGCGGATGTGACGGGAGGCAGGAACACGAGCCTCTCGTCACATCGGGTCCGTCAGTCTCAAGTGACTTTGCCGGTTCCTAAGAAGAGTCTCTTGGAGCACTCATCGACCTCTTAGTCGGTCACGGCAGCATGATCGAACTCGACGTGAAGGAGGAGACGATGAAGCTGATCCGGTTGGCTGCCGCCGCGACGATGGTGGTTTCGATGATGATCGTCGGAGGGGGAACGGCGAGCGCAGAGGAGCGACGCTGCAGGGGCACAATCGGCCCCCGCACGCTCGACAACGTGAAGGTGCCTGCGGGCAGGACCTGCACCCTCAAGGGAACGACCGTGAAGGGAACGATCAAGGTCAACCGCAACGCCAAGCTCTACGCCATTGGCGTGAGGGTGATCGGTAATGTGCAGGGCGAGAACGCTCGCCGGGTCGAGATGCGCAGTGGATCGCGCGTCGGCGGGAGCATCCAGGTGGTCCAGGGCGGTCGTGGCTTCATCAAGAAGGTCCGGGTGAACGGCGACATCCTCTTCGACAAGCAGAGGCGCAGGGTCGAGGTTCGTCGCAACAAGGTTGGGGGCAACATCCAGCTTTTCCAGAACACCGGTGGGGTGATCGTCAGGAACAACGTGGTCGACGGCAACCTGCAGTGCAAGGAGAACACGCCCTCTCCCACCGGGGGCGGCAACCGAGTTCACGGGAGCAAAGAGGATCAATGCAGCAAGTTGTAGCCCAGCTGAGCTGATTGCACCCTCGATCGACTCGACTTAGATGAAGGGCACTGTCTCTTTTAATCCGTAGGCAGCGTTCGGACCCCGTGCCGACCGACGCAAACGCTTTTACGTTGCAAGCCCGCGATCTTCCGCCTAGAGAGAGAATAGGGACGTGACGACGGCGCGGATGGAAACGTTTAGCGATGGCGTGATCGCCATCATCATCACGATAATGGTGTTGGAGCTTGGGGTCCCGCATGGGGTGGATTTCGACGCCCTGCATCCTCTGCTTCCTGTATTCCTCGCCTATGCGCTTAGCTTCGTCAACCTGGGCATCTATTGGAACAACCATCACCACATGCTCTCGACGGTGGGCCATGTGAACGGCGCGATCCTCTGGGCGAACCTGCATTTGCTTTTCTGGCTCTCCCTGTTTCCGTTCATGACGGGGTGGATGGGCGAGAATGAATTCGCGTCGCTCCCCGTGGCGTTCTACGGTGGCGTGTCCCTGTTGGCGGCGATCGCCTACTTCATCCTGCAGCGGACGATAATTGCCGATCAAGGAGACGAGTCCAGGCTCGCCACCGCAGTTGGTCGTGACATCAAGGGAAAGCTCTCTCCCGCCCTCTATCTAGCGGGCATCGTCCTGGCCTACCCAGCTCGTTGGATTGCGCTGGCTCTATATGTCGTGGTGGCCCTCATGTGGTTGATTCCCGATCGCAGAATCGAGGCTGCGCACCAACGCGGCGAGTGATTAAACCGACCTACCTTTCTGGGAGACGCGGTCAACTGTTTCCAGTCAGCGACAAGTTGAGTAGCGCTTTCTAGCCACCAACTTGGACCTTTTTTTGTAACGTGTGTCGATGCTTGAATTGCCGACCGGCACGGTCACGTTCCTATTCACGGACATCGAGGGGTCGACACGGCTCCTACAGGAGCTGGGTCACCTGACCTACAAGCGGGTGCAGGACGACCATGGCAAGATCCTGCGCGGAGCCATCGCAGCGGAGGACGGCGTAGAGGTCCGGATCGAGGGCGACTCCTTCTTCGCCGTCTTCTTGACTCCGGATCGAGCCCTTCAAGCGGCCGTTGCGGGGCAGCGGGAGCTGGCCGCCCATGCCTGGCCGGGCGACTTTGCCCTCCGGGTCAGGATGGGCCTGCACACGGGCGTGGGCGTGCTCGGGAGCGGGGGCGCCGACTACGTGGGGATCGACGTCAATCGGGCCGCCCGCATCGCTGCCGCCGGACATGGCGGACAAGTTCTCCTGTCCCATGCCACCAGAGCACTCGTCGAACACACCCAGCCGGGAGGCGTGACGCTTCGTGATCTAGGGCAGCATCGACTGAAGGACATCGATTA
>JBOGWU010000072.1:0-3141 GCA_050693935.1 Actinomycetota bacterium | reverse complement strand
CCGCGTGACCGATCACCGCATCGGTCTGACGTCCTACCGCCTTGGCGACGTGCTCAACGGCGAGTTCGACGAGTTCATCGACGCACTGACCGCCGCCTTGAGGCCGACCGACGAGCCCCCGTCCGCTGCTTGATCGAATCGACGAGATCCTCGCGCACGGCGAAGTTCCGACCGGGCCGATGGAGAGTCGATGGATCCTCGAACACGCACGTGACCACACGGATCCCGCGCGGGAGCCCGAGGTTGAATTGTCGGCGCTGCGGATGGCCGAGCGACGAGCATCGGGTGAGCCACTGCAGTACGTCCTGGGGACCGCCTCCTTCCGGCACCTCGAGCTTGCCGTGGGGCCCGGGGTGCTCGTCCCTCGGCCCGAAACCGAGGTCCTCGTGGAACATGCTCTCGCCCGGATCCCGCGTCGAGGTACGGTCGTCGATGCCGGCACGGGGTCGGGGGCCATCGCCCTGTCGATCCGCCACGAGCGACCAGATGCGCGCGTGTGGGCCACCGACGACTCGGCCGACGCGCTGAGCTACGCGGTGGCCAACCGAGATGCGCTAGGTCTGGAGGTCGAGATCGTCGAAGGCGAGTTACTGGACGGGCTGCCGCCGGAACTGATGGGAGCGGTGGATGTCGTGGTCAGCAACCCGCCGTACGTTGCGTCCTCGGAGCGCGACCTCCTGGGCGCCGACGTCATCGCTCACGAACCTCACCATGCTCTGTTTGCGGGTACCGATGGTCTCGCCGTCCTGGCGCGCCTCGCGACCGACTCCATGCCGTGGCTTCGTCGGGGCGGCTGGCTGGTCTGCGAGATCGGGCACGAACAGGAGGAGCGAGCCGGCGCTTTGCTCCGGCAGGGAGGCTACGTCGAGGTTCGTGCTCACGCCGATCTCACAGGGCGCCCCCGCATCATCGAAGCTCGCAGGCGCGGCCCGGGTGGATGACATCGAGGCCGCGGGCGCGGCGCTGCGGATTGGTCGTCTCGTCGTGCTGCCCACCGACACGGTCTACGGCGTCGGTGCGCTGCCTCGCTCGCGCGGGGGCGTCGCGGCGATCTTCGCGGCCAAGGGCCGACCGGAGGAGAAGGCGATTCCGGTGCTGGCGGCCTCGAGTGAGGACCTTGCCGACGTGGTGGTCTTCGACGACCGGGCGAGGGCGTTGGCTAGCGCGTTCTGGCCCGGCCCCCTCACTCTGGTCATGCGGCGTCATCCCGCGTGGCCCTACGACCTCGGCGGATCAGATGCCTCGACCATAGCCGTGCGCGTACCGCAAAACGAGGTCGCGCTCGGGCTGCTCGAGCGAACCGGACCGCTCGCCGTAACCAGCGCGAACCGCTCCGATGAGCCGGCGGCGACAACCGTCGCGCAAGCTCGCTCCGCGCTTGGCGACGCGGTGGCGGTCTATCTGGAGGGGGGATCGTGCGACGGGGCCCCATCGAGCGTGGTCGCGGTCGTGGGGGAAGTTCGGATGCTGCGCGAGGGGGCCGTCTCGCTCGGCGCTATCTACAAAGTCACGGAGTAGATGGCCGAGTACTTGGCCTTCAGGTAGTCGATAAGTGGCTGCGCCGTCGGCTGTTCTCCGAGCACCTTGGTCGCCAGGTCCTTCGCATCCTGCATGTGCCCCTTGCTGTGGATGTTCGTGCGCAGCCACTCGAGAAGTCGGCCGGTTTCGCCCTTGCGAAAATCGTCCTCTAGCCCGCCCAGGTCTGAGCTCGCCTTGTCGAACAGCGCCGCCGAGTAGAGCGTGCCCAGTGAGTAGGTCGGGAAGTAGCCGTGCATGCCTCCCGACCAGTGCATGTCTTGGAGCACACCCTCGCCGTGGTTATCCGGACGAAGGCCGAGGTGCTCTTCCATCTTGTCGTCCCACGCACCGGGAAGGTCGGCGACGTCCAGTTCGTCGCGGAAGATCCCCAGCTCGAGCTCGAAACGCATGACGATGTGGAGGTTGTAGGTCAGTTCATCCGCCTCGACGCGGATCATCGAGCGCTCGGGATAGTTGACGCCCTCGAAGAACTCGTCCGGCGTGACCGAGCCGAGCTCGCTCTCGAACAGCTTCTTGAGCTCGGGCAGCATGAACCCACTGAAGGCACGGCTTCGGCCCACCTGGTTCTCCCACATCCTCGACTGTGACTCATGCATGCCGAGCGACGCGTATTGGCCGATGGGGAGGTCGTGCCACTGCTCGGGGAACCCCTGGTCGTAAAGCGCGTGGCCACTCTCGTGGAGCGTCGCGTAAATGGACGAGGGAAGGTCGCGCTCGGTGTAGCGCGTGGTCTGACGAATGTCGCCGCGTCCGACCTGAATCGTGAAGGGGTGAGGCGATACGTCGAGACGACCCGCGTCGGCGTCGAAGCCGATGTGCTGGGTGAGCCACTGGCTGAACTGGTCCTGCTTCTTGACGTCGTAACTGCGCGACAGAAAATCGGGCCGCGGCGTTCGAGCGTCGAGGACCGCATCGACCACCGGCCGCAGGCCCTCGACGAGTTCCTCGAACATCGCCTCGACCTCGACCGAGGTCGAGCCCGGCTCGAAGAGGTCAAGGAGCGCGTCGTAACGCTCCTCGGCGTAGCCCATGGCGTCGGCCTGTTGCTTCTTGAGATCAACGATCTTGGTCAGATAGGGCTCGAATGCGTCCCAATCCGACGCGGGTCTGGCCTGAGCCCACACCTGGTAGGCGCGGTTCGTCGTCTCGTTGAGCTCGCGGACCAGCTCGGCGGGAACCTTCGTCTCGCGGTCGTACTCACGTCGCAATAGGTACACGGTGCGCTTCTTGACGTCGTTGAGCGAGGCGTCGGCCTCGAGCTCATCAAGGAGCTCGCCTATGGCCGGGTCGGTGAGGCGGTCGTGCATGATGGTGCCGATCGTCGCCGCGGCCCGCGCCCGGCTCTCTCCACCCTTCGGGGGCATGAGCACCGCCTGATCCCACTCCACCAGGCTCCCTACTCCGGAGAGATCGGTGAGCTCCTCGAGACGTTTGACGAGCTTGCTCCACGCTTCTTCCATGGCGATAGACCCTATCGCTCCGCGAGGCCGGGTTGTGTAACTCTCGCCCCATGAAGGTTCTGTTCGTTTGCACGGGAAATCTCTGTCGCTCCCCGATGGCCGAGGTTTTGTTTCGAGACGAGCTGCGCCGGCGCGACTGCGG
>JBOGWU010000071.1:0-2823 GCA_050693935.1 Actinomycetota bacterium | reverse complement strand
GTTCGTGCTGATGGACGGGCAGCACTCGATTTGGTTCATTCCCCTGCCTAACATTGCCGGCTCCAGCCCGCGACCCGTAGCAACAGTGATGGAGGGGTCGACCCTCTTCGAGTTCGTCGGAGTTGCCGTCAGCAACAAGCGAATTCTCGTGGTCCTGGCCGCCGGGCTCATGCTGTTCGTGCTCGATCGTTTCGTGAGACACACGAAGTTTGGCCGTGGTATCAGGGCCGTGGCCCAGGACTCTGAGGCCGCCTCCATGATGGGGGTCAACATCGATCGCGTCGTGGTGGTGACGTTTCTTGTTGGGGGGCTGATGGCGGGAGCGGCCGGATTCCTTTACATCCTCGTATTGGACGTACCGGCCTTCTGGTTCATCGGGTTCGTCCCCGGTATCAAGGCTTTCGCCGCGGCCGTACTTGGGGGCATTGGCAACATCCGCGGTGCGATGCTGGGAGGACTGTTGCTCGGCCTCGTCGAGGCGTACTCGGTTCCCATCTTCGGAGCCGAGTGGGTCACGGTGGTCGCCTTTGCGGTGCTGGTGCTCGTGCTGCTGATTCGCCCGACAGGCATTCTTGGTGAGGAGCTCGGATGAGCGAACGGCCGACACAGGATCTACGGAAGAGATGGCGCGAGCGCCGGGCCGACCTTCGCGAGCGCCGCGTCCTGATGACGGCGCGCCTCAAGCGAACCGTCGCGAAGGACTTGGAGCCCGTCACCAGGCGGGCGGGGTCGGTCCGGGACAAAGTCAACGACAACAGCCGCTGGACATATCCGTTGATCGGCTTCGTCTTGATCACGATAGCCGTGCTGCTGCCCTATATCGACGACTGGTTCGACGTGCCATTGTGGGTGTCTCGGGCCACCAGTGGAAGCGTACTGGCGCGCGTCGCGTTGTTCTCGCTGTTTGCGCTGGGTCTGAATGTGGTGGTCGGCTTTGCCGGGCTGCTCGACCTCGGCTACGTCGCGTTCTGGGCGATCGGCGCGTACACTGCAGGAATCCTCACCGGTGCCCACAGCTTTACTCAGGCGCGCGTGGAGCGGGGACTCGACGCGGGACCCGAACCGACCTGGGAGATGTGGATGTGGCTCATCCTGCTGGCCGCGCTCGTGGTCGCGGTTATCGCAGGGATCATCCTCGGCTCGCCAACACTTCGCCTGCGCGGCGATTACCTCGCCATCGTCACGCTGGGGTTCGGAGAGATCGTGCGCATCGTTGCCAACAACCTCGATTCAGTCACGGGGGGGCCGCGCGGCATACGAAACATTCCCCACCCCGAAATTCACATCGGGAACGTGGACATTGTGTGGAGCACCCTTCTCGACGTTAAGTACTACTGGCTTCTACTCGCTCTCGTCGTCCTGTGGATCATCGCCATCCGTTTGCTAGATAACTCGCGCATCGGACGGGCGTGGGTGGCCATTCGCGAGGACGAGGTGGCGGCCGCTGCCATGGGTGTTCCCGTCGTTCGCATGAAGCTCGCCGCGTTCGCGATCGGAGCATGCACTGCGGGAGTGGGTGGGGTCGTCTACGCGGAACAGGTCAGCTTCATCAACCCGCCGACGTTCAACATCATCCAGTCGATCCTGATCCTGACCATGGTCGTAATCGGAGGCATGGGGTCCATTGCCGGAGCGATTCTGGGGGCCGCGCTGGTCGTGCTGCTGCCCGAGGTGTTCCGAGGATTCGAGGATTACAGGTTCTTCGTCTTTGGCTTCGCCATCGTCATCGTAATGATCTTCAGGCCGCAGGGCCTGCTTCCATCCAAACGCCGAAAGGCGGAGTTGCTCGGACACACCGAGGATGCACAACTCCACGACGCCAGCCAAGCGAGGGCATGATCATGGCCATTTTGCACGCAACCAACGTAACCAAGCAGTTCGGCGGCCTCACTGCCGTCAAGGAAGTTGACATCGACATCAAGGAGGGTGAGATCCGGGGTCTCATCGGTCCCAACGGAGCCGGGAAGACCACGCTTTTCAACCTGATTACGGGCATCTACGACTGCACGAGCGGCCAAGTTCTGTTCAACGGCGTGGACGTGCTCGAGGCCACCTCTGTGGGCGTGTGGAATCGGAAGCGCAAGCCCTACGAGATATGTCAGAGCGGCATAGGCCGCACGTTCCAGAATATTCGTTTGTTCGAGAACATGACCGCGATCGAGAACGTGATCGTGGGCGCAGACGCGCATCACAAACAAGGTGTCCTCGGCGCCATCTTTCGGAGTCCGAGACACCGCAAAGAGGAGAAAGACGGGCAGCAGACAGCCGAGCGCATCTTGAGTTTCGTGGGCATCCACAAGTACGCAAACGAGCTGGCCGGCAACCTGTCCTACGGCGACATGCGTCGTGTAGAGATCGCTCGAGCCCTCGCCACCAAGCCGAAGCTCCTGCTTCTGGACGAGCCGGCCGCCGGGATGAACCCAACCGAGAAGGGCCGCTTGCTAGAGCTCATCCAGAAGATCCGCAACGAGAACGTAACGATCCTTCTGATCGAGCACGACATGAAGGTGGTCATGAAGGTCTGCGACCGCGTGGCCGTGCTCGACCATGGTGAAAAGATCGCCGACGGCCCTCCCGCCGAGGTCCAGAAGGATCCCAAAGTTATCGAGGCCTATCTCGGGACCGCGGCGGTTTTGGACGCATCGGACCCCGAATCGGGACCAAGCAATGTACAGGACGGAGCATCCTCACCGGGTGGCGAGAGTGGCTGAGCCGCTGCTCGAGCTCCAGAGCGTCGTCGTCCGCTACGGAGGGATCGAGGCCGTCAGGGGCGTCTCGATCACGGTGGGCGAAGGGGAGTTTGTCACCCTTATCGGCGGCAAC
>JBOGWU010000070.1:0-14786 GCA_050693935.1 Actinomycetota bacterium | reverse complement strand
CGCTTGGAATGGCGAGCGACGAATTGTGGGGCAAGGCTGTGCCGGTCGATATCGATGGGCTCAGCTGCCGGGTACTTCCGGCCTCTGAGGAGCTGGCCCGTCTCTGTTTGCAGGCATCGGTCGGGGGCCTCGAGCTCGTGCGATTGATGGATATCTCCGGCCTGATCGCCAACGAGTCGGTGGATTGGGATCGAACCGCCGCACTGCTGCGTCGCTGGCGCGTCGCAGGAACGGGCTACCTCGTCCTTCTGCTGACCCAGCTTTGGACCGCGGCACCTGTACCGCTCGACGAGCTCGAGTCCCTGGGCCCAGATCGCGTCCGGCGTTTCCTTTTCACAACCACCGCAGGCAACGCCGACGTTGCCCGGGGCCGGGGGAGCAAGACGCTGCGACGCATCGCCGCCGCCGGCGCAGACTCGTGGCCGGTAAGACGCTTGTTGCTCGAGGCCGGCCCTCAGGGCTTTCCTGACGGTAGGGGCCGTCCGACGCCCGTACGGCCGGGCCGGCTGAAGTGGCTGCGGCGTGGTGCGGCCGAAGACCGCGTCGATGTCATTGGGGAAACCGCCACGCTCCGACCGGTCGTTCTGTTCTCGCCCTCGCGCTCGATGGGCATGTCGCATTACGTCCAGGCGCTCGCTCAGGCAATGCAGACGGCGGCTGAGGTCACGGTGCTCGACGGAGCAAAGGATCAAAACCTCTTCCGCCTGTGGCGATGCCTGATCAAGCTGGTCCGGTCGCGGGACGCGGCCGTGCTCGTCACGTCTCCGCACCCCTCCGTGCCGCTGGGCCTGCTGCTGACCGGCGGCAAGGGAGGCTTCGTGTTTCACGATCCGATCCTCGACGCTCCCGGCAGGTGGATGCGGCCCCTCCACATCCTCTACTACCGGGCCGTCACCAAGCGGCTCGGGGTAATAGTCCTCCACAGCGCCATGTTCCGCAGCGAGGTTCTCGATCTCCACCTAAAGGCGCGCGACATCGTCGTCGTGCCTCATGGACTCGCTCCGTCACAGATGAGCGTCGACGAACCCTACGATCCCTCCAGCCCGCTTGTCTTCGTCGGTCGTCTTCATCCCTACAAGGGGCTGGGAGTCCTCCTGGATGCCCTGGAGATCCTGCGAGGCAGAGGCGTAACGCCGCCCGTGGTCATCGGCGGAAGCGGGGTCCAGGCATCGGTGGTTCCCAGCCAGATGACCAACGTCGAGGTTCGCCCCGGCGAACTCAGCGACCGCAGCTTTCGCGATCTGATTGCCGGGTGCAGCGCGGTACTCCTGCCTTACGAGCGCGCCAATCAGTCGGGCGTGCTGGCGACCGCTTTTAGGGCAGGACGGCCCGTCATCGCCTCGCGGGTGGGCTCGTTTCCCGAGTACGTCGACGATGCCGTCAACGGTCTGCTGGTTCCCCCCGGCGACGCGTGGGCCCTGGCGGGCGCGATCGAGCGACTCCATTGCGAGCCGGAACTGGCTCGGTCCCTCGCCGAGGGAGCCCAGCGCACCGGCGACCAGGTGCTGGATCCCATCCGAGCGGGAACGGCCATCGCCAGAAAGGTTACGCGAGCCTAAGGGCCGACGACGTTGCGCCACCGATCCGGCCGTCGCTGGGCGCGTGCGAAGTTCAGCACCGTTCCTGCCACCGGCGCGTCGTAACGACCTAGCAACTCCATCGCCCTCGAGGCGTTGTCCTCGCGCGTGACGGCCCTTCGGAGCACGACCGCCACCGCATCCGCCTCGCATGCCAAGCGGAGCCCGTCGGACGACGACAGCAAAGGCGGAGCGTCCACCACCACTGCGTCGTACGAGAGACCGGTCGCATCCAGGTCCGAGAGGAGCTCGTCGAGCGATTCGCGCTTCACCCCGCCGTTGATCGAGGCCGCGCGGGTGAACGACACCACGTCGTAACCCGAGGACCCAGGGGTCGGCGGCTCCAGATCGGACAACGTCTTTTCCGCAGCCCCCTGGTGCTCACCGTCCTCGTCGCCGGCGACGAATAACGTCCTGCGACCCGACAACGCGAACGAGTCGGCGATGCCGGCGGCTATCGTCGACCGCCCCTCGCCGGATCCCGCGCTCGTAACGACCACGCGGCTGGCGCCATCGCCGCTGGATCCGCGCCCGAAGAGCTGGAGCTGATCCCGCAGGCTACGCGCACTCACGTGCTCGCCCGGAATCGTGGGTGAGGCGGTGGAATCAGCAGAGGCTCTCCGCACTCGAGGAATCGTTGCGAGCACGGGGCTCCCCAAGAGCTGTTCAGCCCTGGCCTTACGTCTGATTCGCGGACGTGTCATTCCGAGACCGATTGCGATCGCGCCGCCTATCAAGAGCCCGACCACGACCGCCGCAAGAGCTCGCAGACCCAGCGCTGGCAGTATCTCCATCTGCTCGACAATCGAAGGGCCCGCGGCCTCGACACTGTCCTCGGCGAGCGCGAGCTCTATCCTTGCATTCTCGATCTGAGAGAGATATTGCGAGCGCAATCCAATAACCACGCCCTCGCGGACGGTGCGCTTTTTCCCCGGACTCGCCCTCCTGATCTCGTCCAACCGTTGCTTGGTGGTCTGGAGCATCGCGAGATCGCGTTCTATGGAGCGGTTCAAACCGTCGGCGTACAGCTCGGTTCTGTACTCGACGTAGTTGGCCGCATAGGCGTCGAGCCACTCCTTGACCGCAGGCGTATGCCCGACCGCGCTCAGCGTCAGGGATGTGGAGCCCTCGACCGGCGCCGCGTCGAGAGTCGAGAAGTAGTCCGAGCCCTCGGACGCGCCTAACTCACCGGTCGTCTGCTTTCCAATCTCCTCTGAGATGGCCCTGTCGATTTCGATTGGCCCCAAACCCGGACCTGTACTCGTCTCCACGGAGTCGATGGCCCGGAAGTCAAGCCTCCTCGAGGCCTCGTACATCGGCCCCGCACCGAGAGAGGAGCTACCAACGGCGGCCAGCAATGCGATAAGGGCCGCGCCGGCGATCACCCACTTGTAATCCCACAGCATTCCCGCGTAGTCGGCCAGCGTAAGTCGTTCCACTCGGCGCGGGGCCATATCCTCCTGGCGGACGGCGGACGCGCGCGGACTGGGCCCTTTCCGATTGCTACTTCTTAGGGCCATGTGAAATCTCCCTCGGTCGCGACCACGAGCGCGAAATCGGCGAACAGGGTCGCGGCCGTCCCCGGCCGCCCTGATCCCCATATCTCGGCTACACAGACATTCCCATGTGCTCGATGACCAACCCTGCTCAGATCATCAATCGGTTCCTCACCTCCGGGCGCACTATGAGATGCCCCGCGGTGCGGGCGAGAATGGACACGTCGAAGGCGAGCGTCCAGTTTTCCACGTGATAGAGGTCGTACTGAAGGGCCACCCGTTTGGCCGCAATGGAGTTGCTGTAGCCGACCTTGACGGTAGCCCAGCCGGTCAGCCCCGGCCTCACGGCGTGGCGGTGGTCATAGAAGGGGACGTGCTCACGCAGCACTCGGACAAAGACGGGGCGCTCCGGCCGCGGTCCGACGGTGCTCATGTCCCCCCGCAGCACGTTGATGAATTGGGGAAGCTCATCGATGTGAAAGCGGCGTAGGGCTCTCCCCACGTTGGTGAGCCTGCCGTCGATCGAACTCGCCCACTTGGGTCCTGAATTCTCCGCATCTTCCCTCATGCTCCGAAACTTCAAGACCTTGAAGACCTTTCCCATCCGCCCTACGCGCTGCTGTCGATAGAACACCGGGCCCCGATCCTCTAGCCGGATCGCGATCGCTACCGGCCCCGACATCAAGAGCAGCACGAAGCAGCCGACGGATGCCACCACCAGATCAAAGCCTCTCTTGACGAAGCGCTTTGAAAGTGACGGGGGACCGAGCTCATCGACCCGCTCTCGTTCCAGTGGCAAGTGGCGACACCGCTCGTCGATCAAGGTGGAGAGCGGCTGCACGTGGGCCCCGAGATCTTCGGCACGTTCGAGATGCCCCGCGACGTTGTTCTCGAGCGACTGGGGCACCGCAATGGTTGCTGGCGGACGCGACTCCTCCTCGAGTACATCGACGAGGGCCGGAAGCGCGCCCGGGCTTAGACAACTGAACGAAGGCTCACACCGAATTGCTTCAGGCAGACCGTTGTCGATTACGAACACTGCGTCGCGCTTCCGCAAGCGCCAGCCCCAGGGCTTTAGATGGTCTCGAAGAACCTGCGCGTCGACCTTTTCGGGAAGCGTGATCGAATCGACCGCCGGCGCGGTCTCGAGGTCCTCGACGGTTGGCAACAAAGCCAGGTCCGCGTGAGGCCGAAGTCCCTCACTCGGGCTGGGTGTGTGGAGCTTTGCTGGATCTGGAATGGGCTCCTTTTTCTTGGATGCGATCGAACCGGACCCCCCCTTGAAGATTGAAGCCATTCGTGCAGTCCTCCGATGGTCGTCGGTTGGTTGCTCTGACGTTCAACGTCAGCGCTACGCGTGCATTTCAACTCCTTCACTTCAACGCTTCGCGACGAGTTCCTTCTGACATTGCGAAGCGCGGTACTACGCTTCGCGACGAGTCCTATCGGAAGGAGAAACGCTTGGTGGTCGTGCCGTGCCAGGCATCAGCGAGCGATGCAATCACACCACGGTGCCACGACGCAAGCGATGATGCACGCAGTTAAATGAACGCGCGCAAGTTACCCAAGTCGACGTGTCTCATACGAGGTGAATCCTGGAAGAAGTCAATGCTTGTGCACATAGAGTTCACTCACGCGAACGATGCGTGACCTCTTGGCTGCGAAAAGTCGATTGGAGTGAGCGGTTACTGGTGAGTAATTCCAGATAGGCAATCTGGCTCAAGTGCTATTTCGAGCCGGCTGCCTCTCGATAACAGCGCCTCATCTTCTCGACCATTCGCTCAGAGGAAAAACGATCCAGCGCACGTTGTCGGCCGCAGCCTGCAAGTCGGTCGCGCAGAGGGGGGTTCGACAATATTTCTGCGAGCGCCTCGCGCAGGGCGATGCGGTCTTCGTGAGGGACAAGAAGCCCACACTCGCCCACCAACTCGGGTAGTCCGCCGGTCCGGTACCCCACCACGGGGGTGCCGACGGATAACGCTTCGAGCCCTACCAGCGGGAACCCCTCTCGGCCCATTCCTCGGCCCCACTCGATGCTCGGGATAGCGATGACATCGCAGCCGCCCGTCAGCAGCATGGCATCGTCGCGTTCTCCCAAAAAGCTCACGGCATGGTCCATTCCCAGTTCCTTGACGCGGCGTTGAACGATCTCCGCGTGCTCGGGGAGGCCGGGATCGTGGCCGCCGATAACCGCCACCTTTATTTCGCCCACTGCTTCGATCAACGACGGGAGGATCTCGACGACCTCGAGATGCCCTTTGACGGGATGCAATCGACCCACCAGCCCCACCACACGCTGGTCCGCCGAGCAACCCAGCTCGCGTGCCAGTCGGGCTCGACCTTCTGCGCGATCGATCGACTCCTTCGGAGCGCCCGTGTGGACGACGCGCACGTCGCCTCCACGATGACCGTTGAGCGACCCGGTCACGGCCTCGCTCACGCCAACAACCTGCGCGCATCCAGAGCTGATGAACCGCGACACCCATCCGTCCCACGCAAAGTCGTGCTTCACCCAAACGATGGGAATGCTCACTCCCATCGTAGCCAGCCGCGCGCAGAACGCCGCCTTAACTCCGTTGGCGTGGACGACGTCGGGTCGTGTGGCGATCAGATTGCGGCGCAGCCTCCATGCTGAGGCCAGGATGGAATGAAGGCGCCCGGTGGTCTGCACCACCACCCCGTCATGACCACGTGCTCTGAGGCGCTCGACTAGAGGACCCCGCTCGAGGCAGATGACCTGTTTAACCCAGGAGTCGCCCAGTTCGTCCAACAACGCCTCCAGGTATCGTTCTGAGCCGCCCATGCGGGCGTGGGACGACACCACCGTTACCGAGATGTGATCGGGTGGTTGGAGGCGCCGTGGAGCCCGCGCGGCGAGCACTCCCTCGAGCAATCCAAGAGCGCCGCCCCAGTTGAAGTTGACAACCCTGTGGGCCAGAAGAATTGCGATAAGGAGCCCAAACTGAAGATGGGCGATCGGCGTCGGGTTGAAATTCTTGTGAAACAAGTAACTGCGATTGACGACGATCTGTTTGCTCAGCGTGCGTGAGTCGTAGGAAGTTGTCGAGGCCTGTTCGTGCGTGACCAGCGCCTCCGGCAGGTAGAGCAGCCGGCCCAGGCGAGCAAGCCTGCAGCTGAAGTCCTCGTCCTCGGCCAACCCATAGCCGGGCAGTGACTCGTCGAAGCCCACGCGTCGCGCGGCGTCTAGACGAGCGCTCATGAAGCACCCCTGCATGAACTCGACCTCGCGCGCAACGTCGGTACGCGTGATGTAGCGCGGGTATCCAAAGCGCGTGAACGACCCCTCCTCGCCACCGCCGGGTAGCCAGCGCCTAAGAGGAGACTCCTTGCGTCCGAAGCGATGCGTGCTGTCCTCGATGACGCGGCCGGTTGCACCCACTACCTCTGGCGCTCTGTACGCGTTCTCCAGCAAAGTGAAGAGGTCGGGCGACAGCAACACGTCATCGTCGAAGAACACGACGACGTCGCCGCGACAATGTCGAAGCGACAGGTTTCGTTGGATCGTCAAACCGGTTTCAGACGGTAGGTACCTCGGACGGACCGCGCCGGCCGGCACCGATACATGCTCTAAGACGTCGCGAGCCGAACGCTCCGGATCCCCATCGACGACCAGTACCTCGAAGGGTGCCGGCCTGCATGACTGGAGGCTCTCGAGCGTTCGGCGCAGCCTGTCGGGGCGTCCGCAGGTAGCGACAACCACAGAGAACCTCGTCATGCGGGAACCCCGATGCCGCTCGCTTCGGCCAGGTCCGAGTCAAGCCGCGAAACCAGGACTAGTACCATTCGCACCGTATGACCCTATCCAACTTTCTCGTGTCCAAAAGGTGATGAATTGTTCTTGAAAGGGCGAGGGCGCCCGGTGGCCGATTTGCTGTTGATCGGCTACGGAGAGAGAGGTAAGCAGTGGGAGCGAGCCTTGCGGCGAAACGGCCGTTTCAGGCTCGCGGGGATAGTCGACCCCGACGAGTCCTTGAGGCTGCCCCCTCACCTTGGTTCGATTCGTCGGTCGCAGGCGATCGGCGACGGGATCGCCGCGACCGAGGCGCGCGCGGCGATCGTAGCGTCGCCCCCCGAATACCACGAACGCCAGGCTCGCGAATGTCTAACGACTGGACTCACGGTGCTCGTGGAGAAACCATTGAGTACTTCTCTCGCTTCCGCGGCCCGCGTCGCTGCAGCATCGGAGTCATCGGGCCGTGTCGCCCTCGTTGGACAGAACTTCCGCTTCCTGGCGCGCGAGCACTTCGTGCAGAGGGCTCTTCCCGAAATCGGACCGCTGGCGGGAGGATTCGTTTCATCTGCGCGGCCCGGCTTCGTGGCTCGCCCCCACGTGCGTGCGACAGAGTTCGGCGCGATGTGGGACATCTGCCTGCATCATTTCGACGCAATCCGAATGCGGTTCGGAGCACCTGAGACCGTAGAAGGTGAACTGCGCTCTCCTTCGGGGTGGCCGGGTCACGCGACGTTCGACGTGGAGCTTTGCTGGAGCAACGGTGCTCGCATTCGCTATCACCACAGCGAGGGTGCACCCGGCTTTCATCACATCGAGTACATCGAGGGCCGGCAGGGAGCAATCAAGGTCGATGATCAGCGCGTCTATCTCGCTCCATCCGGGCGCCGGCCCCAGCGCCTCATGTCGGCAAGAAACCCTCGGGACCCACATGACGTGATCCTCGACGCTCTCGCGGCGGCTTCGCTCGGAAGCAAGCCCGCGCAACTCAGCGCGCACGAGAACCTCGCGACCATCGCCATAGCCGAGGCGGTGCAGGTGGCGATGACCGAAGGCCGGCCCGTTGCCATACGCGAGATTACGGAACGCGCTCGAGTAAGCCTCGATGAGGTTGCCTGAGTGAGGGGTTCCACAGGCCAATCCCATGGCCCCCTGATCCTGATCGGATTCGACGCAGCCGAGATCACGCTGGTTCAGCGGGGCATCGACGAGGGCTGGCTTCCGACCATCGCTTCTCTACTCAGACGGGGGCAAAGCGTTCGCCTGGAACCACCCGAGCGGGTGTTTCCGGGAGCGGCGTGGGCCACCACGATGACCGGCTCGCGACCTCATGAGCACCAGACCATCCTCGATGTCCAACTCGTGCCCGGCAGCTACCGGCTGGACGAGATGCGCGCCGATGACCTCAAGCGACCACCGTTCTGGCGCTACTTGAGTGATGCCGGAATGCCCTCGACGGTCTCGAGCATCTACGGGGCACCCCTGCTTCCGGCGTTCGATGGAACGCAGGTAGTGGGGTGGGGGACGTTGGATCCCGAAGCGATGAAGTCCCGCTCGTTTCGATCAGATCCACCCGGAGTACTAACTCAGTTGCGCAAGACCGGGGGCCGGCGAGACCCTCGCCCGCACGTGAAGACGCCGCAATCGCCGCAGCAGCTTCGCCGTTATCGCAACCGGCTGCTGAGAGGCATCGAGGGACAGACGGAGGGCACAAAGTTGCTGCTGAACCGCCGGCCGTTCGACTTCTTCCACGTCTCCTTCAACGACGCACACCCGGCGGGTCACCTGTTGTGGCATCTCACGGACCCTGCGCACCCGCAATACGATCCCACTCTGAACGGCGACCTGGATCACTCTCTCCTCGACATCTACCGAGCGATCGACCGCGCGATCGCCGAACTGCTTCGGGATGCGAGCCCCGACACCACGGTGTTCATCCTGACGCCGCACGGGATGGGACCGAATTCCGCCCCCGGCAACGCCCTCGAGGTGGCGCTCGAGCGGGGAGGGTGGCTCGTCCGTGGCGGTTCGGAAGTCGCCGACGATCGCCGGACCCTGTGGCTTCGCAAGGCGTACCGGCTGGGGCGCCTGGCCGTACCTCCTGTGCTGAGGCCCCTGGTGAGCGCGCTCGTCCCCCGACCGGGGGGCATCGGAGGGTTTACATACAACGACATCGACTGGAGCGCGACGCGCGCGTTCGAACTGAATTGCGACGGCATCTCGTTCATACGGCTGAACCTCGCCGACCGTGAACCCTCGGGCATAGTCGAGCCGGGCGACGAGTACGAGCGCCTTTGCACCGAGTTGCAGGCGTTTCTCGAGGAGCTTCGGTACGCGGACTCCGGCGCCCGCGCCGCCGCGCGCATTACCCGCACCTGCGAGATCATCGGGGGCCCGGTGCGCGACGTCCTCCCAGACATTTGCGTCGAGTGGCACCCTCGCCCCATCGGCCGGTTGCGTCACCCCGACCTTGGGGTGTTCGACGTGGGGGGCGATGATCCGAGGACCGGTCACCACCGACCCAGCGGCTTCATGGTCGGCGCGGGTCCCGCGATCGCCGCGTCCGATACCACCGAACTGGCCGAGTGCGAAGCAACGCTTCTCGACATCGCTCCCACCATGTTGGCGCGCCTCGGCGTGCCGGTGCCAACTCAGATGAAGGGCCGGCCGATGGAGGTCTTCTGCGCCTAGGCCGACTCGAGGCGGACCGTGAGCGGAGGGCTACCAGCTTCGGACCAGCGGGTCCCGGCCCCGCCGAAGCTGAATTGCGCTTTCGATTCGCCGCAGGCGGCCTCGAAGCGAGGACCAAGCACGTTCGCCAACTACCGTCCTTATCAGGTGAACGGCGGGCGCGTAGGCGCGGGCGTCGGCCCGCAACGCTTGCCAAAACGCCCCGCGAGCCTCGGAGGAGTTGCCCATCTCGGCGAGGAAGATGCCCTCGACGAAGCGATGGTAGGCGAGAGTCGCCTTTCGTTCACGCGCGGGGAGAGCGTTCACCCGCGGCCTGAGATGGTTCACCATCTCCCGGTGAGCAGTGAGCGCGGCGGCGCGGTCCAGTCCGGGATTCGTTCGCCTCATCACCAGAGAATCGGAGACGACACCGACCTTGTAGCGCTCCGCGAGCCTGATCGAGAAATCCCAATCCTCCGTGCGGACGAGGTCCTGGGAGAAGCCCCCCAACTCGTCGAAAACGTGCGAGCGCAGGATCAGCGTCGAGGGCTGCATGCAAGGCACCATCAGGAATCGAAAGAAGTCCCGCTCGGGCGAGGGAAGGTAGCGGAAGATCAACTCGTCGCCTTCGCGCAGGTCGAATCCACACTCGACCGCTGCGAGGTCGTCACTGAGGACGGCCAGCTGGCGCGTGATCTTCGAGGGGAACCACTCGTCGTCGTCGTCCAAGAAGGCGAGGAATTGTGCTCCGGACTCTCTTGCCGCGAGGTTGCGAGCCCCGGCGGTCCCCACTGGTTTCGAGCAGCGCATCACATGGACCCGTTCGTCGGAGGCGATGGGCTCCGGCAGACGGAGGGGCGGATCGGATGCGTCGTCTACCACCCAAACGTCGATCCCCTCATAGGTTTGCCGCAGTGCGCTTCGAACGGCACCCAGGGCGAGGCCGGGCCGGTTGTGAGTCGGGATGATGGCGGCCACGTCGCGGGTCATCCGGGGAGGTCCTCCTTATTCGAGAGCCGGTTGCCACCAGGGAGCAGGCGCCGTACCTCCGAGATGGCCACGAGCCGGAATCCGAGGAGCAGCGTGCACCATGCGACCCAGAGTAGTAACGACCAACACACCGCCACCACGAGACCGCTCTCCATCGCATTGCCAAGCCACAAAGCCACTCCCAGGGGAAGCGCCGAGCTCAGCACCGTCCCGATCATGTCCCCCCTGAAGGGATGAAGCCCGCTCATGGCGAACACCGCCATCCCGGTCAGGAGATTTAGGAACACGTAGGTCGCCGACGTTGCCAGCGCGGCTCCCGTCGCACCCAGCCAGGGAACCAGGACCAAGGCGAGAATCGCCATCGCCGCCGACGTGCCTACCCCGACCTTGAACAGAGAACCTCGATCCCCGATCGTCGCGAGCACGGAGCTGTTGAGGCCCGCGGCGAGATTGGCCACGAACCCCACGAGCAGCACGGAGGGGATCACCGATTCGAGCGGGAAGTCCCGACCGTAGAGCGCTCCGAAGAGAGATTCCTCGAACGCCGCCACCATCACAACGGCAGGAAACGAAGCGATGTAGACGAGCTTGGAAGTGCTCACGAACAGCTCCTTGAGGGCAACGTGGTCGCCTCGTTTGAATAGACTGGTCGCGGCGGGAAGAAACGGAGCAACTGCGACCATGGGAACCAACAACATGAGTTGCTCCACGATCTTCAATGTCGGCTCGTAAATACCCACCGTTCTGCTCGAAGCAGTGAGACCGAGAATCATGACGTCGAACCGGGAGATCGTGATCGTCCCAAGGATCACCACGGCGAACGGAAGGTATCTCCTTCCCGCCAGTAGTGCAGCGCTCGGCGATGGAATCAACGAGGTCTTCGACGAAGTGATCCTGTCGACGACGAACATCGAGAGCGCCGCGGTCACGATCGCCGCGCCGGCATAGCCCACCGCGATAGCGCCGATGCTCGCCGTACCCGCGGCGAAGAGCACGGCGATCACCACGAACTTGCCAGTCGTTAGCACGAGATTGGGAAGCTCCATCACCATCATTCGTCCCAGCCCACGGGCGATCGCGACGGCGACCGCGGCCGCATTCGACGCGTAGAGGAGCAGACAAAGCATCCCCACGAAGCCGAGACGGGTGGGCAGGCTCACCGGGGCCGGGCCGGCCAGAACGATCGCGGCCGTGACGATCCCGCCGGCCACCGTCGACAACGCCACCAGCGACAAGGCGCCGTGCGCGGCGGCGTGTGGGAGCAGGCCCTCGCCGTCCCTTCCCATCGTCGCCTCGCGCGCCAGCCCCGGCTCCAGCCCCAGGCGACAGAACATCGCGATCGTGCTCATCACCGAGATCGAGAACGCCAGGAAACCGTAGAGGGATGGCTCCAGCAGGCGCACGGCCAGCGCGGTGGTGGCGACTCCCAGCAGCGCGCCCGCGCCGAGGCCGGCGAGTCGAGCCCCTGCGCCGGCGCCGATTAGGGCGAAGGCACGCGACTCGGCAGAAGATTCGGCCGTAGAGCGAGTCATTCAGCAGAGGTTCCCCGCCGGACGGACCCGTACACCCGTCGGGGCGGGCTGGTCGTTGTCGAGGCTCATTCCTAAAGGACGCGAGCCCCTCGGCCGACAACTGAAGTTCACCCTTACGACAAAGGCAAACCTGCGGTAACGCAGGGACGCAAAGCCAGGGGCCCTCCGCGGGGCAGCCCAGCCGCCGAACAAGGAGGTTCCCTTGAAGAAAGGGCTTGCCCTCAGCGCTCTAGCGCTCGCGATCGTCCTCACCAGCGCCATCGGTCCGACTTTCGCACAAGTAGTTCCCACCGATCCTCCCCCGACGTTCGTGCGCGGTGTATTCGGTCGCGACACCAGCGCCACGGGCACCGACAACATCGCGGCCACCGGCTTCAACACCGTGACGGTCTCCCCGCTGAATTACGATATTTCTGCGTTGGATGAGCGCGGGCTCAAGGGCTTGGTGTGGCTGTGGGACTACAACAACAAGACCTGCTCGTTCCAGAGAAGTGACGCCTGGGTCCGCGATCGTGTCCTCGAGAACGTTGACAATCCCGCGGTCGTCGCCTACCAGATCGCCGACGAGCCCAACGCGATCCTTTGTCCGTCGGCCCCCGACCAACTCGCTGCGAGAACGGAGCTCATTCACGACCTCCATCCGGGGGTGCCAACCTACATTTCCATCTCCATCAAGAGCGGCAACGTTTACTTTCCATACCAGTACTTCGTTGACTCCGTCGACATTCTCGGCTTGGTCGTCTACCCATGCTCGTGGAAGAGGGGCTGCCGCTTCGGGATGATCAACACCGCGATCAGAGAGGCAAGAGCCGACGGGGTAAGTCGTTTCTGGGCCGTGATGCAGGACTTCGGCAAGCCCGGCGCGTGGTATCGGCAACCGACTGCCGCCGAGCTCGCCGAGCAGTTCGACCGGTGGGCGGGCTCCGGGCTTTCCGGCTACCTCGTCTACCACTGGGGCTACGGTGAGCTGGATTCGCGCCCCACTCATCTGGCGGTTCTCGAGCGGCAGAACGATCGGGTGTTTCCTTACCCCCTTGCCCTCACGACATCGGGCACGGCACCCACGAGACCGGGGAACCTCACGAGCTGGTGGTCCGCGCCGGACGTTCGACTCGCCTGGGAACCCTCCCTCGACGACGCGGGGGTCGCCTTCTACGAGGTGTATGAGGACGGAAGGCTGCTGGCCAAGACGACCTCCCATGAGTGGCGAAATCGTTGGCCGGTCCTCAACGGGCACATCTACTCGGTGGCGGCCGTCGACGCCGACGGCAACCGGTCCCTGTTGGCCGAGACCGATTCGTCGGCCGGCTCCACGAAGTAATGGTGAATTGCGCGTGAGGGCTCAGTCGGGCAGCAGGGGGACGCTCGGGCCCTGATCGCGTCCCAGGAGCACCGCCCTGGTGACGGTGGACGACCCGAACCGTTCGCTCAGGTCGTCGAGTGCGGCGTCGAGGCTGGGCACCCACCGACGGTCGAACGGCAGCGCCAGCTGAATGGCGCCGTCGCTGCCAAGGTTCGTAAGGGTCAATCCGATGAGCGTGATGCCCTGGCTTTCGATCATCGGCGTGGCCGCCGCCAGCAGCCCCCTCGCCGTGGCGAGGATCGTCTGGGTCTGCGCAGTCGCCTGCGGCAGCGTGTGTGACCGCGTTGCCCGCGAGAGGTCATCGAACCGCAATCGCAAGACGACCGTGCGACATACCCGCCGGGCTGCTCGCAGCCGGCGGCCGAGGCGGTCGCAGATCGCCACGAGCACCGCGTCGACGGAGGCGGCCGATTTGGGCCTACGGCCAATCGCCCGCTGCGATCCCATCGAGCGGCGACGGCGGCCGACCTCGACCGGCCGAGGATCACGGTTGTGGGCGAGGGCATGGATGTGCCGTCCCGACCCACGACCGAGCATTTGGACCAGGACACCCTCACTCAGGGTGGCGACCTGACTCACGGTCGTTATTCCCCGGGCGCGGAGCTTCTTCGCCGTCACCGCCCCCACCCCCCAGAGCGCTTCGACCGGAAGCGGATGGAGGAAATCGAGCTCACCGCCGGGCGGCACCACCAGGAGACCATCCGGCTTGGCCACTCCGCTGGCCACCTTGGCGAGGAACTTGGTTCTCGCCACCCCCACCGAGATGGGAAGGCCGACCCGCTCCCTGACCGCGCGCCGCAGGCGCGCGGCGATCTCGGTGGGGGTGCCGGAGACCCGCCTCAGCCCCCCGACATCCAGGAACGCCTCGTCGATCGACAGCCCCTCGACCAGCCCCGTGGTGTCGTCGAACACCTCGAACAACGCCTTGCTGGCCTCGGAATAGGCCGACATCCGGGCGGAGACCACGACCGCCTCCGGGCACAACCGGCGGGCCCGGGCGACGGGCATCGGGGTGCGCACGCCGAACGCCTTGGCCTCGTAGCTGGCGGCCAGCACGATGCCGGGCCCGACGAGGACGGGACGGCCGCGCAGAGAGGGATCGTCTCGTTGCTCGACCGACGCATAAAAGGAGTCGACGTCGGCGTGAAGGATCGCGGCCTCGCGTGACACGAACATATGTTCGCATCCAGGGGGCAGGGAAGCAATGCGTGGTCACACTTTGCCGCTTCGTTCGGATATCGGCCAAATTGGGTTGTTGGATCAAGCCAATTTGATGTATCGTGGGAGCATGAACGTGGAGCTTCGCACCAAGACGTCGCCGCCGAGCTTCCTGCGGCTCGCCGGACATCCGCTGCGGTGGCAACTGTTGAGCGAGCTCGCCCGCAGCGACCGGCAGGTCCGCGAGCT
>JBOGWU010000069.1:0-7018 GCA_050693935.1 Actinomycetota bacterium | reverse complement strand
TTCGGCTTCAGTTGTTTCCCGCGCGGTAAAAGAAATACTTGAGCAGGAATTACAAGAATGTCATTTCCTGCCAGGTGGGTAAAGTGGGTCTAGACCCAAGGAGTTACGCGATCGAGCAAGGAGACGGGCGATGCTAGAGGCGATCATCGTGGCGATTCTAGGAGTGGTAATCGCATCCGCCACCTACTTTGGTGGGGTCGCCGCAGGAAAGCTGGCTGCCTCTCGCCAAGGCAGACAAGATCCAGAGAACGTCCGAGTCACCAAAAAGGATCTTTTCCCACACGACACTGTAAAAGCCTCCTAAACTTCGCGCCATGGGCGCGCGTTCACTTCTCACTCTCATTGTGTTTGTCTTGATTGGCGTCATCCTTATAACCGTTGTATTGGCCGTCTACGATGGTGGCCGCAAGGACTTCAATATCCCCAGGATTGCTTACGGTGGGGTTCTGACCACTGCTGTGGCCAGCCTAGGTCTTGTCGGTAGGGCGCTCGCCAAGAGCCGAGCGATGCAGAAGCCAGAGGTCTGAGGCTCGATTCACCAATTGACAACCGTGCAATGATTGAGACATGCCTAAGCGCTCAAGCAAGCCAAGAGACATCAACAAGCTCGCTGCGAGCATCGTGGACGACGCTACCTCGGAGGCCCCTGGCCCCGATCCTGACGAGGGCAAAGACCCGAACGCGGTCGCACTCGGGCGGAAGGGTGGGTTGAAGGGTGGCAAGGCCAGAGCAGAGAAGCTGAGTCCTGAACAGCGATCCGAGATCGCAAAGAGGGCTGCCGAGGCTCGCTGGCGTAATTAGCCGCGATCGGAAGCAGGTTGAACCTCAAACGGATCTTCAATCGGCAGACGCGCACCGAACGCTTTATTCCTGATTGAGTCAAGAGCGGACGCAGCCACATAGTACCTACCCCGCCGTTCACCTATCGGTGTGAGAAGGCCTGCATCCACAATGGCACCGAGATCCTTGGTCGCTACCTTGTCCGAGACTTCGGCCACGGGTTGATAAGTGGCCCTACGCACGCGGTACCCCATGCTCGCATCGAAGAGTGCGAACATGTAACGCTCTGGCAATCCACGGGACTGCACAAGTTGGAGCAGTAGTCCCCATAGGCGCTCCGCTTCTGTCCATCGCCGCTGAACCGTCTTTGTTTGGCGATAGTGAGCGGTCAGACAAAAGCGGACCCACCCGCGAGCATCATTCTCGGGTTGCCAGTAACCCCCGCCCACATCGGCAAGTACTTTGTAATACGCCTGGGTGTTTCTTCCCAAGTACTCTTCAATGCTGCAAAACTCAGGAACAAGTATTCCTTCTCGCGCCAGAACCATTGTTTGCAAGCACCGAGCCATTCGACCGTTGCCATCTTTGAATGGGTGGATCAAGACCAGATTCAAATGGGCCATCGCAGCTCGAACCATGACCGGCATATCGTTAGATTCGTTAAGTTGATCCATCAGTTCCTGTACCAGGCCGGGTACGCGTTCAGCCTCTGGACCCTCATAAACGATGTCACCCGACCCGCTTTCCCTCACAAAGATGACACCGCTCCGGTAGGTGCCGGGCTCCTTGTCTAGAAACTGGTCCATCATCATGAAATGGAGACTTCGGACCGTCTCGGACGTGTATGAGAAATAGCGGTCATTCGCCAGACGCAACACATAAGTCATTGCGCGGCGGTAGCCCTCTAATGCTTGGCGTGTGGGTTCATCCGCATCAACGGGAGCTTCCCCTTCGGCAACAGCAATAGCGTCATCCAGCGTCATGTTGTAACCCTCGATGCTGTTCGAACCCTGGATCGCCTTGGCGAAAAGGCTTCTTCGTAATAGGCCCGTCCAAACGCGCGGCTCATGAACGGCCCAGCGGATCTTCTCCTGGGTCTCACCGATCCGGTCAATGACTTCCTGCTCTTGACTACCGACTTGTGGCGTCCTGAACAACATGGGTGTAATCTCCTTACTATCTCGCTCTATGAGTCATAGTAATGCTACCAAAGAGTCTTTGGCAAGTACTATTTCCCCTTGACTCTACCTGAGCAGTCAAGCATAATGGTCAGTATGAACAAGCTAAGTCGGGACAGAAGAACACAGGTGGTGCGTTGCCTGGTCGAGGGAAATTCGATCCGGGCCACCGTCCGCATGACGGGAGTTGCCAAGAACACCGTTGCCAAGCTCCTAGTCGATCTCGGCTCCGCTTGCTCCGAGTACCAGAACGAAGTCATGCGCGAGCTTCCCTGCCAGCGAGTGCAGGCCGACGAGATTTGGGCCTACTGCTACTCCAAGCAAAAGAACGTCCCCGAGGAGCACAAGGACACGTTCGGCTACGGCGATGTGTGGACCTGGACCGCCATAGATGCTGATACCAAACTGGTTCCCTGCTGGCTGGTCGGTGAGCGCACCTACGAGGATGCCGCGACCTTTATTAGCGATCTGGCCGACCGGCTCGCCAGCCGAGTCCAGCTAACGACTGACGGCTTCCACCCCTATCTCTACGCCGTCCAGGACGCCTTCGGCGGCGACATCGACTACGCCATGCTCCGCAAGATCTACGGGGCCGACCCGAAAGCCGACAAGACCAAGTACAGCCCCGCCAAGTGCATTGGCGTGGAGACGCAAATCAAGTCGGGGCGACCTGACTGGCAGCACATTTCGACCAGCTATGTCGAGCGTCAGAACCTCACCATGCGAATGGGGATGCGGCGCTTCACCCGGCTCACAAACGCCTTCTCAAAGAAGGTCGAGAACCTAGCCGCCGCGGTGTCGCTGCACTTCATGTACTACAACTTCGCCCGCAAGCATCAGACGCTCAAGGGCCAGACCCCCGCTATGGCGGCAGGGATTGCCGACCACGTTTGGAGCGTCGAGGAGATAATCGGACTGTTGGAAGCTAGTGAGAGCGGGGTTGGGTCAGGTTGCTCAGGCAAAAGCAAGTCAAAGGCAAAGTCAAAGGCAAAAATCGGCATCGAAGGGGGAAATCAGAGTCGCCGGGCGCCGGCGGGCCCGCTCAAATGGGTTCGGGGACCCTTCTGAAACATGAGTACCGCCCAGCGGTACCCGAGTTACAGACCCGGCGCAAAGCCCGATCCGCAGACCTTTCCGGCACACCAGCGTCGCTGAGCGACCCCCCTGTACCAGATCCCCCAACGAGCCCCGATCGCCCCTTCGCGAGGGATCGATTAGCCACCACTCGTCCCTTAGCCGCCTTGGCCTTTGGCTTTGCCCTTGCCCCTACCCGGGCCCTTCCAGGTCCGGCAGTCGCACCACGAAACGGGCCCCCGGGAAGCCCGGCTCCGAGGAGCGGCCGACCGAGAGGTCGCCGTCGAGGTCCCGAGCGAAGCGACGGGCTATGTACAACCCCAATCCGGTCCCCGGGACCGTGGATACGCCGGGGTCGCCGAGGCGGCGAAACCGTTGGAACACGACGTCCTCGGACCCGGAGGGGATTCCCGAGCCGCCGTCGCAGACCTCGATCTCGATCGATTCCTGCCCCCGGCGCGCCTTGATCAGCACCGGCGCATCGGACGGCGAGTATTTGCGTGCGTTCTCGAGCAAGTTCCTGAAGACATGGTGCAGACGGAAGGCGTCGGTGATGAGTCCCAGGCCCGAGGACAGGTCGACCACCAGATTGTCCTCGGCGCCGGCGGCCTCGGCCGCCTCGTGGATCAGGTCGCGGATCAACACGAACTGACGCCTGATCTGAATCTCGCCGGACTCGAGTTGTGATGCCAGTAGCAAGCTCTCGACGATGGTCGAGAGGCGGCTGCACTGGCGCACCGTGGCCTCCAGAAAGGTTCGCCTGTCGGATTCCTCGAGCTCGTCGGTACGCAAGAGCATGGTTTGGGCGTATCCGTTGATCGAGGTAAGCGGGGTCCGCAACTCGTGGGAGACCGTGGCCACGAAGTCATCCTTGAGCTTGTCGAGCTCGCGAAGCCGCTCGAGCGCGTCTCGCTCGAGCGCGGCGAGCCGAGCACGCTCGATGACGATGGCCATCTGGTCGGCGAGCGTGCCGAGCAACTCGAAGTCTTGCTCCGTGAACGCCTCCGGCCTCGGGCTCTCCGCGTTCAAGACGCCGAGCACGCGCTCCCCCACTCGCAGCGGAACGCACATCTCGCTGCGGGTCCCTCCCACCACGTCGAGGTAGTCCGGATCGGCGCTCACATCGGGGACCAGGCGGCCGACGCCGGACTGGCCGACCGCTCCGACGATCCCCTCGCCGGGTTTGAACGACACGAGAGTCGAGTATTCGGGGTAGCCGTAGTAGGCGCGTGTGTAGAGCAGCCCATCGTCGGCGAACAGGATCAGCGCCATCGATTCCCAGCCCAACCGGTCGGCGATCTCGGTCACCATGGAGTCGAGGGAGACGCCTAGATCGTGGACCGAGGCCACCCCGGCCAGCACGACCGCCGACACCGCCTGAAGCTCCTTGCGGGTCTTGAGTTCGGCCGCGGCGCGGTCGTGAGCCTCCTCGGTGAGCCTGGCGTTCTCTACGACCGCTGCGATCTGATCGACGAGCGGAAAAATTAGCTCCAGGTCCGACTCGGTATAGCGCCTGCGACTCGACTCCAGGTTGAAGGCCCCGATGATGCGGCCCTCGTAGCGCATCGGAATCGCGAGAGCGCTGGTGATTCCCTTGACGTCTCGTTTGTAGCGAGGTTCGTTGCGCACATCGCGGGCCACGATCGCTTCGCCGGTCTCGTAGACGTGTCCAGTTATCCCCTCGCCCGGCAGCAGAAAGGTGTCCTTGGGGTTGGAAAAACCGAACGATCCGACGCAACCGAGCCGGCCATCTCCGGTGGGGACGGCGAGGGCCACGGCGTCGGCCTCGAACAGCCTGGCGAGCCCCGCGGACATCGAACGAAGCGCGCTCTCCTGATCCGCGGTCGAAAGTCCCTCCGAGACGATTGCCGACGCGGCCACCATGGTTTGAGCCAGGCGGCGGCGGGCCCCTCTGGCGTAGAAGTAGGCCGCGATCGCGCCGGCAACGACGGTGGCCATCCAGCCCACTGCCTCAATGAAATCGAGTCTCGCTTCGAAAAAGGAACTCACTCCGACCCCCTGAAGGTTCCTTAGCTAAATCGGAACGAAAGCGCCCAATCTGAAGGGCTACTACTCCTCGTCGGGGGAACCGTCGGGTGAGGGAGAGGCCTCCGGGCCTGGGGGTTGAAAGGGTGAGTCCTGATCGTTGTCGCAGGCTATGTCCTCGGGGCCCGCGCCGATGAATTCCTCGATGTACTCGCGAATCGCGCCCTCGTCGTACTCGGGCAGTCTCATCATCTCGGCCCAAGACGTAACCGTTATCGGGGTGTCCATGCCCGCGTAGGGAGCGGAGATGGTGCGTTCTTCGAACTCACCCACCAGGGACTCGATGTTGCGAATCGTGTCCGTCTCCACCTGTTCGGGATCGTAGAGCACCCCCACGGCCCCGTGCTCGAGCGAATGGACGAAGACCTCGTCTTGAATCTGCTCGGAGTGAACCCCGCAGGGTGCCGCCGACTCGAAGTGCTGGCCCGAGACCGGCGGAGTCATTGGGTAGGCAACCGGCTGGTCGGTGTGGCCACCGCCCTCGTTGAACTTCTCGAGCTCGAAACCCTGGATCTCGGAAGGAGTCTGATTACGCAGGAAGAAGAACCACAGCGCCGCAACCACCAGAGCGGCCAGCACCATGCCTCGCACCAGTCGCTCGCGAAACGCCGCCCGTCGTCTGGCCTTCTCCGCCTCCTCCCGCTGGCGTCTCTTCTCCTCCAACCGCTGGCGCCGCTTCTCGTTTGGATCGACGCCCGCGGAGCGCTTCTGTCCTCTCCTCTTCTTCTTTGGCATTGGCAGGGAGGCTATCGTGAACCGCCCAATGAACGAGACCTGGCAGGCGCTGCTTGTGGCAAGCCTCGGTTGCAACGCCGCGCTCGGTTTCGGCTACCGGCTCTATCGCATGAGCAGGGGCGGCGCGCGCGCCGACGTATACGGACAGGCCCTACTCGGAGTGATCCTGGCCGGACTTGCGCTTGCGCTCGCGCTGGGAGCCGCCTGGCCCCGCTGGATCGCTCTCGGCTACGGATTGCTGTTCGGCATCGTGGTGATGCCGATCTGGGTGCTCGCGGTGATGATCCCCAGCCGGCCCGGCCCAGTGGACTACGCGTTCACCGCGGCGTATTGGGCAGTGTTGTTCTTGATCGCGGCGGGAGCGCTGGCGCTCTGAGTCGTGAACTCTGGGCTCTCCTCAGGCAGAGCGAGCCAGCAGCCCCCAATGGTCGAGCTTGCGGGCCAGCTCGTCGGCCGAGGTCTGATACATCAACGCCAGCGCCATGAGGTCGTCCTCTCGAATAGTCAGCACGCGGCCGTTGAAGTCGCCTCGTTGCAACTGGATGGCGGTCATGAAGCGCGCGATCGGGTCCCTGTCCGCCGCGGGGATCTTCTCGAGCCCATCGAGGTCGAGCACCACGCGCCTACGCTGGTCGGTATGCACGGGGGTCGCGTCGCCGGCATCGGGCAGCAGCTCCGAGATGGGGACGTCGTAGAAATCGGCGAGCTCGTGGAGGCGTCCCACGGTCACGTTGCGGTCGCCCCGCTCGTAGGCGCCGATGACGGCGGCCTTCCAGCGGCCCCTCGAGGCGGCCTGGACGTCCTGCAGCGACATGCCCTTTTGCTGACGAATCTTGCGCAGGTTCTCGCCCAGAGCCTTGGCGTACTCACGAGCTTCCATCGACGGCGACTCCCTCGTTGTCCGGCTTCCCGGCCTATGCTTGAACTGTTCTGCGGCGCAGCTTCGACACGTAGAGTGATTATTCCTGCTCCGGTCGACTAATTCCATAACCCTACGCATTCGCCCGCAACTCGACCCACGCCCGTAGAATCACAGCCAGCGACCTTTAAGGAGAAGCCGTGAGACCAATCTGGAAGGGCTCGATCACCTTCGGGCTCATAAGCATCCCGGTGAAGCTGTTCTCCGCCGTCCAGGAGAAGAGCATCAAGTTCAACATGCTGCACGACGAGGAGGCGTGCCCCGAGGGCGGGGGGCGGATCAAGCT
>JBOGWU010000068.1:0-12044 GCA_050693935.1 Actinomycetota bacterium | reverse complement strand
T
Source organism: Actinomycetota bacterium (assembly GCA_050693935.1). GTDB lineage: Bacteria > Actinomycetota > CADDZG01 > CADDZG01 > WHSQ01 > WHSV01. The sequence continues at coordinate 12,043 of JBOGWU010000068.1, read as the reverse complement.
GGGCGTCGAGCACGCCCTGCCGTCCGACGATGAGCCCCCCGGTCGGGAAGTCCGGGCCCTTGATGTGCTTCATCGCGATCTGCAGGGTCTTCGTGTCGTCGGCCGCTTCGTCGGGCTTCTCGAGCAGCTCGATGGTGGCGTCGATCACCTCGCCAAGGTTGTGCGGCGGAATGTTGGTAGCCATCCCCACCGCGATGCCACTCGACCCGTTGGCGAGCAGGTTGGGAAAGCGCGCCGGCAGTACCGAGGGCTGCACCTCGTAGCCGTCGTAGTTCTCGACGAAGTCGACGGTGTCCTCATCGATGTTGCGGAGTAACTCCATCGCCAGGGGAGACAACCTGCACTCGGTGTACCGGGGGGCCGCGGGAGCATCCCCGTCCACCGAGCCGAAGTTCCCCTGCCCGTCGATCAGCAGGTAGCGCGTCGAGAAGTCCTGGGCCAGGCGCGCCAGCGCATCGTAGATGGCGGTGTCGCCGTGCGGGTGATACTTCTTCATGACGTCGCCCACCAGCGCCGCGCACTTGCGGTACTGACGTTCGGGGCGAAGGCCCGCCTCGAGACCCGAGAAGAGGATGCGCCGGTGTACTGGTTTCAGCCCGTCGCGGACGTCGGGCAGGGCGCGACTGACGATGACCGACATCGCGTACTCGAGAAAAGAATACGAGATCTCTTCCTCGATGGTGACGTCATTGCCGCCGCCATCGCCGTTGCCGGGAAGCTTGTCTTGAAAGGGTTCGTCTGCCATAGCTCTCTCGTCTAGATATCGAGGAAGCGCACGTCTTTAGCGTTGCGCTGAATGAAGTTCTTGCGCTCTTCGACGTCGTCGCCCATGAGTTGCACGAACAAAGCATCTGCCAGCGCTGCGTCTTCCATGGTCACTCGCAACAGCGTGCGATTGTCGGGGTCCAGCGTGGTCTCCCACAACTCGTTCGGATTCATCTCGCCCAGGCCCTTAAAACGCGCGGCCTCGATCTTGCCGCTGTGCTCGGCCTTGTATGCGGCGAGTTGCTCGTCGTTCATGAAGTAGTGGTTGTCGCCCTTGTGCTTGACGCGGTAGAGCGGGGGCTTTGCCACGTAGATGTAGCCCAGTTCGATCAGCTCGCGCATGTGACGGAAGAACAGCGTCAGCAATAGCGTCTTGATGTGGCTGCCGTCCACATCCGCGTCGGCCATGCAGACGATCTTGTGATAACGGCATTTGCTCGGGTCGAAGTCCTCGCCGATACCGGTTCCGATCGCGGTGATGATCGCCTGGATCTCCTTGTTCTCCAGCGTCTTGGCCAGGCGAGCGCGTTCGACGTTGAGAATCTTGCCCCGCAACGGGAGAATCGCCTGGGTCTCGCGCGCACGCGCCTGCTTGGCGGAACCCCCCGCCGAGTCCCCCTCGACGATGAATACCTCTGCCTCGTGTGGGTCGCGCGTCTGACAGTCGGCGAGCTTGCCGGGCAGGGCGGTGGACTCGAGCAGCGTCTTGCGCCGCACCAGATCGCGCGCCTTGCGCGCCTCGAGGCGCGCCCTCTGTGCGCCGATCGCCTTGTTGCATATCTGTCGCGCTTCGCTGGGGTGTTCCTCGAGAAATTCGGCGAACTTCTCGTTCATCTCCTTCTCGACGTACGAGCGAATCTCCGTGTTGCCGAGTTTCGTCTTGGTCTGGCCCTCGAACTGAGGATCGCGAAGCTTGACCGAGATGATCGCGGTCAGGCCCTCGCGGCAGTCCTCGCCGGTGAGGCTCTGATCCTTGTCCTTCAGCAGACCCTTGGCCTTCGCGTAGTTGCCGATGGCGCGCGTCAACGAGCGACGGAAGCCCTCTTCGTGCATGCCGCCCTCGTGGGTGTTGATGTTGTTTGCGAACGTGAACACGGACTCGTTAAACGAGCTCGTCCACTGCATCGCGATCTCGACCTCGTGGCGCTCGGCCTTTGACTCGATGCCCACCACGCGTTTGAACAGGGGATCGCGCCCCGAATTCAGGTGCTTGACGAAATCGACTATCCCGCCTGTGTAACGAAACTCCTCCTTCAACTCAGGCTCGACGCGCTGGTCGATCACCCTTATCTCGAGACCCTTGTTCAGAAACGCCATCTCGCGCAGTCGTTGGGTGAGGGTGTCGAACTTGAACTCGATGTCGTCAGTGAAGATCGTTGGATCGGGCCAGAACGTGACCGTCGTGCCCGTGCGCTTGATGTTCTTGACGACCTTGAGCTTGGCCTTCGGCTTGCCGCGCTCGTACTCTTGATGGTGAAGCTTGCCGTTGCGAGCGACGTCGACGACGAGCTTGGCGGACAGCGCGTTCACCACCGACACGCCTACGCCGTGCAAACCCCCTGATACCTGGTAGCCCTTGCCTCCGAACTTTCCGCCTGCGTGAAGGGTCGTCAGCACGACCTCTACCGCGGGCCGTCGCTCGCCTTTGACGTTATCGACGGGGATTCCCCGTCCGTTGTCGGTCACGCGGCAACCGCCGTCGGCCAGCAACTCGACGATGATCCGGTCGCAGTAGCCGGCCATGGCCTCGTCGACCGCGTTGTCCACGACCTCGTAGACGAGATGATGGAGGCCGCGCAGCCCCGTAGTGCCGATGTACATTCCGGGACGTTGGCGAACCGGGTCGAGACCCTTGAGTACGGTTATGTCCTGGGCCGTGTATTCCCCGGTCCGCGCACCGGTGGATGCTTTTGATGCGGTCATAGAACCTCGTGCTGGTAGTGGCTGAGTGAGTGCTTTGGCCCGATGAATGCGGCACCTGGAGGCGCGCCGAGCACAGGCCAAGACGCTGGAATCATTGGATGCCATCTTACCATCTGGTGGTCCATCTCCCTGTTTTCAGAGGCCCGCTGGCGGGTTCGCCTGGGGCCCGTGAGCACCACTACGAGCGCCTTCGGCGCCATGCCGTATGGGCCCGCTCAAGCGCCTCCATCGGATCGGGCGGCGGAGCCGGCGCGGGCCCCTTTGGGGCATGATCGTGAGCCATCTTTGGAGTCGCTCGAACAACGCCCGGTCCCGTCCAGACGCGCACGTCGGTGACCGCGTTGCGGCCGGCCAGCTCGTTGGCACGGGACTTGATATCACCGGCGAGATAGGCGAGCTCGGCGGCCCATACGGGCGACTCGGCCCGGATCTTCAGCAGCCCGTCTCGAAGGGAGCTGGGCTCTGCGTGTCCCGCGATGGTCGCGCCCACGATCTGGTCCCAGCGTTTCCAGATGATGCCGACGTCGGACGAACGGCCGAGACCCAGCCGAACACCAAGACCGTCGAGCACCTCGCCCACGCGCGCCGGGTCCTTACCCACGGCCGCTTCCGCTTCGACTCTTGATGGTGCCGCCACTGATCTCGAAAACGCGCTCGGCGCGTGTCGCCTCGGTGCCCCCCGGCTCTGCGGAGGACACGAGGATCTGTCCCATCGACCTCACCGCGTCCCCAAGCCATGCCCGGCGCGCCGGATCGAGTTCCGAGAACACGTCGTCGAGCAATAACAGAGGCTGATCGTCCAGGCACTCGGACAACAGGTCATGCTCACCCAGCTTCAGCGCCAGGGCCGAGGTGCGCTGATCGCCCTGAGAGGCGTAGGTGCGCGCGTCCAGCATCGAGCTCTCGGCCTGGAGCAATACGCTGACGTCGTCGCGTTGGGGGCCTATCAGCGACATCCCCCGTTCGAGCTCGCGCGGTCGGATCCTATCGATGCCCTGCTTCAGCATCTCGGTCAACTCGACTTCGTCGACCGACGATGGATCCCTGAGCGCCCGTTCCGTCGATTCGTCGTCGATCCAAGAGCTGACGTAGGCGAGATCCAACCGACCGGCTCCCGCAATCGACTCGTACCGCTTTAGGGCGTACGGCAACAGGGCACCCAGGACCTCTAGTCGGGCAGCCGCCAGGCCTCCGCCCACCCGAGCCAGGGAGTCGTCCCACACGTCGAGAGTCGGCAGCGAGGTGGCCTTGGACCGAGGCGCGGTCCTCAGCAGCGCGTTGCGCTGTCTGAGGACGCGCTCCCATTCGCGGCGCAAGCCGTCCCGGGCGGGTCGCAGCTTTACCACTAGATCATCGAGGAACCTCCGGCGCCCGTCGGGGCTTCCTTTGACGAGCGAAAGCTCGTCCGGCCCGAAGAACACGCTGGCGGTCAACGCCCCAAGCGCCCGGCCGCCCGATACCGGGGTTTTGTTTATCAGCGCGCGCGTACCCCGGCCCGGCCGGATCTCAACGTCGACCGTCATGCTGCGCGCCGGTTGGCCGGGGGCCCGGCCCGCCCGCGTCACCCGAGCATGCAACAAGGCCCGTTCGGCTCCGTCGCGCACCAGCGCCGCGTCGGTGGAGCGTGGCGACCCTGTACCGGACAGGCAGTGCACGGCCTCGAGGAGGTTGGTCTTGCCCTGCGCGTTGCGGCCCGCAACCAGGTTCACGCCGGGCGCGAAGTCCACCTGCGCGCTCCGGTAGTTACGAAAGTCCTCGACCACCAGATGATCAACGCGCATGACAAAGCCCTGCCGCTTCGCAGGCTCAGGAAATCCGAACCGGCATGAGTAGATAGGTGAAGTTCTCGTCGCCCTCACCGTGAAGGATCGCCGGCTTGAGCCCATCGCCGGCCTCGAGCACGACCCGCTCGGACTGGATCACGGAACCACCGTCCACGAAAAAGCCGGCATTGAACGCGATGACGAGCGACTCGCCGGCGTAGTCGGCATCGAGGATCTCTTGCCCCTCGCCGACGTCTGGGGTGTGGGCCGAGAGCTCGAGCTCGGTGCCAAGGTGCATCTTGACCGGCATGTTGTTCTGGGCCAGGAGCCCCACTCGTTTGACGACGTCGAGCAACGTCTCGCGATCCACGGTCAAGACGTTGGTGTAACCCGAAGGGATCAGCTGACGGTAGTTGGGGAAGTCGCCCTCGATGAAGCGTGACCCGATCACCGATTCGCCGACGCCGGAGCCTTCGCCCGTCGGGCCGAGCGCAAACACTATGAGATTGTCCTTCACCATCGTCTTGACGCTCGAGGCTCCGGCCTGAAGGGCTCTTACCAGTTCGCCGAGCCCTCGCGCCGGGAGAATGACCTTCTTCAGCTCGGCCGGGCCGCCTTCAACCTCGAGCGAACGCACTGCGAGGCGGTAGGAGTCCGTGGCCGCCAGCGTGAGGCTTCCGGATTCGATCTCCCACAGCACCCCGGTGAGCACCTGCCGGCTCTCGTCCGCGGAAGCGCTGCGCACCACCTGCGAAAGGGCCGTCGCAAGCACCGTTGCGCCCACCGAGATCTCCATCCCGGCGGGGTCTTCCTCGCGCTCTTCTATCGGGAGCGCGGGGTAGTCGTCCGGGGCCAGCGCCTTGACTCGAAACTGCCCCCGCCCAGAGCCGATCTCGACTTCGGCATCCCCACTGGTGACGCTCACCTGTCCGGTCGCCAAGCTGCGCGACATCTCACCGAACAGACGCCCTGGAACGATCACCGTGCCGGGCTCGTCGACACCCGCTTTGAAAGCGGTCTCCATGGTGAGCTCGAGGTCAGTGGCAGCAACCCTTACCGCGCCTTCCTCGGTGGCCTCGATCCGCAGGCCCGAAAGAACCGGGAGCGTTGCCCGGTTGGAAATGGCACGCGATGCAAACTGCACGGCCTCGAGAAGGTCATCGCGCTCGCAGCGGAACTTCATTCAACGCCTCCGGTTCTATGAATGTGGCTCGACCCAATCGTGCCACTGGCTGCGCGGCCTTGCTTCTCACAAAGCCTACGTCTGGGGTGCGACAGGTTTTGTTCTTTGGGATCTTCGGTTCTAGAGATATCTAGATCTTGTAGAGGTACTAGTAGGGCCTGTGCATTCGGTGGACAACCAAAGGATGCCCAGGTGGAGATGTCGTTGGACTTGGGATTTCGCGCGCGACGCACCTGTGTGTAAGAAGTGCGAATCGACGGGTGAGTCCGGAGCGCGAACAGTTCTCCACGCGCCGATGGAGTTACGGGCAATGGATTCGTGGGGTTATCCACGGGCGGCGCGCTGACGAATCCTCGTCGTGAGCTCGCGGACTTGCTCGAAGCAACTCTGGCGCTCTTGCATCTGGCGACGGATTTTGTTGTTGGCGTGAAGCACGGTGGAGTGGTCGCGGCCACCGAAGCGCCGCCCGATTTCCGGAAGGGACAGGTCGGTGAGCTCGCGGCACAGGTACATGGCCATCTGTCGGGCGCCCACGAGCGGGCGCGAGCGGTTGGAGGAACGGATTTCGTCGGGGGTGATGTCGAAGTATTCGGCCGCCACCGCAACGACTAGGTCTGGGGTGACCCGCGCCTCGGCGGCATTTGGAAGTAACGATTGGAGCACGCCCTGGGCGAGCTCGAGCGACGGCTCGGAACTCGTGAGGGATGCGTAGGCCGCGACGCGGATGAGGGCACCCTCGAGCTCGCGGATGTTCGTCTGGATGCGGCTGGCGATGAAGTCCATGACGTCGGGGGACACCAGGAGGTCTTCGGTCTCGGCCTTCATCTGGAGGATCGCGATCCGGGTCTCGAGGTCTGGGGGTTGGATGTCGGTGATGAGACCCCACTCGAAGCGAGTACGAAGTCGCTCCTCGAGCGTAGAGATCTTCTTAGGGGGCCGGTCCGAGGTGAGGATGACCTGGCTCTTGGGATGCAGTGCGTTGAAGGTATGGAAGAACTCCTCTTGGGTGCGCTCCTTGCCTTCGAGGAACTGGATGTCGTCGACCATGAGGAGATCGACGGCGCGGTAGCGGCGGTGAAACTCGGGGATCGTGCGGCGCTGAAGCGCCAGGATGAACTCGTTCATGAACTGCTCGGAGGAAACGTACAGGGCCTGAAGACCGGGGTGGCATTCGCGGACGTAGCGGCCGATCGCGTGGAGAAGGTGGGTCTTGCCGAGCCCCGCACCACCGTAGATGAACAGTGGGTTGTAGGCCTCGGCGGGACATTCCGCGACCGCCAGCGCGGCGGCGTGAGCGAACCGATTCGACGATCCGATCACGAAGGAGTCGAAGGTGTACTTCGGATGGAGCCCGGCGGGCTCGAGCCGGGGGGCGCTCACCGGAGACTCCTCGTCGGTCTCGGGCGCGCTGGGGGGTTGGGAGTCGGGCTCTTCCTCCCCGGCGAAGGAGTCCCCCGCCAGCAGCGCGACATCGAGGTTGCGCCCACTCGCGTTGGTGATGCTATCCGTCAGTTGTCCCAGGTAGCGGCCCTCGATCCATTCTCGGGCGAACGGGTTGGGGACGCCGAGCACGAAGGAGTTGCCGTCGATACCCAGAGGCTTTGCTCGCCCGAACCAAGCCGAGAAGGTGCCCTCCGAAAGGCGGTCTCGCAGGAGTTTGGAAGCGTGCTCCCAAAGCTGTTCCGCATCGGAATCCCCAGAGTTGCCGCCCTCGGAGGCAACGGAGTGGTCGCGAGTATCTGGATAGGACATCACCTGACTCCCCCTTTTGAACCAGAGTGTTACGTTTTCCACAGCTCGGACCCGGTTAGTCGCCCTCGTCTCACCGGAGTGAATCGGCAACGAGTCGTGCAACAACCGCGGGGGAACGGAGGGAGCCCAACCTCACCGCTAATCAACAGGGATATCCACAAGTGTGGACAACCGTTGCCGACGTTACGAAGCTGCACTCCACCGGAAAAGCGCCGGGGGGAAGTCCCGCGAGTCCCTAGCTTGCTACCGAGGTACGAAGCCGAAAAGTATCCTACGCAGGACGTCCGAAGACCCGTCAAGGGTGAGGTGGAAAACTCCTTCGCGACCTCTGAACTTGGCGTTGACGTGGTCAAACGCGAAGCCGCTATACTCCTGCGACACCCCGAACAACCCCGAAGATTCGCGACCTGCTCCCGGTGGCGACCACAGTGGGGCAATCGCGAGAGATTTGGTGAGGCCCGTTGAAGCGAACCTTTCAACCCAACAATCGCCGCCGCAAGCGCAAGCATGGTTTTCGCGCCCGCATGAAGACGCGCGCCGGGCGCTCGATTCTGAAGAACCGCCGCGGCAAGGGTCGAGCGCGGCTTTCGGCCTAGGCGCTCTGCGCCGGGCTCGGGTGGGGACCCCTCGATCGTTGAGAAGCAGCCGGGATTTCCATCGTGTGCTGGTGCAGGGGCGACGAGCCCGTAGCGGCAGCATCGTGGCCGTTGTCGCACCCAACGACGAGGCGGAGCGGCAGGCGAGGGTGGGGTTGGCGGTGCGGTCGTCGGGCGGCGCGGTGGCACGGAATCGAATCAAGCGGCGCCTTCGGGGGGCTTACGAGAGGATCGATGTCCCGATGGGGTACGACATAGTGGTGCGAGCCGACGATCGAGCGGGAGCCTGTGAGTTCGCGGGTCTCGTCGACGACCTGGAGGCTGCCGTGACGAAGGCGCAGGGAGGTGAGCGCGGGTGAGTCTTCCCGCGCGTCTGCTTGCCGCCCTCATCGGGATCTACCGGAGGTTCGTGTCGCCGCTGATGGGTCAGCATTGCCGGTTTCATCCCACCTGCTCCGCATATGCGCTAGAGGCAATTAGAGTCCACGGGGCCCTCAGGGGATCTCTGTTGGCTGCTAAGAGGATCGGCCGGTGTCATCCCTGGTCACCCGGCGGGGTGGATCAGGTACCGGCGAGGAGAGGGATGTAGATGGGTTTCTTTGAGGTTTTCGCGGGAGCGCTTGCGGCGTTTTATGCGGTCATTCCGAGCTACGGGCTCGCCATCATCCTCCTGACGATCACCACGCGCGTGTTGCTCCTGCCGCTGTCGATCAAGCAGACGAAGTCGATGCGTGAGATGCAGGTCATCCAGCCTGAGGTCAAGAAGATCCAGACCAAGTACAAGTCAGACCCTTCCAAGCGCAACGAAGAGATGATGAAGCTCTACAAGGAGCATGGGGTCAACCCCTTCGGCGGGTGCCTGCCTCTGGTGATGCAGATGCCGGTGTTCATCGGTCTCTATCAGGTAGTGCGCTTCAACCTGAAGTACATGGGTTACAAGGTTGCCGAGAACGCGGTCGGGTTTACGGCCGTCGCCACGGGCGGGCTGCTGGCCACGCTTCAGGGGAGCAAGCTGGCTCAGGACCTGCTTCACCCCGGCACGCGGGAGGGGGTCAACACCTTCCTCGGCGTGATCAGGCTCGACTGCTCGTTGACGCAGGCCTGGTCGGGGCAGCCGAGCGAGACGGTCGCCCTGGCCTGTGGATCGGGGAGCCCAATCATCGCGGTGCTCCCCTACGTACTGATGATCGCGTTCATGGGGTTTACCACGTATTACCAGCAACGCCAGATGATGGCCAACCGGGGGCCCAACGATCAGCAGGCTCAGCAGATGCAGATGGTGGGGCGGATCATGCCCTTCATCCTGGTGGTTTTCGGCCTCCAGTTCCCCGCCGGTGTGCTGGTCTACTGGATCGCCACCAACGTCTGGACGATCGTCCAACAGCGCATCATCCTGGCGAGGTTTGGACCGATGCCTGGGAGCGGGGCGACTCCCAAGAAGACCGGTAAGGAGACCGGCAAGCCGGCTACCACCAAGAAGGCCAAGGAGACGGCCAAGAACCCGAAGACCACCGCCAAGAACCCCAAGGCCACGACTAAGAACGCCAGGAAGACCGGGGGCAAGAAGTCGACCGCCGGCCGCGCTCCGTCGGACGGCCAGTCAAACGCTAAGTCGGGCAATCCCTCGAGCGGGCAGAAGTCGAGCGGTTCGCAGTCAGGCAACGGCTCGACCCAGCCGTCGGCCGGTACCGGAGCCGGAAGGAAGAAGCGGAGACGATGACCCACACCGAAAAGACCGACGGGTCGAACGGGACGGAACAGACCACGGTCGAACCAGTCGAACCACAAGCGAGCCAGGCCGGGGCAAACGGCAACGGCGAGCACGATCAGGAGGTCACCCCCGAACAGATCGCCCAAACCGGCAAGGAGTTCGTAGCCGGGCTTCTAACGGCCATGGGACTGCAGGGCGATGTCAGCACCAGGCTCGAGGATGAGCGCGCCGTCATAGACGTTGCGGGCGACGACCTCGGGGTGCTCATCGGGCGCCGGGGCCAGACCCTCGATGCCCTGCAGGAGGTAACCCGCACGGCTGTCCAACGGCGGCTGCGCAGCCGGGTGCGGTTGCTGGTAGACGTCGAGGGCTACCGCTCCCGCCGCCGTGAATCGCTCACCGAGTACGCCCGATCGATGGCGCAGCGGGCGATGGAGCGAGGCACCGAGATCGAGCTGGAACCGATGAACGCCTACGAGCGCAAGCTGGTACACGACGCGGTCGCCGACATCGAGGGCGCGTCCAGCTACTCCGAGGGCGAGGAGCCCAACCGCAAGGTCATCGTACGCGGCGACTAAGGCTCGCACGCACAACCCCAGGTCAGGGGATGTTCCATGATTGACGGGCCGGATCCCGGGGCGCACCTGGCCGCCTACGCGGAGCTCATTCGACGCTGGGCCCCACGTCTCGATCTGATCGCCCCGGGTGACCTCGATCGCCTCGAGGAGCGACACCTCGACGACTCCCTGAAGGCTTTGGAGCTGGTGCGCGCCGCGCCGCCCGGGCTCGCCATCGACGTGGGATCGGGTGCCGGTCTCCCGGGTGTGCCGCTCGCGATTGCGGCCCCGGAGCGTCGCTGGCGCCTGCTCGAGCCGCGCTCCAAGCGCGCCGGATTCCTCGACCAGGTCGTGCGAGAGCTGGAACTGAACGCCGAGGTGATTCGGATGTCCGCGCAGCAGGCCGCCTCGGATCCGGCCCTGGCGCGGGTTCATGTGATCGCCACCGCCCGCGCGCTGACCGCGCCCGCGGCGGTCTTTGACCTCCTGACCCCGCTACTCCAGAGAGGAGGACGTTCCTTGGTTTGGGTGGGGGAGACGGCGCGAATTCCTTCGGGAGCCGAGGAACCCGTGCCCGGCCTTGCTATCATGCGCCGGGACCCCATCCCTTGAGCCGACTGCGGAGGTCCACATTACTGACGCTCGAACGGTAGGTTCTGGCGAAACCCGGCCCGGCGGCACCCCTCCTCATCCTCTCCTGGAAGTTCGTCCCATTAGCGGGGAGGGCGGACGAATCATCACGTTTGCCAATCAAAAGGGCGGGGTCGGCAAAACGACCACTTCGGTCAACCTCGCGACCGGTCTTGCGCTCCGAGGTCACCGCGTGCTGGTGGTAGACGTCGACCCTCAGAGCAACGCCACTACCGGCCTCGGACTCGATCACCGCCAGCTCGCCCGCTCGACTTACGAGTTGATGGTCGACGGCGCCTCCTTCGACTCGGTCGTTCGAACCACGAGCATCAAGGGTCTCGACTGCGTTCCCTCGTCGCCCGATCTGGCCGGCGCCGAGGTCGAGCTCGTTGGCGAGATGGCCAGGGAGGGAAAGCTGGCAGAGGCCCTGAAGCAGGCTCACCGCCGGTACGAGGTGGTCTTTCTGGACTGCCCACCCTCGTTGGGCCTGCTCACCGTTAACGCGCTGGCGGCCGCTCACGACCTGATAGTCCCGGTGCAGTGTGAGTACTACGCGCTCGAGGGTTTGGGACAGTTGCTGGGCACCGCGGAGCGGGTCCACAGAACCGTAAACCCCGCTTTGCGGATCGCCGGCTTCGTGATGACCATGTTCGACGCCCGCACGAGGCTGTCGAGCCAGGTCGCCGACGAGGTCCGGAGTCACTTCGGCAGCTTCGTGTTCGACACGATAGTCCCGCGCAGCGTGAGGATCTCGGAGGCGCCCTCGTTCGGCGAGCCGGTGCTCACTCTGGACCCGTCGTCGCGCGGCGCGATCTCCCATCGATTGCTGGCCGCCGAGTTCGAGGCGCGTTATGGGCTCGACACCCACGTCCCTGCGCCACCCCCCGCGGGCGACGCCGAACGGTCAGAACGGACGAACGTCAACCTCAGGGAGCCGGTGGCCCAGCTGGCCGCTCCGGGGCCCGGGCCGCGCGGCTACGGCGTGACGACAGGTGAGCCTCCCGGCCTGGACACGGCTTGGCCCCCTCGTGCTCCATGGAGCGCGCCGTGAAGCGGCGCGCGGGGCTGGGCCGAGGACTCGACGCGCTGCTTCCCGACCAGGAGCAGGAGAGCAGACGTGGCGGCCTCGAGGAGATCGAGTTGGAGGCCATCGCTCCGAATCC
>JBOGWU010000067.1:0-34033 GCA_050693935.1 Actinomycetota bacterium | reverse complement strand
GCTGTGGGCATGGCGGTGGTCGACTCTTTCGTGACCGCGTTGATCAACATCGCGCGCGTCGTGGAGGGCAAGATTCTCATCGGCGTGCAGCCGTTCGGTCGCACCTTCATGAAGCCGGTCGCCGCAGCCCTCGGAGCCGCTGCTTTCTTGGGCCTGTGGCGTGTCTTTTTGGGTCACTCGACCGTCGCGGCAGTTGGCGGACTCGTGATCGGCGGCTTGATCTACCTCTCGATCCTCAGGATCCTCGGCTTGGACCCCGAAGAGCGTCATGTCATAGACGTCGTCAAGGGGCGTGTGATCACCCTGGTCAAGCGGCGGTCCTGACACCGCCAGGCGGTAGCGTCTCGAGGCCTGATTAGGCAGGCCAAGCGCTCAAGCGGCTATCTCGCGTAGCCGAAAACAAAGCCAGGAGGCATCGCCTCCAGGACAAAGGCAAACCCATCGCGAGATGGGGACGCAAAGCCAGGGAGCTCATTCAACGAGCCTGCCCAGCCGCCCTAGGAGGGATCTACCTTGAAGTCTTCGCGTACCATCCCGAAGATTGGAGCCGCTCTCGCGACGATTGCAGTATTTGTGGGTTCCATGACGCTGGCGACGCCGGCGGCCGCGCAAGAGCAACAGGTCTATCGAGTAAACGCCGGCGGTCGAGGGATCGCCACAGAGCCACGGTGGACCAGGGACACCGCGAGGAGACCATCGAGGTTCCTGGTCAGCAACGACGTGGCGCGCACCCGAACCCATCGCGACATCAGCCTCAGCAGTCCATCGCTAGAGGAAGCGGTCCCGAGGGAGTTGTTCGCCACCGGTCGATCGGCAATTGGGGGGCCGCTGACATGGGCCTTTCCCGTCCCTGCCGGGAACTATGAAGTGCGCCTGTACTTCGCCGAAACTTACCGTCCTGCTTTCAAGGTCGGCGGGCGCGTTATGGATGTCGTTATTGAAGGCGACACCGTTCTCGAGAAGCTCGACGTGTTTGCCAGAGTCGGCGGTGACAAGGCCTACATGAAGTCCTTCCTCATTGCCAGCGACGACGTGCTGAACGTGTCGCTGAAGGCCATCACGGGAAGGCCGCACATCAAGGCGATCGATGTAGTGGAGCCCTCCACGACCCCTGGATCCGAGCCGGAATCCGAGCCGGAGCCCGAGCCGGAGCCGGAACCCGAGCCGGAACCGAATCCGGGTTCGGACTGTAAGGGGGAGTTCGTGGCGCCCGGCGATGACCTGACAAGCGTGGCGGCTTCGAGGCCGGCGGGAACCACTTTTTGCATCGAGGTTGGTACGCACAAAGTATCGGCAGCGGTCAGGGTTCAGAGCGGCGATCGTTTCATTGGGGCGTCAGATGACTCGACGTTCGTTGCCACGGACAGCGCGCCGTTTGTCTTCGATGCTTCGGGTTCGAACGGAGCGCTCATCACCGGAATCGACATTTCCGGTGCCACTGGAAACGAGGCCTGCCGGCCCCAGTGTGGACGCGGCATCTGGCCGGGAGACGACACAACCGTTTCGCATGTAACCCTTCACGACAATGCCAACCAAGGTATCGGTGGTGCGGGACCGGGTCTACTCATCGAAGACTCGGAAATTTATCGGAACGGCTCACAGGCATTTGTCGGTTGCTGCGGCGGTGGGGTCAAGTCGGGCGCCTCGTACACGATCCGCGATTCGTTCGTACACGACAACATCGGTAATGGAATCTGGTGTGACGTCACTTGCCCTCGGTTCGTGGTGGAAAACAACGTCGTCAGGGATAACTCTCGTAACGGTATCCGCTACGAGCATGGCATCCACGTAAGCGCGGACGCGGCAAGCAAGGGATCTGCTCTGATCGTAGGAAACCTTGTCAGGGGCAGCAACACGTCACGGAACACTCCAGGCGGTGGCATCGAGGTAAACAGTGCGTCAAACGTCATCATCGATGACAACACCCTAGGTGCCACCATCGATGCGGCGGGGATCAATGTGAGGGGTTCCAGACATGAACTGAGCAACATCGCTATCCGCGACAACACCATGAGAGGCGACAAGATCAACGGATGCTCGCTCAGCGGAGTCACCTGTCTCCGCAATCTTTGAGAGTCGGCTTCGCCTCGAGCAAGTTTGATGAAACCGTCTAAGGCTCGCAGGTCCCGGAACCGGAATCGAGAACCTCACCCGACACGTCGATCAACTCGAATTCGTACCTCCCCTTGCGATACAGGTCCATAAACAGAACCGCGTGCACCTCGGCGATCGCTTCCTCGCTGCCGGTGACCAGATCGGACTCGATGAAGTCGTCGTGTTGCTCGCCTCCGCCTGTGCCCACAAGGAACTGGTGCATGCCCTCATAGGTCAGTCGCTCGTAGATGTGGTCATGGGACACAAGATTGATGCATCCACCTCCGGCGCGCGCAGCCTCCCACAGCGGATCCATCTCCTCGTCTGAACCGTGGTCGGTACCACTGCTGTAACGGGCGTGGTGCCACATGACTATGTCGAAGTCGGGCGTGGGGAGGTTGTCTTGGATGAAGCCGGCCGCATCCTCGACTTCGTTAGAGTCTGCCCCGGTAACGCTCCACGCACCGAGATCCTTGATCCAATGTTGTGGAATGGGATTTCCCAGACCCGCATCGGCGAAATAGGTGCCGTAACCACTGTCGTATGAGTCGTGGTTGCCGGGCACCGGCAGAGTCCGGGCTTTGAATCGACCCCACGAAGGCTCGTACACCGTCTCGAAGTTTTCGATCTCTCCATTCTCATACTGAGCGTCGCCCGCTAAGAGCACCCAGTCGGAACCGTGCGAGAGGATCAGGTCGCTGGTCTCCAAGCACCCACCGGTGTCACCTCCTGGGGCCTCGCATATATCTCCTGCAACCGCAACCGTAACGACCTTGTCCTCTGGGGACCCTTTGAGGCTCGGGGGAACATCAGGGGTCCCATTGAGGCTCGGGGGAACATCCGTGTCTGGACTCGAGCAACCGGCGACGAGCAAGGTTATTGCGACCAGGGCGAGTATGGAAACCCTGATCGTCCCGCGTTTCACGGTAGGCAAGGACCACCGACGAACATCCACTCGCTTGGTGCTATCTCTCTCTCTCTCTCTCTTGGTTTCGTCTCGGTGACGCCACGACCTTACGCGTCGGCCGGTCCGCTTATGCCTGGACGAGAGGGTGGAAGGTCGACTCCCGCGGGCAAGGACTCGATGTTGCGATGGACCCCATCGTCATCGAACAGGTGGATGGTGACGTCTGAAAAACGGGACTTGAATTCTGCGACCTTGGCTCGGCATTCGTCCCAGTTATCGAAGTAGAAGTCGAAGTCATCCCCGGTGTCGACGTTCATAACCTCGACCTCATAAGCGTTATGAACTCCGTCCTCTGCCCGCTTGGAGACGTTGATGATCACCCCTGTCCTCATCTCAGGCATTGGATCAGTCCTCCGTTTCCGTCGTCGATGGTGTCGAGAGTGGCGCCCGTGTGATCGACGAACATCCCCTTGAACCCGCCGGGCTCGAGAAACAGCTTCAGTACCCCCCATTCCGCGAGAGTGACCTCCAAATTGCCTCCCGAGCCGAGATCCTCATTCAGAAACATGCCTCCCGTGCCGACCAGAATGCAAAAGGGTCCGCTCGAGTCGGGACTTCCCGACGCGCCCATCCGGGGGAAGCGGACGTAGTTGTGTTTGTGTCCGTAAAGAACGAGGTCGCACCGATGTTCCATCAACTTCTCGAACATCGGCACGACATTGGGCGTATCGACGGCCGTGCCCTCTTCGACATAGATCGGATGGTGCCAGAAGGCGATGATCTTCTGCGAAGCCGAAAGTGCTGTCAGCTGTTTCTCGAGCCAGGTCACCTCCGGCTCGTAGCCGGCGTCGGAGTCGAGAGAGAACAATGTCCAACCGCACTCTAGATCCTTGGCGTAATTGCGCCCGTTTTGCTTGGGGGCGAGCGAACCCCAGTAGTCGTCGTAGATTGCAATCGGTCCCGATGATCCGTAGTCATGGTTTCCCGGACAGGGTAGAGACTTATCTTTGAATCGTCCCCACGTAGAGTCATAGAGCTCGTAGCTACCCGAGTACTGCACGTCGCCCATCACCACGACATGCTCAATCGACGAATCGTTGACGATCAGTTCCGAGGTGGCCTCTACTCGGTCACTGTTGCGGTTCGCAGCTACGTCGCCCGCCGCCGCTATCCATTTGCCCTCGGTGCGACGGCGGAAGAACGAGGCGGCGACGACCGCCGATCCGACAAGTAGCCCGCCCGCTCCCACAACTAGCCAGCGAAAAAAATCGCGACGGGACATTGGAGTGCTCTCGGCATGCCCGCCCAGCTTCCTCGGACTGACTTCGGCTTCCCTATTCAAGTCGGATGTCTTCCAATTCCTCGCAATGGTTTCTCCGTCGCCGCTGCTTCAAGAGTAACTAGTTTGTTAGGTGACGTGCCATTGAGCTCAGGGAGGGCGACACTCATAGAGCAGTCACCCGGCGATGGTATCGACGAAGCCGAGTAGAGGCTCCTTCAGCTTTGCCGCCAGGTCGGGGTCGCCCTTCTCCAGCTCCGAGACAAGCGCACGAGTGGCCGCCTGGAGGGCTTCGAGAAGAAGTTGCGGCTCCAACGACCCGATGAGAGTCTCCTCGAGTGGCTCACGTTCGGGCCGGCGGCAGGTCGTCGGTGTAGGCGTGGAACTCCGCGTACCAGCCTCGCCGCTCCGTGGAGAGAGCGAGGGTCCGATTGCGAACTCGCTCCATATACCAGAGTCCCTGCCACAGCCGGCCCC
Organism: Actinomycetota bacterium; assembly: GCA_050693935.1. GTDB lineage: Bacteria > Actinomycetota > CADDZG01 > CADDZG01 > WHSQ01 > WHSV01. The sequence continues at coordinate 29,276 of JBOGWU010000067.1, read as the reverse complement.
TCTTAACTGCGATGCCGGCGTGGAGTATGTCGTGCCATGCGAATCCGGCCGCTCCTCGCCAGTCGGGCGGGGTTGATTCCGAGTCGGAGGGAGCTTCTACCGAGGCCCCGATCGCCTGCGACCTTCCGAAGATCAGCCTTGCCGGGCCCCAGACCCCGAATGACGGGGCAGGCGTGAAGGAAAGGTCGATCTCCAGCAAATCCGCCAGGAGAAAGCCATGAACGAGAGTGTCCCCGAAGGCGACTTCGTAGTGATGGAGCGTCGGGAGCTCCGCATACGTCCGAGTGACCCAATCATCGACGACGACCTCGGTGTCGTGTTGCTCGCCGACGACGACCTCCAAGTCCACGTCGGACCAGCGGTCGGGGGAACGAGCCATCGAACCCACCAGGACGATGCCCTCGATCCGATCGTCGGACCGGAGGAGGGCGCAGATGCGGTCCATCGTTGCCTTTCGGCTCTCCGGTGAGAAGTGTTTGGCTATTTCCGCTCCTTTGCGCCTCGGCTACTCACATTGTTACTGGCGAGAAACTGTCCCGAAACAGTTCTGAAACACCGCGCCCTCAGCCTGTCGTCAGTAGTCATCACCCGGTCGCGCAGCGCCGCCGGCCCTTGCAGGGACTTGGTCGGACGACGGTTATAGGAAGGAGCTGGCGCATGGATACGGGCGATACCGCTTTCGTCCTTATGTCCTCTGCCCTGGTCATGTTCATGACTCCGGGACTCGCGTTGTTCTACGGGGGCATGGTCAGGGCGAAGAACGTTCTGGGGACCGTGATGCAGAGCATGTTCGCCCTCGGGATGATCTCGATTCTGTGGGTCGTGGCCGGTTACACGCTGGCGTTCGGACCGGACAAGAGCGGGCTGATAGGTGGCCTCGACTTCCTCGGGTTCGCCGGGGTCGGGCAGACCCCGAACGCCGAGCTCGCGGGCACCATCCCGCACATCGTGTTTGCCGTGTTCCAGATGATGTTCGCCGTAATCACCCCGGCCCTGATCACCGGAGCGTTCGCCGAGAGGATGAAGTTCTCCGGCTACGTGGCCTTCAGCGGTCTTTGGTTGCTACTGGTCTACTCGCCCATCGCGCACTGGGTTTGGGCGCCTGGAGGCTGGATTCGCGAGTTGGGCGCGCTCGACTTCGCCGGCGGCACCGTGGTGCACATCAACGCAGGAATCGCAGCACTGGCCGCAGCGATCATCGTTGGTAAGAGGCGCGGCTTCGGCAAAGAGGCGATGGTCCCCCACAACCTCACCATGACCATGCTCGGAACCGGCGTGCTGTGGTTCGGCTGGTTCGGCTTCAATGCCGGCAGCGCGCTGGGCGCTAACGGGCTTGCCGCTGCGGCCTTTCTCGCCACCAACCTCGGTGCGGCCGCGGGAGCCATCGGATGGGCGTTCATCGAGACGAGACGCGACCGGCGCGCAACGACCTTGGGCGTTGCCTCGGGTGCCGTCGCGGGTCTGGTTGCGATCACGCCCGCCGCGGGCTTCGTAGGCCCCTTGTCGGCCATCGCGATCGGACTCGTCGCAGGAGTGGTTTGCTCCCTGGCGGTGGGACTGAAGTTCCGCTTTGGTTACGATGACTCGCTCGACGTCGTCGGTGTTCACCTCGTGGGCGGAGTGCTCGGGGCACTGATGACGGGACTCTTTGCCGACTCCGCCATCAACGCGGCGGGTGCCGATGGATTGCTGTTCGGTGGCGGGGCCACCTTGCTCGGCAAGCAAATCGTCGCGATCGTCGTCACGCTCGTGTTCTCGCTGGTGATCAGCCTCGTTCTGTTGAAGATCGTTCAGGCCACCATCGGGCTGCGAGTCACGGAAGAAGAAGAGCTGACGGGCGTCGACCTCGGACAACACTCCGAGGTGGGCTACTCGTTGGGTGAGGGCGGAGGCTCGATCACCCTCCCCGACGCGGCGGCCACCGGTCACGCAACCAACGTCTCGCGGGACGGACTCGGCCGGACCGCAGAACAACCGCGCGTCCCACAGGGAGGTGAGGCGTGATGAAGCTGGTGGTCGCGGTTATAAAGCCCTTCAAGCTCGAGGAGGTAAAGGATGCTCTGGCGGACGTCGGCATCTCCGGCATGACCGTCACCGAGGTACGCGGGCATGGCCGCCAGAAGGGCCACACCGAGGTGTACCGCGGCGCCGAGTACACCGTTGACTTCGTTCCCAAGACTCGAATCGAGGTTGTGGTCACCGACGACCATGTCGATCAGGTGGTCAAGGCGATCATCACCGGAGCCCATACCGACTCCATTGGCGACGGCAAGGTCTGGGTAACTCCCGTCGAGCAGGTTGTGAGGATTCGCACTGGCGACAAAGGCAGCGACGCTCTCTGAGCTGAGGGTCGCTCGCCCCAGGCCCCTCGAGGACGGAGGCAGAGCAGCTCTCAGGCGCGCTGTCGATATCGACCGCGCGCTGGGCGCGCTCGCGGACGTCACGATCGCGAGCGAATCTTCGGTCGCGGTAGTGGCGGTTGGAGGCTACGGGCGGGGCCAGCTCTCCCCCTACTCCGACATCGACCTCGTGATTCTTTCGGTTCACGGCGAGCGCGATGTGGATAGGGATCGCCTGCGGGCCTTTACCTACCCCCTCTGGGACTCGGGATGGCAGGTGGGTCACGCGCTTAGGTCGCCCAAGGAGGCGATCGCCTTTGCCGAGCGCGACCTGCCCGCCGCCACCTCGATCCTCACCTCCCGTTTCATCGCCGGTGACTACTCGGTGTTCGAAGACTTCGCCGCTCGCCGGGCCCGTTGGATCAACCGGAACCGGCGCGCCTTGCTGCGTCGTGTCCTCGACGCCACCCGTCATCGACACAGGAACTCAGAGCGGGCCGGTTGGGCCCTCGCCCCCGAACTGAAGGAGGGAACGGGAGGTCTACGGGACGTGAACACATTGGGCTGGATGGCTACGATCGCCGGCGAGGAAGAGCTGATCACACACCCCGACGAAGCCGCGGGACTCTTGCTTGCCGCACGCGAAGGTCTGCACGCGGTGGTTCGCCGGAAGTCCGACCGGCTGCTCATAGAGCTTCAACCGAAGGTCGCCGAACGGCTCGGTTACACGTCGCCCAACGCGACCGACGCCATGATGGCCAAAGTCCACTCGGCCGCCCGAGTCATCGAGCACTCGACGCGCAGAGCCATGGAGGATCTGTCCGAGCGCACGCTGGGTGGGCCGCGCCGCTCCGGATCGAGCCAGCGCGTGGCCGAGGGAGTTCGTCTCGACGACAAACTGCTGCGCTTCGAAGCCGATGATGTCGACGCCGTAGGCGCGCTGCGGCTCCTGGGCGCTCACGCTCACGGGGGCCAGCGCATCGCTCCCGCCGCACTGGGGACCGCGACCCGTGCGTTCGACACCTCGAGACCCGCCCGCTGGAGTGAGTCCGAGCGGCGCGCCTTTCTCGAGTTGCTGCGCGGCCCTCACGCCCTGGGTGCGCTGGAGCTGATCGAGCACCTTGGAGGTCTGCGATCTCTCCTCCCGGAATGGGAGCGCATCAGAGGACGGCCGCAACACGATCCCTACCACCGTTACACCGTGGACGGTCACTCGTTCGTCGCGGTCCGCGAGCTAACGGGCCTGCTCGACGCACCCTGGTTACACACTCACGCAAGGGAGATCGGTGACCTCGACACCCTCTATGCAGCCACGCTCCTGCACGACATCGGCAAGGGGTCTAAACGCGATCACAGCGCCGCGGGCGCCGACATCGCGAAGGCGGTCGCGCAACGAATGGGCTTCTCCAACGATGCCGCTGAAGAGATCACGGAACTAGTGCGCCTCCATCTGCTCTTGCCGGATACTGCCACTCGCCGCGACACGGACGACGGCTCGGTGATCGAGTCGGTGGCGAGCGCGTGCGGCAACGCCCGGCGTCTGCGTCAGCTGCTTTTGCTTTCGGTCGCCGATGGCCGCGCCACCGGTCCCAATGCTTGGAGCGAGTGGAAGAACTCGCTGGTCGCGAACCTAGCCGCACGCACTCTGGTCGCGCTGGAAACGGGTGCCGTTCCGGCCCGCAGTGACGTCTCCGAGGCGGCGCACTCTCTGGAGCGCTACGAGCCCTTACTGGCGGGACGAACGGAACCGGTCCTGGCCTCCCTTCCGCCGTCGTATTTGACCTCGACTCCGGTTCACGACATGGCCGAAGAGATCAAGCTTCTGCTCGCGAGTCCACGGCTTGGTGAGACTCTCAGCCGGTTCGACGATTCGGGGGAGCCCGGGCGCAGCGTGCTCACGGTCTGCGTAAAGGACCGGCCCGGCACGCTCGCGCGCATCGCGGGTGCCCTCGCCCTTAATCGCATCGACGTCCTGGGGGCCCGCGCCTACAGCACCTCAGGTGGCGTGGCTCTGACCCGCGTGATAGTCGTCTCGCCCGACGAGGACTCGAAAGCGAAGTTCACTTCGAACCTGCAGGCGGCGTTCTCCGGACATCTGGCGCTGGACGCCAGCATGCTCGCCAAGGTGAAGGACTACAAGCCGAAGGAGGCCATCGTTCCCGAGGTGAGGGTGCTCGATGACGCCTCGGCGGGCTCGACCGTGGTGGAGGTCAGGGCCCCCGACACGATGGGACTGCTTTACGCCGTGGCGGCGGGGCTCGCCGATCTCGAGCTCGACATCCACGTCGCCAAGATCGACACGCTGGGCGACCGCGTGGTGGACGTCTTTTACGTCCGCACGCTGTGGGGCTCTAAGCTGTCCGAGAGGCAGGCACTGGAGGTTCCACGCGCCGTGCTCCACAGAACCGAGAGACTTTTCGGCGTGGAGTAGCCCCAATTCAGATGGGTAACCCGAATCGGATGTCGCAAGAAGACGTGAGCGCGCGACAGGTGGCGAACCGCTACACACTCGACTCCCAGCTCGGCAAAGGCGGCATGGGAGTGGTGTGGTCCGCGACCGACATGCTGCTGCAACGACCGGTCGCAATCAAACAAGTAAAGCTCCCGCCCTCGATCCCCATCGCCGATCGGGATGCGATGAAGGCGCGGTCGACCCGCGAGGCCCGGGCCGCCGCTCAGTTGAATCATCCCAGCGTCGTAACGATCTTCGACGTAGTGGAAGAGGACGGCATGACGTGGATCGTCATGGAGCTCGTTCGGGCCCCGTCACTTTCGGCCACGGTCCGCGATGAGGGGACGCTCGACTCGCGCGCTGCGGCGCGCATCGGACTCGATGTCCTCGACGGTCTGGAGGCCGCGCACTCCAAGGGGATCGTCCATCGCGATGTCAAGCCGGGCAATGTCATGGTCACCGCCGATGGACGAGCCAAGCTTGCCGATTTCGGCATCGCATCGTTGAAGGGAGACCCAAAGATCACGACGACCGGGATGATCATGGGCTCGCCCTCCTTCATGGCGCCGGAACAGGCGATCGGTCGGGAGGCGGGACCGGCTACCGACCTCTGGTCGCTCGGCGCCACGCTGTACTTCGCCACCGAGGGAACACCACCGTTCGACAAGGGACAGCCGATCCCCACGCTCACCGCGGTGGTGCACGAGGACGCTCCCGCTCCCCGAGGGGCCGGGGCCCTCGGCCTGGTCATCGCGGCCCTTATGAGCAAAGAGGCGGCGGACCGACCCGAGGTCGAAGAGGCACGGGCCATGCTCATGGATGTCGCCGAGGGGCGCCGGGCGGAGATCTCCACTCGAGCTCATCCCGCGGCCGTCACGACCCCCGACGAGCCCTCACCCGACCGGGAATCCCAACCCCCAGCCGCCTCGACCTGGGAAGAGGCTCGACCCTCGGGCCGGGGGCGCGGCGTCCTCGTAGCCCTCGGCCTGGTCGTACTGCTCATGGGGGCGGTCTTCGCGTTCTTCACCTTCAGAGGTGACGAGGAGCCCAGAAACGACCCTCCTCGGGCGGCCAACGAACAGCAGCAGCCTGGTGGCGGCCAACAAGAGCCCGAGCAGTCCGACATCGGCCCGACGAGAACGTTCGAGGCCGGCGACACCGGATACGGAGTCGAGGTCCCCTCCGGCTGGGATGAGCGTCCCCAGGACTCGAGCCGGGTCGATCTGGTCGATCCCTCAACCGGTGACTACCTGCGCATCGACTGGACCGACACCCCCGGCGAAGACGCGCTGGCGGCGTGGGAGCAGCTGGAGGCTTCCTTCGCTCCCTCCCACGACAACTACGAACGACTCCAGATGAAGACGGTCGAATATCAGGACTCGCCCACCGCGGCGCTGTGGGAGTACCGGTGGACGGAGGGCAACAGCCCCCTCCACGCCTACAACCTCGGCTTCGTGACCGGCGACGGGGAGTACGGATTCGCCCTCAACTTCGTGACCGACGAATCCAACTTCGAGGCGTCGACTCCCCTATGGGACCACTTCATGGAGAGCTTCGGCCCGACCGAGGGCTAGCGAAGCGGGCTGGAACGCCCGGTTCGTACCCATCCGGCCTCAATTGCGCCCCAGGTTCGGCGGCGATCTCTCAAGTTTTTCCAGGTGGTGGCCGATTTCCTATGGGAACGCGCCGGACGAGCCGAGGATGCCAACCGTGCCCAAGAAGATGCTTTCGATTGTCGCAGCGAGCGTCGTACTCGCGGCCCTCGTTCCCGCCACCACCGCCTCGAGCGCAACCTGCTATTCCTACTCCGACAAGGAGCGAGGCTTCGCTCGCAAGATCAACAGAGCCCGCAGCGGGCACGATCTCAGAAAGCTGAGTCTCGACCCCGAGTTGTCGAGGGTCGCGATCAGGCAGACCCGGACCATGGTCAACAAGAACCGCCTGTACCACCCCCCCAACCTGGGGAGACGGGTGACCCGCTGGATCTCGCTCGGCGAGAACGCCGGTCAAGGCGATACCGTCGCATCACTCCACAAGGCGTTCATGAGCTCGTCGCCCCACAAGGCCAATATCCTCAATCGCGGGTTTCGCTTCGTAGGAGTGGGGGCCAAGAGGGCGAGAGGACACCTCTGGGTCACGGTCGTGTTCGAGAGCAGGCGGAACCCCGGCACGACCCTGAGCATGCCGAAGTGCTGAACCTCGCCTGACTCCCGCCGGGCAGAACGCCGGCTAGTCGATCACCAGGAAGCTAGGACCGCTGTAACCCACCTTGTGAACCCTGTCGGCCGGCATCTTGGCCGTGACCTTGTAGCGGACACCGCTCTTGGGCCGGGCCAGCACGAACGTGTGCGAAAACCCGTTTGTCATTAGTGTCGCCGGAGCCTTATCGATCTGCCGGTAGCTCGAGCCGTTGACACCCTTCCGGAACAATTTAAGGGTGACGGTCTTGCCCTCGTGCGACGGCTTGACGTCGCCGGCCACCACCGCCTCGGACTCCGCCGAAGTGTAGTGATACACACCATCCCCGCCCGGAGCGCGATCGCTGGGCGCCATCGTCACGCCGTGCCTGACCCCTGTGCGCCTGACCTGACTGTCCGATCCCCAGAGGTTCGAAGTCGTGGCGAAGGATGCGGCGAGCTTGACGTTCTTGGTGGGGCTCAGCGAGAAAGAGAAGCCGCCATCGGAGCCGGTCGTGGCCGTGGGACCCCTGCGCCAGCCGCCCATTCCACTCTTGCGATGAGTCGTGATCCTACGGTTTGCCAGAGGCGCGCCCCGCCCGTCGACGAGGAACCCGAAGAACTCGGCCGAGTCGCCGAACTCGATCTTCGACGAGCTGGATTCCAGGCTCAGCGTCGTCGTCTTCCTTCCGTCTCCCACCATGGCCTTCACCCTGGTGCGGATTCTCGGCAGCCGCGCGTAGAGCTTGTTGCCGGGGCAGGAGGTGGAGCCCGCGTTGCGATGTCCGGCAATGACCTTCAGGCGACGGCCGTTGAACCGGTGGGTTCCTTCGGGATTCAGGCCGTGCCGGTCGACCTCCCACGCAAGCAGCCTCTTAAGGGAGCGCTTCATCCTGCGTGGTGGTGCGACCCTCTGGAAGTTGCCCATGAGACTGATCCCCACGCTGCCCGAGTTGTAGTTGGCGACGTGAGCTCCCGAGACCGCTCGATTGCGATGATCCTCGGAGTCGTGCACCTCCCAGGGCAGATAGTCGCGCGCCCAGCGCCCCTCGTAGATCGTGCCGTCCCAGTCGATGACGAAGTTGTAGCCGATGTCGCACCAGCCGCGCGACCTCACGTGATAGGCGTAGATGGCACGCATCGTCGGCGCGCCGTTGTAGTCGCGATTCGAGCCCGCGGTGTGATGGACGAACAGCTGCCTGAGTGGATGGAAGCTTCGCTTGCAGCCCCCCGAGGTCCTCTTCACATGCTCGTCCGCTCCCCACTCGGACCGAGTCACTATGTGGGGGGCGCCGGGACGGGTTGCGGCCCCTCGCACGGTCACCGCATGAGTGGGACCGTCAAGGGTGTTGATCGACTCCAGGGTCACCGGCCCCAGCCACTGCCCGCGAGGGACACGCTTGCGATACTCCACCCGCACCGGACGATCGACCTCGATAAGCCCGCTGAAACGGGTGCTTCCCTCTTCCATGTCGTGACTGGGCGGCGCCACCGCCCACCTGGAGGTGCGTCCCTGCTCGTCGATCGTGCGATAGAGGACCCTCGCCTTCTCGCTCCCCCGCCACTTGAAGCCCACGTGCGTGGGTCGAAACGACAAGGACACTCGTCCTCGGACGTGATCGAAGGTGGTGCTGCTCATCATGGTCTCGGGGATTTGAATGATGCGGGCGGGGGCGGATGCCGGGATTGCGAGGGAGGCCGCCACGAGGCTTGCGAGCAGGAGAATACGGGTGCGCACGGGCACGCCTCCAGGTGAGGTTTGGCTCGTTGTCGTTCGCTTGCCGGCTCCCGCGAGAGTGTCCGCGACGCGGGAAGGCCACACCCTAAGCGCGGCCGCGGGCTCTGAAAAGACCTGTTCCCGGAATTTGGTCGGGCGCGAATCAGCCGGCGAGGGCGCGGGTGACGCTCAAGGCTCTCATAGGAGTGCTATAAGAGTAGGCACTCATGAATCCCAGCTGCGCGGTTGCCGTCCCAATTGCCATCATCGCCGACGCCGGACTGGCAGGATAAGGACATGAAGAGCCCAGGCGGGACGGGACAGGTCACCCTCAAGATCCCCCGCCCCCTATACGACCAATTGAAGCAGGTGATCGGGGACTCGGGTTTCCACTCGGTCACCGAGTTCGCGGTCTACGTGCTCAGGGATCTGGTGTCGCACCACCGGGCGGGCGAGCCTCTGCCTCAGCCGAGCAAGGGCGGGGCCAAGGCGGCGGTGGAAGCCGCGGCCATCGACGTCGAGCCGTTGAACCCTGACGAGATCGAAGCCATTCGCAAGCGTCTCGAGTCGTTGGGCTATCTCTAGCGATCGTCTCGACGATCGCGCCCGGGAAGAGAAGCGCGAATCACCCCGTGGCTCAACGACGTAGCTAGTAGACTGCGGCCCACATGGGGGAACAAGGGACCGCCCAAGCGGCAACCAACGGGCATCTGGTCGAGCTGAAACAGATCCGGAAGAGCTTCGGAAGCAATCTAGTTCTGGACGGAATCGACCTGACCGTTAGGCGTGGAGAGGCAATCGTCATAGCCGGCCCTTCTGGATCGGGAAAGTCGACGATGCTGCGGTGCGTAAACGCGCTCGAGAAGATCGACTCGGGGGAAATCACCTTCGACGGCGACTCGATCTCGACGGCCGGCAAGAACATCTACAAGCTTCGGGCCGAAATCGGCATGGTGTTCCAGTCGTTCAACCTGTTCCCGCACAAGACGGTGATCGCCAACATCACCCTCGGGCCGATGGAGATCAAGGGTTTGTCTAAGTCGGATGCAAGAGACCGGGCGGAACAGCTCCTCGAGAGGGTGGGAATCCCCGAGAAGGCCGATGCCTATCCCAACGATCTCTCGGGAGGACAGCAGCAGCGCGTCGCGATCGCCAGAGCTCTGGCCATGGATCCGAAGCTGATGCTCTTCGACGAGCCCACCTCCGCTCTCGACCCCGAGATGATCCGCGAGGTTCTGGACGTAATGCGAGATCTCGCCAACGGCGGAATGACCATGTTGGTGGTCACCCACGAGATGGGCTTCGCCCGCGAGGTTTGCGACCAGCTCGTCTTCATCGACGAGGGAAAGATCGTCGAGCAGGCCCCACCTCAGGAGTTCTTCAACAACACCAAGAGCGATCGCGCGCGCGATTTCGTGGACAAGATCATTCACCACTGACTCATTTGGCGAGATGGGGACGCTCCGGCGGCCCAGGAAGGGGGAGGTTCATGCGAGGTAAGCGACTATGGGTCATCGCGCTGATGATGGCGCTGGCGCTCGTCGCCGCCGCCTGCGGCGGTGACGACGAGGAAGGAGGGGACACCGGCAACGGTGGTGGCGAGGGCGAAGAGGTGCAGGAGTTCGAAGCCGGCACACCTATGGCCGAGTTCGTCGACGCGGGCAAGGTAACCATCGGCGTCAAGTACGACGTTCCGCCCTTCGGGTTCGAGAACCCGCAGAGCGGTGAGGTCGAGGGCTTCGATGTGGACTTGGGTAATTACATCGCCGACAAGCTCGGCGTGGAGGCAGAGTTCACCGAGGCGATCTCGGACAACCGGATTCCGTTTCTCGTGGACGGAACCGTTGACCTGATCCTGTCGACCATGACAATTACTACCGACCGCGATGCGGAGATCGACTTCAGCCGGCCCTACTACGTCGCCCAAGGTCGAATCCTGGTTCCCGAGGACTCCGACATCGCCGGAATCGACGATCTCGGCGCAGGCACCAAAGTCTGCACCGCTCTGGGCTCGACCTACGAGGGCACGCTCACGGAGCAGGCCCCCGACGCCGAGCTCGACCTGGTCGATTCGTACTCCGAGTGCCTCGAGAAAATCCAGAACGGCTCCGTCGATGCAGTTTCGACGGACGACGTGATCCTCACGGGCATGGTCATCCAGGACGACTCACTCAAGCTCGTTGGTGATCCTCTGACCACCGAGCCCTACGGCGTCGGCATTCCCGACGGCGAAACCGAGCTCGCCGCGTTCCTCGACCAGACGATCGAGGAGTCCTTCGAGGACGGCACCTGGGACGAGATGTACGAGGAGTGGGTCGGCCAGTACACCGGCGAAGAGGCCGAGCACCCTCAGGAGCTCACGCTCGAGGACGCCTACGAGCTGTTCCCCTGCGACGAGACCTGCTAGGAATCCGGCCGCAAGCGTCCAGGTGAAAGCCTCGACATAGATGGATCGGCTGTTCCCGATCATCACCAGCAACCTCGACACCTACCTGTCGGGGTTGTTGGTGACATTGCAACTGGTTGGGATCTCCTTTGTGGTCGCGATGGTCGTGGGGACGCTGGTGGCGTCCCTGCGCATCGCGCCGGCTAAGCCTCTCAACTGGCTTGGGACCTTCTACGTCGAGACGTTTCGGAACATTCCCCTACTCGTGCTGGCCATCATCTTCTCCGCAGGACTCCGCAGGGGTGGTATCAGCCTCGGGGATCTGGCGGCCGCCAGTGCCTCACTGGGCCTCTACACGGCCGCCTACATCGCGGAGGCCATCCGGTCGGGCGTTAGCGCGGTTGGAAAAGGTCAGATCGAGGCGTCGCTGAGCCTCGGCTTCACCTACCGACAGACGATGCGACAGGTCATCCTCCCCCAGGCCTTCCGCACGGTAATCCCCCCGATCGGGAACCTGATCATCGCGATGATCAAGAACTCGGCAATAGTTGCAGGCTCCCTCATCGCCCTCGACGACGTGCTCAAGGCCGCACGCGTGGTCAACAGCCGCACCTTCGCGACGAACGAGGCCTTCTTCTGGGCCGGAGTGGGTTACCTCTTGCTGACTATTCCCGCGACCATTCTCGTGCGAAGGCTCGAACAGCGCTTCGCCATCAAGAGGTAGCGAATGGACTATCTCTTCGATCCGTCCAATTGGGAGTGGATCTTCGCGGGGCGGAACCTCATGTTCCTGCTCGAACGTTTTCTCAACAACATCGTCCTGGCGCTGATCACGATGGCGCTTTCTCTCGTGGTAGGTCTTGTGGTGGCATTGCTCCGCATCTCCAAGAACAAGGTGGTGGCCACCGCGACCTCGTTATGGATCGACGTCTGGCGCAATCTGCCGGTGCTGTTGATCCTTCTGTACTTCGGGCTCGCGCTGCCAGAGAGCGTCAAGGAGTTCTGGGCCGACAACGCCCCGGCTTTTCTCCCCGCGCAGCTGCGAAGCGGCCAGGTCATCGCCAGCATCCTCGCGCTGGTGGTTTACAACTCCGCCGTCATTGCGGAGATCTTCCGCGCCGGTATCCAGTCGCTGGAGCGCGGTCAGGGCGAGGCCGCTGCGGCTCTGGGTTTGGCCTACTGGAAGTCGATGCGAATCGTGATCCTGCCGCAAGGACTGCGACGCATGGTCCCGGCCACGGTGTCCCAACTCATTACGCTGACGAAGGACACCAGCCTGGTCAGCATTCTCGCCATACAGGAGCTCGTCAGTGCGGGTGCGATAGTGAACAACACGAGCGGGAGCCCGTTCGGAGGAACCGGGGTCCCGGCCCCCATCCTTCAGGTGTTCATCGTGGTTGGCGCGATGTTCGTCGTCTTCAATCTCATGCTGTCGCTGCTCTCGCGCCGGCTAGAGGTGCGCGAGCGCAAACGCTCGGGAGAGGTCGAGACGGTCACCGGCCTCGAGGACCAGGTAGCGGTCGCCTAGTGCTTCCTTGCAAAATTACGCTCCGGACTCTACTTCGAGCCGTGGCAGGTGCGCTCGTGGATGACGAGCCACGACCCGGAGTTCTGGGCCAAGGCCACCGACGCCTGCGGCCTCTTGCGCGCTCCGTGGAGTGGTTCACCCAGCGCTACGCGCGCACCTGAAAACAACGAGAGGGGCCGCTGGGACGGCGGAATGCACGGCGCACCGAAGGGTCTCTCTTTAGGTCAGAGATTCTGCTCGAACGACAGCACCCCGCTCCGCTGCAGCAGCTTGTCCTGAGTACACCGCTGACCGACCACGAATCGAAGCGTTCCGTCCACCTCTCTCAGGCTGTTCGGCCAAGTGAACACCCCGTCGCCGGCGGCGGCTGTCATCAGCGTGGCGTCCGCGCCCCAGGAGGAGCCGTCGAAGGTGCGCGACACGACCGAGGTACCCGATGCGAGCACCATGGTCACCCACGCCTGGTTCCCATCGGCCGCGATCGAGGGCTGGCGGTAACCGTCGCCGGTGCTGAGCGATGTGCTCACGCTGTTACCAGTGCTCGAGAATCTTGCCACCTTCACGGCGCCGGGACTGGATGAACTCTGAAAGGCGGCCAGGACGTCACTGCCGAAGGCGACGGCACTGGGTCGAGACTTCGCCGGGGCGCTTGTCGCTGCGCTGCCACGGATCCATCCCAATGAGTCGTAACTGAACAACCTCAGCTTGCCGGCACGCGCCACGGCTCGCATGCCGGCGGGCGTCGGCACGAGAGTGGCCGTCGTCCTTTTGACCGAGCTCTGGTAGAGGATCGTGCGGTCGAGCAACGGCGGGGTCGGATTGTCAAGGTCTGTGAACGAGACCGTGGTCAGGCTGTACTGGGTGCTGCCAGTACGCTGCAGCCAAACGATGTGCCCCCGACCGCCGTGAAATGCAATATCGACTGCCGCGTTTCCCGTGCCTGCACTCTCGACGGTAAGGGCCGGTCCTACGGCCGGTCCGTCGGGAGCATCGAGGTCAGTCAACCGCCGCATCTTCACGGGGCCGATCTTGCTGAAGTTGTAGCTCGACCACACGACCCATGCGTGCCCGGCTCCGTCAAGAGCGATCGAAGCCGGTCGATCGTTGTTGATCTCATCCGGTCCGTTGTCGAAGACCGACTTCTCCTGCCAGCCTTCGCCTGGGTCCTTCCACGCTAGGTCGACGCCACTGCCGTGGGGGTCGTAGACAACGAGCGTGCGGCCACTCGGAGTCACGACCATCCGGTGGTTGTTCGAATCGAAGGTAGCGTTGCTGGACCCCACCTCGCCACAGGCGCCTGGAGTTACCCCCGTCACCGTGGGCGCGCCGGCCGCGGTCCAGCCGGTCGTGGCGGTCGCCAGGAGCAAGGCGGTCGTGGCTATGGCGGTCGTCAATGATTTCATGTCGCCCCCCTTGCTCCTCGCAAGCTTGTCTCGAGACTTTCGCGGCTCACTGGATTGCCGTCCTGCCAGCCGGAACGCTAGCGAATCGACCACCCACCGGATAGGGGGTTCGTCACTTCGATGCACCAAATTGAGCGGTGAGTTTGGAGAGCTGCTCCTGTATGACTAGTCCCTTGGGTGCGCGCGAGGGGCACCACGTGTGCAAGAAAACCTGACTCGCCCGAGACGTCCGCTTTCCGCCGGGCAGGCTACCGGCGCGCCACCCTCCACCTCCATACCGCCGGCGTCGGATCCACGTTGCCGGCGCGGTCAATGGCGCGCACCTTGAATCTGTGACGCCCGGTCTCGAGACCCCTGTACACCTTGGTGCTCCTGAACACCCCCGGCAAAGAGCACGGCTTGAACCCCGCGCCGTCCAGGTTGCAGGTGAAGTTCGATCTCTGATCTGCCCGAAACGAGAATTCGGCCCTGCGGATTTTCGTCCGGAGTCGGGGATGGTTGATGATCCTGGTCTCGGGAGCAACGGTGTCGACGATGAAAGTGCGCTCCGCGGGGTTATCTTCGACGTCGATGCCGTCGAGGGCCTGGACGTAGAAGGTGTGGGGGCCGTCTCCCAGCGCCTCCACCGTGTAGGGACTCGAGCAGCGGGCGAAGTCGTCTCCGTCGATCCGGCATTCGAAGTCCGCGCCGGATCTAGCCGAGAAGCCGAAGGTCGGCGTGTCGTCGTTGATGCGACCCTCGGGCCCGTCTGTGATCGTGGTGTTCAGCGGCGCGGCGCTCACATTCTGCTCGAACGACCACACCGCGCTCCGCGACGTACGCGGTCGCTCGGCGCACCGTTGACCGACGAGGAACCGAAGCGCTCCGCCCACCTCCCGCAGGGTGTTCGGCCAGGTGAACACCCCTTCGCCGGCGGCTGCAGTCATCAGCGTCGCATCTGGCCCCCAGGAGGAGCCGTTGAAGGTGCGCGCCACGACCAAATCACCCGAGGCACCCACCATGACCACCCAGGCCTTGCCCGCACCCGCCGCGATCGCCGGTTCAGCGTAGCCGCCACCGGTGCTGAGTGAGGTGTCGACGCTGCTGCCGGTGTTCGAGAACCTTGCCACCTTCACGGCGCCGGGGCTCGACGAACTCTGAAAGGCCGCCAGGACGTCACTCCCGAAGGCGACGGCGCTGGGCCGCGCCTCTGCGGGGGCATCGGTGGTCGCGCTGCCACCGGTCCATCCGGAGGTGGTCTCGTACCGGAACAGTCTCAGGTCGTCGGTCCGCGCCACGGCTCGCATGCCGGCGGGCGTGGGCACGAGGGTGGCCGTGATCTGTTTGGACGAGGACTCGTCGAGGATCGTGCGGCCGAGCAACGGCGGGGTCGGATTGTCCAGGTCCGTGAACGAGTCCGCCGCCAGGCTGTACCCGCCGTCGGTCCTCTGCAGCCAGACGATGTGCCCCCGGCCGCCGTGGAATGCAATATCGACCGCCGCGCCCCCGCGATACTTGGCCGTGTTGTCCGGGTCGGCCGGGTCCGGGCCCCCGCTCTGGACGGTCGTAACCCCTCCCATGGCCGGCCCTCCGGCCGCATCCAGGTTGGTCAGACGCCGCATCTTCACGGGACCGAATCTCTCGGAGTATCCCGACCACACCACCCATGCCCGCCCGGTTCCGTCGAGGGCGATCGAAGCCGGTCGATCGTTGCTGACCTCGTCAAGCCCCCCCTCGAAGATCGATTTTTCCTTCCAGGCCGCACCCGGGTCCTTCCACGCGAGATCGACGCCACCATCGCCGTGGGGGTCGTAGACGGCGATCATGCGGCCCCCCGCGGTCACGACCATCCGGTGGTTGTTCGAATCGAAGGTCGCGTTGCTGGACCCCGCGCTAGTTCCGCAGGCGCCGTCCGGAGTGACCTCCGTGGACACGTCGGCGGCGAGCGACGCGCTTCGTCCGGTCGCCGCCGGCGCCAGGAACAGGGCCGCAGTCGTTACTACGGTCAGGAATGATTTCATTTCGCTCCCCATGGATCGTCGCCAAGGCTGGCCGCCGGTGTCACTCAAAGCTCACTTACATAGTGTTTCGTCACAATCAGAACGCTAGCCAACAGCCCATCCACTGGGTAGGGGGTTTGTCTCATCGAGATGCACCAAAGTATTCGGGGAGTCTTCGCCAAATGACTAGTTCCATTGGAGGGACGAACCTGGTCGCGCGCCTCTCCATGGGAGAGTGGGGGGACTTCGCGTGGTTTTGGGGCTACCGCGCTATCCGCGCTTGAAGGCACCCAGTAGCTTCGTCTTGACCCCGTCGATAACGAGCCTCTCCTCGGCCTCCAGGCCGAGCACCTTCAGCACACCCACATACACGAGCCCCGCGATGAGCAATCCGACGATCGCCATGACCGTGGAGTGCCCCAACACCAGGCGCGCGACGAGGAGTACTCCGCTGGCCGCGAGGGTCGCAGCCATCGGCTTCACAAAGGTGCGCCCGAAGGGTTGCACGCCCACCAGGATCTTTCCCTCGATCACGCGCGCGATGTTGAGGAGAGCCGTGACGATCGCATCCACGACCGCCATGCCGACGGCGCCGTACTTCGGCACCAACCAGATTCCGAGGCCGACGTAAAGACCGACGCTCACGAGAGAGTTGACGAGATTCACGCTGGGCCGGCCGGCCATAGAGAGCAGGTATCCGGAGGGCCCCGTTGCGACGTAGAAGATGTTCCCCGCCGCCAGGATCGACACGAGGATCGCCGCCTCGCTTTCGGCTCGGCCGCTCAGGAGCAGAACGAACAGTTCCGGCTGGATCATCAGGGCCATGAAGATCGGTACCGAAAAGGTGGCCACCCAGCGGTTGATCGTTTGGTAGATAGACTGCAGCCGAGCTATCTCTCCTCGCTCGTAGAGCTGGACCACCACCGGCGCCCAGATGCCGACGATGCTGTTGAGGAACATCCCACCGGCGAGCTGAAGCGACTGCGCGATCCCGTAAAGACCGACCTGTCTGTCGACACCGAAGATCCCAATCAGAAGAATGCCGAGCCCCAACGACTGGGTGCTGAAGAGCGCGACTCCTGCCTGGGGGAAGACGAAGCGAAGGATCGGGGCGAGCCTCGCGCGCGGGACGGCCACTCGCTCCTCGTCCGATAAGAGCTTCCTGTAGTACCAGATTCCGCACACCATGGCGATGCCGGCGCTTGCCACGAGCGCCACTACGGAACCGGTCACGGCAAACCCCGTCAAGAGAGCCGCGACCGTCAGACCGAAGCGAGACAACGGCTGAATGATGTTTCCGACCATCACCGAAGGGACCATGGTCCTGTATGCCTGGGTGCAGAATCTCAGGACCTGCATGCAGCCGTAGAGGGGGACGTAGGCGGCCCCCACTCTCAGCAGGAAGGCAAGGTAGGCGCGGTTTGCAGAAGAGTCTGCGAACGCCGCCGCGATCTCGTCGGCAGCAACGAACCCGGCGACAAAGACGACCAGCGAAGCGACGGCGGCTCCGACAATCGTGGTGCGAGCCGCCCCTCGAGAAGCACTTGGGTCCTTGGCCACGCGCGCCATCACGATGAAGCGAACGGCCGCTGCGGGAAAGCCTCCGGAGGACAAGGTGGTCGCCACCATGAGGATCTGGAACACCTGCCGGTAGAGGCCGTAGTCGGCGGTACCGAGCATCCGCACCATGACCGCCACGAGCAGGAAGGTCACGAGCTTCTGGGTGATCTGCCCGAGCATCTGAACGGCGCCACCCTTTGCGACGACGCGAACGTCCCCCGCTCTTTCAGGCGTCAGGTCACCGAAGGCGGACTTCTCCTTCTTGCTCACGACCGGACCCCACCGCAGTCGGGTGACTTGTTGTCCACTGGGATGGTGCACGAGTACGACACGGGCCGTCCAATCGGGTTTCGGGAGGATTCTTCGAGACTAGTAATCGGCACGCTCGACCGTCAGGTGTAAGAGCTGCGCCGTTCGGTCCGATTTTTCCCGTCTCCGAATCGAGTGCGGTCGAGATGGAATCTAATGCGAGCCAGGGTCGGTCCCGGGTCCCTCAAGGACTCGGTGCCGTGAGCGGTCTTTCGGCGAGGTCGCAGCGCGCCGGCCACCGCCGGAAGACCTAGCCTGCGCTCGCGCAGCGCCCACCGCATGTGCCGCAGATCCCCCGCCAGCCACCGGTAGAAGAAACCGGCCGGCGCCCGCACCGGCGTGACTCGCCGGCCCGAGAGGAGATCGCACCAGATTCCCGCCAGATTCACCCCCGCGGCCAAGGCCAGCGTTTGAAGCCCGTAGGGGCGAGGATGGACGTCCATGAGGTAGGGGCCCAGGAGCTGCACGTGGAACACGCCATCGTAGCCGTCCAACAGGGCGACGATGCGAGCCTCCAGCTCCTTGTCGGGCGACGTCGTCACCACCGCGGAGGCCTGCCCACACTGGGGGGGCCAGATCCTGAGCCAGCGCTGGTGCACCGCGGCAACCAGGTCACCCTTCCACATGACCCCCCCAAGTGTGCGGATCGACTCGTCGATGAAGGGCTGCACGAGCATGGGGCCCGCGACGAGCGCAGCCTTTCTGAGCTGCGGCGCCGAGTCCAGCCGAAAGGCTCTTCGGTCTCTGATGACCGGTTTGACGACTATCGGATAGTCGAGCTCCTCGGCCTCGGCCATGAGCTGTGAGGGCGACTCGAAGGTCCGTGTGGACAGAGCGGCGAATCCGGCCGCTTCGCCCCTTTGGACGAGCTGCTGCTTGTCGAGCAGGTGACCTACCGGTTGATCAAGCGCAAGGAGCGCCTCGTCGTTAACCGGCAAGAAGGTCAGGTACGGGTGCTCGTCCAGCTCGGCCCGAACCGACTCCGCGTACCCCGGATCGGAGACCCGCGGAACCCTAACGGTGCGCCGACAGTGACGCGACGCCGCGGCGATGGATCTTCCGGGACCCACGGTGAGAACCGGGTCGTAGCCTCCGGCTGCGAGTGCTCGGACCGTGGTGAGCGCGATTCGCCCCTGATCGCCGGTTACCAGGACCGCACTCGAAGTGCTCGTCATTCGGCTTGATGGGTCGCCCGAGAAGACGCGGGCTCGAGCGCTCGGAGTTGCTCTCGGATCTGTTCGACCAGGACATCGGCCGGCGAGGCGGCATCGAGGAAGACCGCGCGCTGGTCGGACGGCAGGATCCGGTGCCAGACGGCCATCTGCCGGGTGAGCTCGGCCGAAGAGAGCTGCGGCTTGCGGGCCCGGATCACCTCCGGGTCGGCCTCGAGGACGAGCACCAGGTCTGCGCGCGGAATAAGCCTGCCGAGCACCTGGAAGGGGCGCCCCGAGCGAAGCCGGTAGCGACGCGGGTCGACGGCGTGATCCCACCACCCCCGCTCGAAGACCACCGACCCACCCCGTCGGACGTGGGGTGCCACCCGCACGGCCCACCCGAGCAGGAAGTCGGCGTAGAGATACAGGGCTTTGACGGAGGTGAGGCCTCGCATGTAAGCCCGTGGGTAGACACGGGGGCTCGAAGCATCCGGAGCAACTCCGGCCCCGAGACGGCGAGTGCGCGCCTTCTCTCGGTTGCGACGCGGGAGCAGCCGAGGAAAGCGGATGTGGAGGACCCGGTCGCCGTCCAGGACCTCCGAGATCAGTCGTGCGCAAATGGTGGTCTTTCCCGCCCCGTCGGGGCCCCCGACGATGAGCACTCGGCCACTTCCGAGGGAATCCGGCGTGCCCGACGCAGGCATGTGGCCCGGCGCGTGCTGCTCAGGCCCCGTTCTGGTTGATTTCAATTCGTCCTTTGTCCATTCTCTCGCCGGCCCCCAGCCGTTGGTAAAGGCTATATACCGCCTCGAGCGAAAACAACTGGGGTCGCCTCGGATCCGCGGGGCCGGGTCCCGACGCGCGGACCGAGGCAACATAACGTAGTACTCGACGTCACCTCGTCTTATGGAGAAGGGTTGGGCATGACTCTCGACCGGTCGGGCCTCTGGAGTGAGCTCCTCATTGGTCTCACGCGCGCGTCGCCTGCTCGGGCCGTATCCGGCAACGTGGAGGAGGGCCTTGCCGGAGAGGGCGACGTCGATCTCGTTGCTCCGCAGGCCGACTGGATGGCGGTCGAGGAAGAGTTTCGTCGTTGGGCGGGCGGCAACCACCTCGACCCGGTGATCTCGTGTCCTCACCGGCCCGGGGTCCTGCTGCTCGTGGCAGTGGGCAAGCCCGGCACGCCCGTCTACAAGCTGGAGGTCCTCGGCCACCGGCATTTTCGGGGAGCTCGCATGTACTCGGCCGAAGATCTGGTGCCGGCCATGGAGATGGATCCACGGGGCTGGAGACGCCTGCGCCCCGGGGCGACCGCGTTGATCAAACTGGTGCCCAACGGAGTGACATGGTCGGGCGGCCTGAAATGGACGGGTCCGAAGGCCGCACGGGTCCTCGGGCTGCTCGAGCAGGACCGCGAGGGCGCTCACCTGGCGGCAAAGGCCTTTGGTTCCATGGGCAGGCTGGTCGAGTCGGCGGCCCGGGACGCGCGCGCGGGTCGCTGGCCGCGTGCACGAATGCTCGCGCTCGAGGGCCGGGCTCTGGTGAGGGGTTTGCTGAGTCCCGCGCACGCACTTTCGAGACTCCGCTATCGGTCCAGTCCTGCGGCGCGCTGTGAGCTGCCACTGACCCTAAGACGGAGAGGGCTGGTCCTAGACGACCTCGCACAGGTGCGGCGCCTGGCCGAGAGTCACGAGGGAGTCTCGGGGCGAGTTCTTGGCTGGGAGTAAGGGCGGGTCACACAGCCCGATTCAGCGCCACGAGATCCGCACCCGAGCAGGCCTGTCGAACCGAGGCGACCGCGAGGACTTCCCCTTCGGCTCGCATGGTCGTCTCCTTGGTCGATCGCGTGTGGGCCCAGTGAGGGAAAAGGTTTGCGGCTCATAAATGGCCTTCGTCGTCTGAACAGGGTGCAATCGGGTTCTCTCCGCCGGGGAGTCGTCCTCGTAGCCCTCATCGGGGCGCTGGCGATCGCAGGTGCTGCGGCGATCCTGTTCGACCGGAGTCAACTTGAGCCGGCGCCGAGCGAGTGCAAAGGCGTCGATGTTCCCTCTGGTTCCGACCTCCAGCAGGTGATCGATCAACACGCGGCCTCGACCACCTTCTGCCTCGCCGAGGGCACCTTTCGGGTGAGCACCCCTCTCCTCCCACGCGAGGGCACGCAGCTTATCGGTGCGGGAATCGACAAGACCTACCTCGAGGGGACGGGCGCAGAGATAATCATCGACGCAAAGGGATCGGCCGGCGTGCTCATCGCTCACATGGACATCTCCGGGGCACGAGGAAACCCACGCTGCAGACCGTCATGCGGCAGCGGCTTCCGGGGCGGTCGCGACAACACGGTTGAGTTCGTACGCCTTCACGACAACGTCAATCATGGAATCGGCGGGTCCGAGCAAGGGCTGGTCGTCGCGAACTCGATCCTTGATCACAATGGCTCGCGCCCCTTTACCGGCTGCTGCGCGGGAGGAATCAAGGGAGGGATCGGTTTCACGATCAGAGCTTCAGAGGTGTTCGCCAACATCGGCAACGGAATCTGGTGCGACTCAGGATGCCCGGGTGGAATGGAAGCAATCGGCAACACGATCTTCGACAACACCCGAAGCGGCATTCGGTATGAAGTGTCTTGGGGTGGAGCGACGGTCAGCGATAACGTCATCAACAGCAACGACCGATCCGGAGACCCGGGCGCACACGCGGGAATCGCCGTCATCGCTTCCCGGAACGCGCTCATAACCCGCAACACGATCGGCGACAACAACGGTCACGCCATCGTGGTTCGAGACACGCCCCGCGGCGCCTCGGAGAATGTCAGGATCGAGCGCAACGAGATTCTGGGTCAGACGATAGACGGGTGCGGCGCCGAGGTGACTTGCATCGACAATCGTTAGGTGGCCCGCGCCGGACGGCCACCCCACATGACGGGCGGCCGTCCAGTCGAACTGATGAAACTCGTAGTCGTCAGTTTTACTTGAACATCCTGCACCGTCGGAGGGGGGGATGGCTCCCCCCCTTCGACGACTACTTGAGTCTCACGGCCACGCGGCGCGAGCTACCGGCAAGCTGGTCGGCATCCTGCGGCGAGTACGCCTTGAAGACGCTGCGCTTGTTGATCTTCTTCGAGAAGGTCGCCACACAGTTGGCGTTGGTTCGCAGCGCGCCTACCTTCTTGAACACCCCACCGACCTTCTTGCGCAACACGACCCTGTCGCTTACGCCGGACGTGCAGCTCAGGACCTTGGCGCGCAGATCCACTCTTCGCCCCCGCTCGACCGCCTGGCGACTGGCTGCGAGCGTGAGCTTCTTCTTGACGAGGACTCGGCGGTCCGTGGAGGTGGCGCCCATACACGTCCCCGGGTCTTCTGTCAGCACGGCGCGGTAGGTGGCGCTTACCCTCGACCTGAGCGTGGTGCTGAAGCCGCCGCCCGTCCTAGTGGTTGGGGTCCTAACCGTCTGGAAGTCATCCGAGTTTCCCGGCGCCTTTTCAAGCTGCACCTCGACTCCGTTGCTACAGACCGACGCCGGCGAGTCCACGCTTCCGCTAAGGGTGAAGCTGTCCCCGGAGGTGACGGTGGTCCGGGAGGCGGACAGCGAGACGGCGCGCGCCTCCGGCCCCCATTCGAGCGTGGACACGTGGGTGGTGTTGTGGTTCGTGGCGTTCTCGGGCTCGTCGCATTTGGCCCCGTCCCACACGGGAGTCGAGTGGAAGCTGGCGTCGCCGTCCTCGTCGACCCAGAAGCAGACGTCCGCAGTTCCCTCCTGGCCCGAACCCTCCGACGGAACGGAGACCGTGCAGACACCGGTCGGCCCCGTCGTACAACCATCGCCGTAGTCGGCGATGCCCGGGTAGCCGGCGCTGTTGTCGGGATCGTTGGCGCCGTCCAGGTTCTCTGCGTCGATGAGCCATCCCCCCTGCACGTTCAGGGGCTGGCTGGTGCTGCTCCCGAGCCGGCATTGAATCGAGATCGTGTCCCCCACCGCCGCGGCGCCGTCGTCACACGTCAACTCCGCACGGGCGGGAAGCCCGGCGAACCACCGCACGGTCGAGACATCGGTGTTATCCGGCTCCCCGGTGGTGCCAGGGTCCTGCCCCTCGGTGAGGTCGGCCTCGACCGTGAGGTTGCTCTGGTCGTGGTCGATCCAGGCACGGACGGTGTCGGTGCCCACAGCATGACCTGGTAGGCCGTCGTAACCGACCGTGCACTCCCTCACCCCCACGGCCACTGTGCACCCGTCATCGGGACTTTCGGGCGTATCTCCGTCCCCCGTCGGATCCCCCGGTCCCGAAATCTCGACGGCGATCTTGATGGGGCCACCGATCGCATCCGGGGCCGGCGCGCTGACTCTGGCGACGAAGCTGTGTCTGTCACCAACTCGCTCGTTCGTTGCGTCCTTGGAGGTGCTGAGAGTGCGGGTGTCGTGATTCGCGGCCGCCGTCCCGCTCATCGCCAGACTCGCTACGACCAGAGCCAGGGCACACAACAGCGCCCAGGGCTTCGTCAACGCATCGATCTTCATGGTGGTTTGTCCTCCTATGGCACCTCAAGCCGCCGGTTACATGCGGAACACTATGGAAGCGCCCAGTTCGGAAAAAAGGCGGATTAGGGCCAGGTTTTCTACGGCGAAAGGCTGGTGCTCCTCTCGGTGGCCTTGAATACTCTCCCTCCCAAGGCCCCGTTGAGACGCGATCGTCGAAAGGAGCGCCCGTGAGGGTTTTGAAGGCAGTAATGGCCTCGTTGGCCATGGTGGTACTGATGGGGTTCTTCGCGCCGGCGCTTGCTGCGCCTGGTTCCAGCGACGACCCACCCGAGGTCCAGCCGAACGTCATCCAGAAGAGCGACAAGACCGACCCCGAGGTGTTGAGCTCGAATGAAGACGGCGTCCTGCCGTTCACCGGCGGTGAGGTCATGCTGTTCGCCGTGATCGGTGCAGCGGCCATCGGGGCGGGAACGCTCGTTGTCCGGAGCACCCGCAAGAGCTCGGTCGACCCAGCCTGATCCTGGTTCTTGGGGGCAAGCACATTGCCCCCAAGTAATCATCTAGACCAGCGCATCACTTGAGCCCGTCGCTCGACGGGCGTTTTCTTATCTCCGGTTGTTCTTGCAGATGACGCCGGACTTGTCGCAGCTCTTGATCCTGTCGCCCCGGAGTGCATTGTTACTTATGCGAATGTTCCTCAGGGGGTGGCGCCCGTCCTGGAGCATGATCCCGTTCGAGTTGTAGTTTCCACCCAGCCGGTTGTAGGCGATCAAAGCGTTCTCGGATGAGCTAATCCCGATGCCGGCGTGCATGTTGTTGCGGTCCCACGTGAAGAGGCCGTTGCGCTTGGCGATGTTGTAGGTGATCCTCGCGTTGCAGGATGAGCATTGGCCCGCGTTCGAGCCGTGCTCGTACCGAATCCCCTGACCGGAGTTTCGCACCGACACGTTTCGGACGACGCGGAAATTGTCGCAGCTAGCGTCACACCAGATACCGGGGCCCACGTTGTGATGCACGAAGCTGCGGGAGATGGTGTACCCCCTGGAGCTACCCGTCTTGATGCCTCCGGCGACATGGCTGCGCAGGCACCTCGCGCCGTTGTGATCGACCTCCAGGTGGCGGAAGGTTCCTCCCGACGAGTGGCCGATCGCCTGGGCGAACCCATGATGCAGACGCGAGTTGCTGATCTTGAGGTTGACCCCATTCGTGACGATGGTCCCCGCGTGGGTGCTCGAGCAACTTCCTCTCGCTCCGCTCAGGTCGAGGTTCCGAATCGTGATGGTGTGCTTACGGTTCAGGTCGATGATGGCGGGGCCGCTGCCGTGGATCTTTGACCGAGCCTTGATGCGATAGCGGTGACCGTATCCGTCGGGACGCCTCCTGACCGGGACGCCGATCAGTGTGACGTTGTTGCCCGGTCGAATCACGCGCCGCCCGATGTCGTAGCGACCCTTGTGCCGGCGGGCGGAAGAGGCGATGCAGAAGGTTCTGTTGGAAGCACCGTTGATCGCTCTGAGCTCCCTGGCGCTGTTCAAGAGCTTCCCCTTGCACCGGCGTTGCCGTGCCTCCGCCGGTTGTGGCCACACGAACAGTGTCCCGGCCAGAACCACCACGGACAAAACGCACACAAATCTGGCAGCCGCGCGTACGTGCATCACGAACCCCCCAAGACGACCGACTACTTTCCGGGACCCCCTCCCGGCCTCACCCACCCGCGACAGGTCGGTCAATGTGCGCCGAAAGATGCTTAGG
Organism: Actinomycetota bacterium; assembly: GCA_050693935.1. Taxonomy (GTDB): domain Bacteria; phylum Actinomycetota; class CADDZG01; order CADDZG01; family WHSQ01; genus WHSV01. Next base: position 4,044 of record JBOGWU010000067.1, on the reverse strand, counting down.
CCCTAAATGCACGTATAACGCAGATCGCGTCCTGGAAGCAAATCAGGCATTTGGTGCCTTTCGACGCCGCCGCGGATACGCCGGCGCCGGATCACATCTTCGTCTTGAACCACGCCACGGGTTTGCTTCAGGCCTTCGTCCAGTCCCACCGTGGGTCTCCTAGCCGAGGACCTCGGCCGCTTTCGAATTGTCGACGTAGATCCTCTGTAGCTCGCCCGGGCGCGGGGGCGCATTCACGGCCTTGAAACTCGTCCGGCCACCTCCCCTCCAGGTTGCGTGAAAGACATCAACGTGACTTGCGCGCGAGAGCACTGGTGCCCGGTCTCATCTAGGCTCTGGCCCGTGCCTCGATCTCACACTCTCTGTCTCTACGCGCTCGTCGGCCTGATCGCGGTTGCGTGCGTGCCGGCGGAGACCGACGTACAAGACGCCACCGTGTTCAATGCGGACACGACCATGGGCGAGATCCAGGAGCGCGGCGTCCTGACGGTCGCAGCGCCCGGAGACCTTCCTCCCTTCAGCTGGGCGAACGAGGGGCGAGATCCCGAGGGGTTCGTCACCGATCTGGCCGGCGAGATCGCCGCAGCTCTCGGGGTAGACCTCGACTATCAGATCGCGTCCGGGGAGAAGGCCCTCGAGCTCGTCAAAGCAGGGCAGGTGGATCTTGCGTTCCCGATGATCGGCGTCACCGAGCGACTGGCACGCCAGGGCAATTTCTCGGGACCGTTCTGGATCGGCCACACGCGCCTGCTGGTTCCGGGAGATACGAGCATCTCCGGCGTCGGCGATCTCGCCGGCGAGATCGTTTGTCAGTACAACGAGGAGCGCACCCCTCTCGATATCGCCGCGCTCGACGAAACCATTGAGACAACGGACGCCGCCGCAAGCGGCGAGTGCGTGACCGAGCTAAGAGACGGGCGAAGTGTGGCCGCCGTCGCTCCCGACGTCCACCTGATGTCTCTTGCAACTGAGCTCGATGGCTTCGAGATCCGAGGGGACGACCTCACCACGATCGGCTACAGCGTCGCCGCTCCGATCGAGGCATCCGACATGACGGCATTCGTCAACCGCGTGCTGACCGACTCCAAGTCCGAGGGGCGCTGGCTCCGGTACTACGAGAAATGGCTTGCGCCGGTCGCCGGTCTCGAGGGCGTCACCGCGCCCGACCTCACGCTCGAAGAAGTAGCCACGCTGTGGCCGCGCGATCTAGAGTCGAAACGGTAGGGCGAGCTATGGATAGTGATAGCTGTTTCCGGGATCGCGACGTGACTCGAAAACGTGCATCACGAAGAGGTTGCCTCCGCGCCTCTCGACACCGACTCCCATGTGCCGCCAGCGCCCCAGTAGGTTCGAACGGTGACCGCTGGAGCGCTTGAAGGCCCTGAATAGGACCCTGCAGTTGGAACCTCGGCCGACGTTCTGACCGAGTCGGTTCCAACGTGTGACCCTGCGCCCCAGGTTGCCGTGATGGTAGATCGAGCCGTTGGAGGCCATCGACCGAGCATGCCTTCGCGCGACGTACCCGAGTTGCTTGTCCCAGTTCAACGCGCTCTTACCATGGCGCCTGCGCATCGAATTGATTCTCTTCAGAAAGCAACGCTCGGGTTTCGAGAAGGAATACCGGGCGACGGGTTCCGCTTCTCGCAGCACTTGGCCGAACGGGGCCGCGGCCAAAACGAGCGCAAGAACCAGGAACGCGCTTAGCCCGCCGTGAACGTTCCGGATCAGGACAGCACGACGCCATGAGGACAATGGACGACTCCTTCCAGTCGTTGCGCACGCTGGTGCGTGCCGTACGGACTCCCGCGACGAAGTCGCCAGCAGAGATACCACGACGGCTCACCCTCGACGAGCAGTGCCGGCAACAGACAGTTGCCACTCGCATACGCCTTGCGAGAAGCTGCTGGTCAGGCGGTCCTGAAAAAAAATCTGGACAAGGGGAGTCGGCTCCGGCAGTCTGTTGAAGCTATGAGTTTGGGGGACGAGAACTCGAGCCGAACGGTCCTCATCGTTGACGACGACGAGGAGATTCGTCACGCGCTGAGGCTCTTGTGCGAGGCCGAGGACATGAAGGTCGTCGGCGAGGCGGCGAACGGGGTCGAGGCGGTGCCGCTCGCTCTTCACAAGCAGCCCGACATAGTGATACTCGACTACATGCTCCCCAGACTGGACGGCGAGGGCGCCGCTGAGATACTGCGCGCGGTCACGCCCGAGAGCAAGATCGTGGCCTTCTCCGCGCTGCTCGACAGTCAGCCGACGTGGGCCGACGCTTATCTCAACAAGGATCGCATCGCCGAGCTCATGCCGCTGCTGAAGACGTTCATCAGATAATCCATGGCGCGGGACGCGCCGCGGGCTTGCTAGCCTTCTCCCATGGCCAAAGAATCTTCATTCGATGTCGTGTCCGAAGTCGATCTCCAGGAGGTCCGCAACGCCGTCGATCAGGCGAGCCGCGAGATCTCGCAGCGCTACGACTTCAAGGGCACCGACTCATCCGTGGAGCTCGGTGAGGACTCAGGCAACTATGTGCTCCGTGTGCACTCGAACACGGAGCAGAAGGTCAAGGATTGCGTCAAGGTCCTCGAGGAGAAGCTCGTCAAACGCAAGATCGCGCTCAAGGCCCTCGCTCACGGCAAGATCGAGCAGGCCGCCGGAGGAACCGCGCGTCAAACGCTGACGCTGAACCAAGGCATCTCGACCGACAAGGGCAAAGCGATAGTGAAGTACGTGAAGGACATGAAGATGAAGGCCCAGGGATCGGTGCAGGGGGATCAGGTGCGAATCTCGGCCAAGTCGCGGGACACGCTGCAGGACATCATCGCTGCGCTGAAGGAAAAGGACTTCGGCATCCCGCTGCAGTTCACGAACTACCGGTAGCCACGCCGAATCTCGGGAGCCACATCAGCGGGATCATCTTGTTCGATGAGACCATCCGGCAGTCCACCGACGACGGCATCCCATTCCCCAAATTGCTCAAGGACTCCGGAGTCATCCCGGGCATCAAGGTTGACACAGGGGCGAAGCCGTTGGCGCTATACGCGGGTGAGACCGTCACCGAGGGGCTCGACGCGCTGCGCGAACGCCTCGCCGAGTACAGGGAGCTGGACGCCCGCTTTGCCAAGTGGCGCGCGACGATCTACATCGACGAAGCGCGTGGCCTCCCTACCGAATGCTCGCTTCGAGTCAACGCACACGCGTTGGCACGTTACGCCGCGCTCTGCCAGGAGACAGAAATCGTCCCCATCGTTGAGCCAGAGACGCTCATGGACGGCAACCACCACATCGACGCTTGCGAGCGCGCCACGGATCAGACCCTTCGCGCGCTGTATGAGGAGTTAGCTCAAGCGCGTATCGACTTGCCCGGCACGCTGCTCAAGGTGAACATGGTCCTGTGCGGTAAGGGCTGCCCGGATCAGGCGAGCCACGAAGAGATCGCGAACAGGACCATTGAAACCCTTCGCCGCACGGTGCCCGAGCCGGTCCCGGGAATCGTGTTCCTGTCTGGGGGCATGTCGGATGAAGACGCCACCATCCGGCTGAACGAGATGAACAAGCTCGGACCTCAGCCGTGGGAGGTTTCCTTCTCGTACGGTCGTGCGCTCCAGGCCCCCTCGCTGAAGGTGTGGAGGGGCGACCCCGCGAACGTCGAAGCCGGTCAGCGCGCTCTCGCCCACCGGGTGCGAATGAACGGGCTTGCACGCTCCGGCGACTACAGCGAGAGCAGCGAGTCCGCCGCCTGATCCAAGACTCATTTTGCCTCAGACCTCCCCATGCGGCCCGCCGACCAATGGACAGTCGCGCCAGAGAGGGGTGCGTTTCCGCGCCACCTGCCGGTGCACCCGGTGACCCCGGTGCCGGCACCAGCAATCCCGGTGCAGGCACCAGCGGCACCGGTGCGGGCACCAGCGGCACCAGCGGCACCAGCGGCACCAGCGGCACCAGCGGCACCAGCGGCACCAGCGGCACCAGCACATTCCGTCATACGACCCTGTTCCACTCGGACCGTCGCTACGGCCCGTGACAGGCCGGCTTAGGGCTCCGAGG
>JBOGWU010000066.1:0-25962 GCA_050693935.1 Actinomycetota bacterium | reverse complement strand
CGGTTATCGCGCCGTCGCCCAAGGGAACGTTCAGGTCGCAGCGCACGAGCACTCGCTTGCCCGCAACGTCGAGCGAATCGAGCGAAGGAAGATCCTCGTCGGTCATGGCCCGAGGTTATCCGCTGCCATGCGGCGAGGAACTCGCTAGAGCTTGCCGGCCACCAGTTCGGCCAGGTCCACGAGGCGGTTCGAGTAGCCCCACTCGTTGTCGTACCAGCCGAGCACCTTTACCAGGTTGCCGTTGGTCATGGTCTGGTCCGAGTCAAGGATGCACGATGCCGGGTTGCCGACGATGTCGGTACTGACCAGCGGGTCCTCGCTGTATTCGAGGTAGCCCTTGAGGCTCGAGCTCGACGCGGCTTCGCGGTAGGCGTTGTTGACATCGTTGACCGATACCTCGGAACCCACCACCGCGACCAGGTCGGTGATCGAGCCGTCGGGCACTGGGACCCGCAGAGAGATGCCGTCGAGCCGGCCCTTCAGCTCCGGCAGAACCAAAGCCGTGGCCTTGGCCGCACCCGTACTCGTCGGGATGACGTTGATCGCGGCCGCGCGTGCACGCCGAAGGTCGCTGTGGGGAAAATCGAGGATGCGCTGGTCGTTGGTGTAGGCGTGACAGGTGGTCATGAAGCCTCGTTCGATTCCCCAGTTGTCGTGCAGCACCTTGGCAAGCGGGGCGACACAGTTGGTCGTGCAGGATGCATTGGAGATGATGTGGTGGGTGTCGGCGTCATAGGTGTCTTCGTTTACACCGAGAACGAAGGTGGCGTCCTCCTCCTTGGCGGGCGCCGAGATGATCACCTTTCTTGCGCCGGCGTCGATGTGCTTGCGCGCGTCCGATCCCTTGGTGAAGAAACCCGTCGACTCGATGACGAGGTCGACGCCGAGATCGCCCCACGGGAGCCCGGCGGGATCGCGCTCCGACAGCACCTTGACCTCGGTGCCGTCGACGGTGAAGCCGTCGTCGGTCGCCTTGATCTCCTCGCTTAGACGGCCCAACACGGAGTCGTACTTGAGCAGATGAGCAAGCGTGGCAGAGTCGGTGAGATCGTTGACCGCCACGAGCTCGAGCTTGGAGTCCTTTGCCTTCAGCGCCCGATACAGGTTTCTTCCGATGCGCCCGAATCCGTTTATGCCGATGCGCGTGGCCATCGAACCCTCCTCTTAAATGGTCCTGTGTTCGTTGTGAGACCGATCCTACTTGCGCTCGCTTCCTAGGGTCTGAAACGCCTTCGCCAGCGCATCGGGGTCGTGCGCCCCGTCGTCGGTCGAGACATCGTCCTCGAACACCTCGATGCCGAGGTCCTCGACCGCACACCGGTCGAAGCGGACTCCATCCGGCTCGAGCAAGGGGGCCTGAACGACGACGGCATCGAGTGCGTCGGCGCCCGTGTGGGCCAGGACCGCTTCGATGTGGGCGGTCACATCGAGTCCCGACGTCTCGCCCTTCTGGAGGCGGTTGTTGGCAACGAGGATGCGCTTCCCCATGGTTTCGCTCAGTGCGGTTCGAATACCGGGTACCAGCAGCGTCGCAATCAGGCTGGTGAAAAGGCTTCCGGGCCCAAGGATCACCTGGTCCGCCGCGCGGATCGCGTCGACGGCCTCGTCGCACGCGAGCGGGCCGGAGGGTTCGAGATAGACGGCCTGAATCGGTGCCTCCGACTGCTGCACCGCGACCTGGCCTCGTACGACGTCGCCGTTCACGATTGCGTGCAGGTCGACGCGCTCTGAGGTTGACGGGTAGACGCGTCCATCGGATTTGAGGAGCCTTCCCGCCTCCTTGATGGCGGTGGCGAAGTCGCCGGTCATCTCGGTAAGAGCCGCAATCAGCAGGTTCCCGAGCGGGTGTCCTGTCAGTTCGCCGCTCTCGAAGCGATGCTGGTACAGACTGGCCATGTGCTCGTCGCGGGCCAGTGCGATGAGGCAGTTCCTGATGTCGCCGGGAGGGGGCACGCCGAGTTCGCGCACGAGGCGTCCCGACGAGCCTCCGTCGTCCGCAACGGTGACTACCGCGGCGATGTCGGTCGCGTAGAGGCGGGCCGCGCGCAGCGACACCGCCAGCCCGTGGCCACCTCCGATTCCGACCACCCTCATGGTCGTGTCACTGGGCCACCGGTTCGCGTTCCACGTCTCTGTGAATGACCTTTGCCGAGTACCCCTTCTCGGCGATAAAGGCGCAGATCTCCTCGGCCAGTGCCACCGAGCGATGCCGGCCGCCGGTACACCCGATCGCGACCGTCAGATAGTGGCGGCCCTCGTTCTGGTAACCCGGAAGCAGAGCCGCAAAGAGATCCTTGGTGCGAGCGACGACGTCGACGGTCTGTTCGTGCATCATCACGTAGTCCTTCACCGCGTCGTCGAGCCCCGTAAGTGGACGCAGCTCGTCGATCCAATGGGGGTTCGGCAGGAAGCGCACATCGAGCACGATGTCTGCGTCGAGTGGCAATCCGAACTTGTAGCCGAACGAGATGACCGTCGTCTTGAGTCCCTCCGCGGGCTCATCGCCGTCGAAGTAGACACTCAGGCGAGCGCGAAGCTCGCGCACCGAGATCTCGGTTGTGTCGATGATGAGGTCGGCTCCGTCCCTGAACGCGCGCATGAGGTCCCGCTCGCGCTGAATGCCGGTCACCAGCCGGTCCGACAGCGGATGGCGGCGGCGGCTGGATTCGAAGCGATTCTCCAGTTCCTCGTCGGACGCCTCGAGGAACACCAATCGAAAGTTGCAGTAGTCGCGCCGCAGATTCTCGAGGGCCTTCGAGGCCTCGCTGAAGAAAGTGCCACCACGCGCGTCGATCACCAACGCGAGGCGTCGAATGTCGTTGCCCGGCTGAAACACGAGCGAAAGCATCTTGCGAATGAGCGCCGGGGGGAGGTTGTCGATCACGAACCAGCCGAGGTCCTCGAGCGCCTTTGCGGCCTCGGATCGACCCGCGCCCGACAAACCGGTGATGACGGTCACGTCGACCTCCCGCGCCCGTCTCCGCACGTTCACGACGCTCTCCTTTCGTCCGACGAACCGGCTTGTGGGCCGGGCTCGTCCTTGCTGCCGTTCGAGTTGAGGTGGAGTGCTTCGTAAACCGCCTCGGCCACAGTCTTTGGCACGCCCTTGACCTCGTAAAGGTCTTCGAGTGATGCCGCGCGGATTCTTTTCACTGATCCGAAGTGACGCAGGAGCCTCTTGCGCCGCACGTCCCCCAGCCCGGCGATGTTGTCGAGCGCGCTCTGAGTCATGCGCTGTCCCCTGCGCTTGCGGTGATAGGTCACTGCGAAGCGGTGGGCCTCGTCGCGGATGTGCTGCAGCAGATACAGCGATTCCGAGCCACGCGGGATGACGATCGGGTCGGCCCGGCCGGGTACGAAGACCTCCTCCATCCGCTTGGCGAGGGACGCGACCGATACCTCGTTCACACCGAGTTCATCCATCACCTCGACGGCGCGGTTGAGCTGGCCCTTGCCCCCGTCGATCACCACGAGGTTGGGCGGGTATGCAAACCTGCGAACCGCCGGCTCCCGCGGGTCGGACTTGCGTTCATCGAGGTAGCGCTGGAACCGGCGTCTGATGATCTCGCCCATGTTGGCGAAGTCATCCTGTCCCTGGTTCCACTTGATCGCGAAGCGCCGGTAGTCGCTGCGCTTGGGGAGCCCGTCCTCGAACACCACCATCGAGCCCACCGCCTCCGTCGGGCCGGTGTTCGAGATGTCGAAGCACTCGATTCGCAAGGGGGCGTCCTCGAGGCCGAGCTGTTCCTGCAACTCCTTGAGCTGGCGTGAGCGGGCGGCGAAGTCGCTGGCGCGCTTCAGCCGGTGCTGAGCGAACTGCTCTTTGGCGTTCTGGGAGACCGTCTCGAGTAGTTGCCGCTTCTCCCCCCGCTGGGGTACGCGCAGCGCGACCTTGGTCCCCCGTTCAAAGCAGAGCCACTCTTCGATCAGCTGATGATCCTCGGGCTCGACGGGCACGAGGACCTGTTTCGGCACCTCGGCGTCGAGGTAGGTGCGTTCGACGAAGCGGGCAACGAGCTGAGCCGTGTCGAGATCCTCGACCTTGTCGACGACGTAGCCCTTTCGTCCGGTGACGCGACCACCTCGCACGAAGAACACCTGGAAGGCAGCCTCGATCTCGTCTTCGACCATTCCGATCACGTCCATGTTCTCGCGCTTGGCGGAGACCATCTGTTGTTTTTCGATCGCCTTGCGCACGTTGCTGAGTTGATCGCGCAGCTTGGCCGCGTGCTCGTACTCCTGCTTCGAGCTGGCCGCTTTCATCTCGGCATCAAGGCGGTCGAGCACGGGCTTGGTGTTCCCATCCAGGAAACTGCATAGGTCGAGCGCGATCTTGCGGTGCTCCTCAGGGCTTGCCGCACCCACGCAGGGGCCGGCACACCGCTCGATGTGAAACAGCAGGCACGGCCTGTTACGGCGATGGCATCGATCGAACACACCCTGCGAGCAGGTTCGCATCGGAAACGTGCGCAACAGAAGGTCGAGTGTGTCTCGAATCGCGTAGGCATGCGCGAACGGGCCGAAGTACTTCACCCCTTTGCGCTTGCGCCCCCGGAGCACGCGGGCACGCGGGAACTCCTCGTCGAGGGTCACGGCCAGGTAGGGATAGCTCTTGTCGTCGCGGTAGCGGACGTTGTACCGAGGGCGGTGCTTCTTGATCAGCGTGACCTCGAGCTGAAGGGCCTCGACCTCGTTGCTGACCACGATCCACTCGAGGTCGGCGGCCGCCTCCACCATGGCCGCGGTCCGCGGATGAAGGTCTCCGGCGAAGTAATTCGAGAGCCGCGCGCGCAGCGATTTCGCCTTGCCGGCATAGATCACCCTTCCGGCGGCATCCTTGAACAAGTAGACGCCCGGAGCGGTGGGGATGGAGCCGGCTTCTGGGCGCTCGAGAGTCCTGCGAACTCGCATAACTCCTATTGTCGCCGATTCGGGCTCTGGGCCCAGGCGTTTGGTTACGAACGAACGCCGAACGCGATCGGGCCGCCCCTGAGGGCGGCCCGATCACTCTTGGTCCTTACGACCAGGACATTCCCGCCGAGAACACCAGGGCGGCGAGCACGAAACTGAATAGCAGGCTCATCTAAGCTCCCCCTAAGTCGGGTGTGCCCAAGAATGTGACCATGTCTGACACCTGGAGCACAATTCCCCAAATGGGTAAATTGCCCAACCCCTTCGAGTGACCCGGCGTCTATTGATCCTCGAGCACGGCCAGGATGTTACCTGCCGGATCCTTGAACCACCCGATGCTCGGCCCTCTCCCTCGAGCGATCCCCTTCTCGTCCTGCCCGAAGCCGTCGTACTTCTCGAAGCTCACACCCCGAGCGACCAGCTCGTCGACGGTCTCGTCGATGTCGGCCACGAGGAAGTTCAGGATCGTGTAGGTCGCGGGGGTGAAGTCCGGTTTCAGGTAGATCAGCGTGTCCCTGTCGCCGGCGAGGTGCAGCGACAGCAGTGCGCCTTCCTCCTCGATGGACGTCTTGAGCCCAAGCGTCTCGCTGTAAAAGTCCTGGGCCTTCTGCATGTCGTCCACGGCAAAACCATTGAATGCCTTGCTATTCGCAAGCATGGCGGGCTCCTCTCTGGGGGGATCGGAATTGATCCTCTCCTATGTAGACGGGTTGGCGCCAGGAAAGTCATCGGGGGGCCTTCAAGAGCTCGCAAAGGGATCGTTTGCCTCGGGAAGGGCCCAAATACTATGGTTTCTTCCTGATTGCTCGGTTTGAGTCTCCAGGGGGATGGAGACCAACTGGGGTAGGACGCAACTGGGCTGGAAGATAAGTGGGCTGGAAGATAAGGGGGCGCCATGTCTGCCGTTAGCGGGCACCGAGAAGATCTGGCCAAGGAGCTACCCAGCAAGTACTTACCCGGCGTGACCTATCGCGATCTCCCCGAGCCGCTGCCCCTCCGCAAGGTGGTCGGGCCCAGCGTGGTGCTGCTCGCCGTGTCTATCGGATCCGGCGAGTTCGTCCTGTGGCCGTTCATCACGTCGAGGATGGGGACCGGCATCCTCTGGATCGCCGCGATCGGCATTCTCACGCAATATTTCATCAACATGGAGATCGAGCGATACACGCTAGCCACGGGAGAGACGGCCGTCACCGGCTTCACCCGCTTGTGGAATCACTGGTCGTGGTTGTTCATCATCTTCACCGCGGGGGCATGGGTGTGGCCGGGATGGGCGACCGGTGCTTCGTCATCGCTGGGGTTCCTCTTCAACTGGGAGTCCGGGACCGTCAACATAGTCACGGTGCTCGGACTCGTGGCCATCGGCATCGCGCTCACGGCTTCGCCCGTCGTGTACCAGACGGTCGAGAAGTTTCAGATGGTCATGGTCGCGGTCATCTTCGTGTTTCTCATCCTGGCTCTGTTCATGGGCTCGGAGGCCGAGGCGTGGAGCAACCTCTTCGCGTTCACGACCCCCGACCACCCCGACCTCACCCCCGCACTCATGCTCGGTGCCCTGGCCTTTGCTGGGGCGGGCGGATCTGTGAACCTCGCGCAGAGCAACTGGATGCGGGACAAGGGGTTGGGGATGGGTGCTCACATCGCCAAGATCGAGTCTCCGCTGACCGGAGAGCCCGTAGCCGTCCCATCTCTTGGCTGGATGTTCCCCACCGACGAGGAGAACCTGAGGCGCTGGCGGGGATGGTGGAAGGTGGCCAACCAGGAGCAGTTCTACTTCTTCTTCGTACTCGGGTTTATTTCCATCATCGTGCTGTCGGTGCTCACCGCGTCGACGATCTTCGGTGAGGACGTGGGCTCTGACTTCGAGTTCATCAAGCTCGAGGGAGAGCGGCTCAAGGAGATAGTCGCACCCTGGTTCGGAAGCTTCTTTTGGATCACCGGAGCGGTGGTGCTTTTCTCAACGAACCTCGGGGTTCTGGATCATGTGGGACGCGTCATCGCGGACATTCTCAAGATCAACTGGTTGTCCGAGAATGAACGCTGGAGCGAGAGCAAGCTGTACTTCGCAATCGTCTGGGCCGAGATCGTTATCGGGGCCACCATCCTGCTGTTCGCGATCGACCAACCTCTACTCCTCCTCGTGATCGCCTCGTCACTCAACGGTCTGGTGATGCTCGTCTACTCGGTCCTGCTCATAATGCTCAATCGCAAGACCATGCCGGGGCCCGTGCGCATCGTCGGAGTGAGGCTCGGCGCGATGGTGTGGTCGGTGCTTTTCTTCGGCTTCTTCTCATTCATCCTCCTGCAGGACCAGATCTCTACGCTGTTCGGCGGATAAGTCGTGATCAAGCACCTATGGATACGGCTGCTGCTTGCGGTGACGATATGGATCGTCCTGATCCTTCTCGCGATGCTCGTCGGCCTCATCTAGGGAGGGTTGTGCAGCTCCGTATTCGTAGTGCTGACTCGAGCGATGCCTAGCGCGATCGTCACCGGGGCGGCGAGCGGGATCGGTCACGCGGTCGCACAGCGGCTCACCGACGAGGGCTGGCAGGTGCTGGCCGTCGACCTCGAACCCGACGCGCGCGGACCGGGTGACTCGTACAAGGCAGATCTCGCCACCCGAGAGGGCAACCGCAGCGCGATCGAGGAGGCTGTTCGTCGCTACGGAGGTGTCGATGCCGTGGTTGCCAACGCCGGCTTCCAGCACGTCTCTCCGGTGGAGAACTTCGACGAGGACAAGTGGGATGCACTGATCTCCGTCCTACTCACGAGCCCGTTTCTCCTCGCCAAATACGCGTGGGGCGAGCTCAAGAAGAGCGACGCAGGTCGTTTCGTGGCGATAGCCTCGGTCCACGCCCTTGTGGCATCCCCGTTCAAGGCCGCTTACATCTCCGCGAAGCACGGCGTGATGGGCTTGGTCAAGACACTGGCGCTGGAGGGGGCTGCCGACGACATCCTGGCGACCGCGGTGTGTCCGGCGTTCGTGCGAACGCCCCTGGTGGAGCACCAGATCGCCTCTCAGGCGAAGGTCCACGACATGCCCGAAGAGCGAGTGCTCGAGGATGTGATCCTCGCCCCCCATGCGGTCAAGCGGCTGATCGAGCCCGAGGAGGTTGCCAATGTGGTCTCGTTCCTTCTCGGGCCGGGAGGCGATGCCTTCACCGGTGCGGCGATGACTATGGATCTCGGCTGGACCGCCCGTTAAAGGCGGGAGTTCAGTCGAGGAGGGCGTAGGCGGGGAGCGTTAGGAAGTCGACGAAGTCCTCGCTCAGCGCGACCTGCTCGAAGAGGCCGCGCGACTCATCGGGCCGCCCCTGCTCGTAGAACCACTCGTCGTCGTCGATCTCCGATCGAATGCGCTCGAGCTCCTCACCCTCGATGGTGCGGACGAATTCGGGTGTGATGGCCCGGCCGTCCGCAAGTCGTTGCTTCGTGTGGACCCACTGCCACACCTGCGAGCGGGCTATCTCGGCCGTTGCCGCGTCCTCCATGAGGTTGTAGATCGCCGCGGCCCCATTGCCGCGCAGCCACGACGAGATGTACTGGATGCCGACGTTGCAGTCGTTTCGCAAACCTTCTTCGGTGATGTCGTCGGCGGCGGGCGAGATCCGCAGAAGGTCCTCGGCCGTAACCGATACGTCCTCACGAAGACGCTCGATCTGATTCGGCCGATCGCCCAGCACCTTGTCGAACTCCTCCTGTGCGACCGACACGAGATCGGGATGCGCGATCCACGTCCCGTCGAAACCGTCGGTTGCTTCCCGGCGCTTGTCGTCCGCTACCTTGGCGATCGCGGTCTCGTTGATGGCCGGGTCCTTGCGGCTCGGGATGAACGCGGCCATGCCCCCCATCGCGCATGCTCCTCGCCGGTGACATGTCTTGACGAGCAGCTGCGCGTAGGCGCGCATGAAGGGAACCGTCATCGTGACGCTGTTGCGGTCGGGCAGCACAAACTCGGGTCGGGTTCTGAAGCACTTGATCATCGAAAACATGTAATCCCATCGGCCCGCGTTCAGCCCCGCCGAGTGATCACGCAGCTCGTAAAGGATCTCTTCCATCTCGAACGCCGCCGGAACCGTCTCTATGAGCACCGTCGCTCTGATGGATCCCCTGTCGATGCCCAGGGCGTCTTGCGAGTAGTTGAAGATGTCGTTCCACAGGCGCGCCTCGAGGTGGCTCTCCAACTTGGGGAGATAGAAGTAGGGGCCGCTGCCCGCATCCAGCAGACGGCGTGCATTGTGGAAGAAAAAGAACCCGAAGTCTAAGAGAGCGCCTGCCACTGCATCTCCGTCAATCATCAGGTGCTTTTCCTCGAGGTGCCATCCGCGCGGCCGAACGAGCAACGTGGCGACCTCGTCGTTAAGCCGGTATTCCTTGCCTTCCGGACTCGTGAACTCGATCGTCCTGTCGATGGCATCGGTCAGGTTGACGTGACCCTGCGACATGTTCGCCCACGTCGGCGAGTTCGAGTCCTCGAAGTCGGCCATGAAACAGCGAGCGCCGGAGTTGAGCGCGTTGATGACCATCTTGCGGTCCGTGGGCCCGGTTATCTCGACTCGCCTATCGAGCAGGTCGGAAGGCAGAGACGCGACCTCCCAATCAGTCGAGCGCACGTCTTCGGTGCTCGACAGAAAGTCAAGGGTTCCTCCTGCTTCGAGGTCGGCCCTTCGCGCGCTACGCTTGCCCAGGAGTCGCAGCCTCTCTGCATTGAACTCGCGCTGCAGCGATGCCACGAACTGAAGGGCCTCGTCTGTGAAGACGTCCTTGACCCGTCCCTCGACTGCGCCGCGCAACTCGATGCCCATATGTGCCTCCCGAATGAGTTAAGTGGAATTACTCCACCGTAACGGTGCAACGTGGACCTCGCGTTTCGTACAAGTTGAGCTGCGACTGACCTCGGTCAGTCGGTGATCGGCCCGCGCGACCCTCTGAAATCGTCCGCCGCCTGCTCTAGGAACCTCGGGAGGTCGTGTCCCTGGTGATCGAGCCACGCGGCCAATCCTCCAACCGAGGCGGGGTCTTGGACCATCTCGTCGTAGGGGGTCACGCTGCTGGGAGTCACGGGAGCCTCGGAGTCCTCTGGCAGGAGGCCCGAGATGCTGGGATAGGGCCGACTCAAACGAGGCTCCCCCGGATCGCGGCCGCGAAGAACGACGAGGGCAGAGCTGACGGCTCGTTCCGACCCGTCCGAGGGACGACCTCGGATCTTGCCCTTCACTACCATCGTGGTCGAACCGCCGCCATCGAGATTGAGAGCGTCCGTCGCTCCGAGACGCTTGCGACAGAACCTGGTCAGTCGCGCAAGGGTCATCCCACGGCTATAGCGCGGCTGCCGGCCATCGACCGTCACGAGAGAGACTCTCTTGCTGCGAGCGTTGAAGGCAACCGCCGTCCGGGGATGGCGGCCCGATACCATGGGACTGCCACCGTAGATGCTCTGTTTCTGGACAACGCGGTCTTCGATAAGAGTCGGATTGCCTCCGACGGTATCGAAGACGTTCGGCCATCCCAGTGACCATCCAAAGGAAACTTTGCGACCGACCTTCATCGAGCGAAGAGCACCTGCGTAGACACCGCGCAGCGGTGAATAAAGAGTGATGCCGCCCTTGGGTGCTATGCGTGGTCTGTTGCACCGACGCTTGTCCACGACGTGTTTGCGCTCGACACCAACGCTGGCTAAGAGCCGGCCCCGAAGACGCGGCGCGTGCGTAGCATCGGTCGCGCGAGAGGAGTCCGTCGGGCGTAGGTGTACGTAGCAGCCCCCATGAGGAGGAAGTTCCGAGCGCCTGGCAGCGGAGGTGAACGCCCGGATCTGACGCTTGGCCTGCTTTTGAATGGAGGGATCGTTGACGCGGTTTACTCGATACGAAACGTCACTTTCGTCTCCGGGCATCCAGATCCATGAACGCGGCCACGGGTGGGTCATGAAGACGTTCTCCTTGCGCTTGTCCACGGAGAAGTTCCGCCCGTAGTACGGCACGCCGGTCCCGGAAATCATTGCTGGGGTCAGGTCGAGTCGTCCATCTCTTGCGAACGTGTGCATCGGCCGGCCTGAGGGACGCGAATAATCGCCGTTTACCGCTGCGATTGCTCGAGTACGTCTCGCCATCGACGAGACGCGCTCTCTTCCGGGATTGTTGGCCGCGAGCACCGTGTCGATGGTCGCAGCTCCAACGTTGAAGCTGAGGACACGCACCTTGTTCGGACCGGATAGCCGGTAGAGACGAAAACGAACGCCGGGAGACACTGGGTACCCGTATCTCTTTTGATCTCTTGCCTCGACCGAGGGCGACAGTAATGCAGCCCAAACCCCAAACGCCATAACCAAAGCAAGCAGTTTGATCCCCAGTTTTCGTCCATCCGCCATGGTTTTCGACGCTACAGATACGAGCGTCACCCCTCAAGGGACATGAGGGTGGAAAATCACTTGCCCCGTCTACAGGACGTGTTTTCTAAGACGAGTAGTCGTAGAAGCCGCGCCCGCTCTTACGGCCCAGGTAGCCGGCGCGCACCATGTGCTCGAGCAGCGGTGCCGGCGCGTAACGCCGTTCTCGAAACTCCTCGTGAAGTGAGTCGAGGATAGCGAAGGTGACATCGAGTCCCACGATGTCCATCAACTCGAACGGCCCCATGGGATGACCGCAACCGAGCTTCATGGCGGCATCGATGTCCGCCGGCGCGCCGTAGCCCTCTTCGTGCATGTGAACCGCGTCGTTCAAATATGGAAACAACAGGAAATTGACGATGAAGCCGGCACGGTCACGGCACCGGACGGGACGCTTGCCGAGGGATTGCACCCAGGCGATGCAACGTGCCTCGACGTCGTCGGCCGTGGCAACCGTGCGTATCACCTCGACCAGCCTCATCACCGCCGCGGGATTGAAGAAGTGCAGACCTATCACCTTGTCCGGACGACCCGTTGCAGCGGCTA
Source organism: Actinomycetota bacterium (assembly GCA_050693935.1). Lineage (GTDB taxonomy): Bacteria > Actinomycetota > CADDZG01 > CADDZG01 > WHSQ01 > WHSV01. The sequence continues at coordinate 14,120 of JBOGWU010000066.1, read as the reverse complement.
GATCCACCACCGAGAGCGATGACGTCGTCGTCGCAAGAACGGCATCGGGCTTGGTCGCCTCGTCGAGTTTCTTGAAGATCGAGCTCTTTGCGTCGAGATCCTCGGTGACGGCTTCGACCACCAAATCGCACTCCGCCAAATCCTCGAAGGCTAGCGTCGTCGTGATGCGTTCCAGGGCGCCCTCCGCGTCGGTCTGTTCGAGCTTGCCCTTGTCAACCGCCCTTTCGAGACTGGTTCCCACGGAGGCCTTGGCCTTCCTGATCGTCGATTCGCTCCGGCCTCGGAGGACGACCTCGCCGCCGGCACGTGCGATCACCTCGGCGATGGCACTCGCCATGACGCCGGTGCCCACCACGCCGACGGTTCCGAACCCGGACGCCGTGTTGCCGTCAACCTCGGGCAATGCGTCGACGATCTTCGGGGACTCGGGCGCCTCGTACCGATAGAACCCACGGCCGGTCTTGCGTCCGAGATACCCAGCGGTGACGAACTGCTTGAGCAATGGCGGCGGCGCGTCCTGGTAGTCACGCCACTGTCGCCACAGCGCCTCGCAGATCTCGTAGGCGGAGTCGAGCCCGATGAGGTCGAGAAGAGACAGAGGGCCCATCGGGTGACCGCATCCAAGTTGCATCGAGGCGTCGATGTCCTCACGCGTTGCGTACCCCTGGTCGTACATGCGCGTCGCGGCATTGAGGTACGGGAACAGCAGGAGGTTGGCTATGAACCCCGCTCGGTCCCTGCACGGGACCGCCACCTTGCCGAGCCCGTCGGCGAACTGTTTTGCAGATTCGATTACCTCTTCGTCGGTCGCCACGGTGTGCACGAGCTCCACGAGCTTCATGACGGTGGCGGGATTGAAGAAGTGGAATCCAACCACTCGATCCGGACGAGTCGTTGCGACCGCCATGTCGATCACCGGTAGAGATGACGTGTTCGTCGCAAGGACCGCCTCGGGCTTAAGCACCCGGTCTAGTGCGGCGAACGTCTCGCGCTTGAGCTCGAGCTTCTCGGGAACCGCCTCGAACACGAGGTCGCAATCGGACAGGTCGGCGAGGTCGGTAGTCGACGAGAGGTGGCCGAGCAACGTATCGGCCTCGCTCTGACTCAACTTTCCGCGCTTGACAGCGCGGCCGACGCTGCGCTCGATTCGCTGTCGCCCGGCGCGCTCGGCCTCCTCGCTCATCTCGGAAAACCGGACGTCGAAGCCACTTCGGGCAACGACCTCGCATATGCCGGAGCCCATGGTGCCGCAGCCCACGACTCCGACTTTTCTGATCTCGACGCTCATGTACGAAACTCCCGAGGGGGTGTGGGTCAGTGAGCAGATGAGCTTAATCGCGCCGGGCGAATGTCATTTGTCGCACCGCGTTCCGCCTTTCGAGCCAATTACGATACCGGCATGACATCCGAGAGGGATCGGCCCTGGATATTTCGCACCTACGCCGGATACGCGAGCCCGACGCTTACGAACGCTCGCTTCAAGGCGAACCTCGCCAAGGGTCAGACCGGCCTCAGCGTCGCGTTCGACCTGCCCACGCAGACCGGCTACGACTCCGACCATCTCATGGCTCGAGGCGAGGTGGGCAAGGTGGGCGTTCCGATCTCTCACCTCGGCGACATGGAGCGGGTGTTCGACGGCATCCCCATCACCGAGATGAACACGTCGATGACCATCAACGCCACGGCGATGTGGTTGCTGGCCCTCTACGTGGCGGTTGCCGACGAGCAGGGCGCGGACCGTGCGGCGCTCGCCGGCACGACCCAGAACGACATCCTCAAGGAGTACCTGTCGCGCGGCACTTACATCTTCCCGCCCGATGCCTCCATGCGTCTGACGACCGACGTCATCACGTGGACCTTCCATCACACGCCCAAATGGAACCCGATCAACATCTGCAGCTACCACCTGCAGGAAGCGGGCGCAGGACCCGTCCTCGAGATCGCATTCGCGCTGGCCAACGCGATCGCGGTCCTTGACGCCGTCAAAGAGACGGGAGAGATCGCGGACGACGACTTTCCCCGTCTCGTGGGCCGTATCTCGTTCTTCTGTAACTCCGGGATTCGCTACATCGAAGAGACCTGCAAGATGCGCGCCTTTGCCCGATTGTGGGATCGCATCGCCGCCGAACGCTACGGCGTGAAGGATCCAAAGTTCAGGCGGCTTCGCTTCGGACTGCAGGTCAATTCACTCGGCCTGACCGCGGCACAGCCGGAGAACAACGTCTTCAGGATCTTCCTCGAAATGCTCGGGGTGACGCAGAGCAAGTCCGCGCGCGCACGTGCAGTCCAGCTTCCCGCATGGAACGAGGCGCTTGGCCTTCCGCGCGCTTGGGACCAGCAGTGGTCGCTCCGCGCTCAGCAGATCCTCGCCCTCGAGAGCGATCTTCTCGAACACGAGGACATCTTCGAGGGCTCGAAAGTCATCGAGGCGAAGACGTCGGAGATCGCCGAAGCCACGTCCCAAGAGCTCGACCGGGTCCTCGAACGGGGAGGCTCGGTCGAAGCTCTGGCCTTCATGAAGGAAGAACTCGTCGGAGCCCACGCGCACCGTCGGCGGGCCATCGAGTCGGGGGAGCAGGTCGTCGTGGGCGTGAACCGTTACGTCGACACGGAGGTCTCGCCACTCGTCGAGGGACTCGACGTGATGGCCTACGAGAAGATCGACGCCGGGGCCGAAGCCGAGCAGATCGCCTCGCTCGAGCGCTGGCGGGTCGAACGCGACGCGGCCGCGGCAACTCGCGCCCTCGAGGACCTGAGGCGGGCCTCTGCCGCGGGCGAGAACCTCATGGAGCCGTCCATCGTCGCGGCTCGCAGTGGCGTCACCACCGGCGAGTGGGCCGACGCGCTTCGGGAGGTTTTCGGAGAGTTCCGCGCACCAACCGGTCTGAGCGCGACCTCAACCGGTGGTGACACCTCGACGATGGAAAGCGTCCGAGCGCGCGTCGCAACGGCGGCCGATCGCCTGGGTGTGGCGAAAGTCCGGATGCTCGTTGCAAAGCCCGGCCTCGACGGTCACAGCAATGCGGCGGAGCAGGTTGCGCTTCGTGCGCGCGACGCCGGGTTCGAGGTCGTGTACCAAGGCATCCGTCTAACCCCCGAACAGATAGCGCGCGCGGCAGCGGACGAGGACGTCCACGTCATAGGAATCTCGATCCTCTCCGGCGCGCACGGGCTCCTTGTCCCGGATGTGATCGACCGGCTCCGGGCCGAGGGGGTGGACACGAACTCCGTCCCCGTAGTCGTCGGCGGTGTCATTCCCGACGAGGACGCCGACAAGCTGCGAGAGCTGGGCGTCGCTCGGGTATTCACGCCGAGGGACTACGACCTGACGGAGATGATCGGTCAGATCGCCGACCTGATAGAGCGCTGACGCGTCATGCGGCGCCGGACGAGCAGAGCCGCTCCCCCGACCAGAGCCGACACCAGGACGAGGGCAAGCAAGACTTCGGGCCGCCACGACTCGGCAGGAACGCTCTCGCGCGCCTCGGCGGAGACGGCGCCGCCCGGCCCCCCGGAATCCGCCGAGCTCGCGGCGACGACGGTACCGGCATCGCCTGCATGCTGTTCGTCTCCGCCGACGACGACGGCCCCGACCATCCCGACATGAAGCGTGCACGAGTAGGGATAGACGCCGGCCTCATCGAACCTGAAACGCCTCATCTCTCCCCCGCTCATGCCATCGACATCACCCCAGCGAGCCCCGAGGCCGACGATGTTGTGCGAGAGGCCATCGCGGTTGACGAACGCAACCTCCTGTCCCGGGTCGACGCGCGTCAAAGTAGGCGTAAAGCAAAACTTTCTGAGCTCGACCATCGAAGCGGTCGCCTCGGAGGCGTCTGAGTGGCAAAGGCCGCCGCCACCGGCAAGGGCCGGCGGGGCGAATGCTAGCGCCGCACCAACGGCGGCCATGGCAATGATTGTCAACAGCGCGCGACGCATCATGAGCTCCTCTGTCGGCCGAATGTCTGCTCTGGTTACACCGCCGGCGTCGCCGAGGTTCCCTCGGGCCGGTGCCCTCAGTCGAGGGACTCGGCGATTCTCAGAGCCTCCGTCTCGGACAGCCTCGACTCGATCCTGTAGGTGACGCCGTCCGATTCCCACAGGAGCACGTTGCCCGCAAGCCTCGCGGTCTCGTTGCGAACGTCTCCGTCCGGCTCGAGATAGGCGATGACGTGAGGCTCCCCGGAGACCCAGAAGCCCTGCTCGCCCTCGACGACCACCGGCTCGAACGTCGTCCCGGGCTGCGAGCCGGTGACTTTCTTGAGCGCGGTGGCCGCAACCTCGGCATCAGGGAACTGGGTGACGAGCGCGCCGAGATTCGTTCCCGGTGCGGGGGGCAGGCCGGGCGATGTCTCGTAGGCGAGCGCTACCTGGCCCCCGGTAACCCCCGTATCGAGCCAGACCGAGTCGGGTGGTCCCAGGGCATCGGGCAGTCGCACCTCGAACGGCACGCTGTCTCGCGCCCGAGCCAGAGACATCCCCTGGCCCAAATCGAGCTCGCCGGCCGGCGTGGGAGCGGGTCCCCGAGTGTCGATGCGGACGCCTCCGATTCCCAGAAAGTCCGCAACCGCGGTTCGCACTCCCGGCAGGGACAACAGCGACACGGACGCGACCAGCGCGACGAACGCCGCCGCGTAGGCCATTCTCCGCCGGGGAATGGCTCGGCGAGGCCGGGCATCGCCGATCGCAGCGCGCACCGACCGTGTGAGGTCCGCTCCATCGGGCCACTCGATCCGCCGGCCCACCGCCGTCAGGGACCGTTCCAGCTCGCTCATACTTCCGCCTCCATCTGAGTTCTCAAGCGGCCTAGGGCGCGTGCCAGGCGCGACTTGACGGTCCCGCGGGGCCAGCCCAGCATCTCGGCCGTCTCTCGCTCGGAGAGGTCGAGGAAATAGCGACACGAGATCGCGAGCCTGTCCTTCTCGGAGAGCCGGTTCACCGCGTCCATCAATCGTTCGTGCTCGTCGGCCGCAGTTACCGCCGCCTCCGGCGATGGGGCCGCTGCGCCCGAGGGGCGGTCGAGTCGCTCGACGCGCACCGCCAACTTCGCCCGCCGCGTCGCCGAGCGCACCCGATTGAGCGCTTCGTTCGTCACGATGCGCAACAGCCAGGGTTTGAATGGTGCTCCACCGCGAAAACGGCCGAGCGCGTAGTACGCCTTCACGAATGCCTCCTGCGCGGCGTCCTCGGCCTCCGCGGTTGACCGGGTGATGATGAACGCGACGCGCTGCGCGAGGCGTTGATGCCGCTCCACGAGCTGCATGTAGGCGTCGGCATCGCCCCGCCTTGCTAGGTCGACGAGTTCCTCGTCACCCAGTGGCCGGCCCTCCACCGAGGTGATCATCTCTCTAACTACACCGCGAAATCCGGAGTGGTTCCGGTGGTTGAGTCACTAATCCAGCCGTGGGCCACAATGGTTCGAATGTCCTCTCAAGAAGAGACGTCTCGCGACACGCCCTCGGGGCTCGTCGGCGCCGCCGCTCTGTTGCTGACCTTGGGCGGCGTGCTGTTGTGGCTCGTCATGCTGTCGGGTCCGGTGAAGCTCGGCACCGGGCTTCTAGAGGCGGGCTCGCATCTGGACGAGGCGCAACAGAAGCTGTCGGCGGGTAAGTTCCGTCCGGCGGTCTATCAAACCTTCGCCGCGAGCGCGGGGGCCGCCAAGGCCCAGGAGGGGTTCGACTCGAACAGCCCGCTGATGGATCTGGCCACCCTGGTTCCGCAGGTGGACGACGCAATGGGCGAGCTGAACCACGTCCTGGCGGGGACGTCCCACGCCACCGAGGCCGCCTCGGGAACGCTGGAGATCGGGCTGAGCGCACTGAAGGGGCCGGATCGGATCATCGGGCCGGACCCCGACGGAGAGGGCTCGATCATCCTGATTGACCGCATCGAGGAGCTGGGCGACGTCGTTGCCGAGGTCCGTCGCAACATCACCGCTGCGGGCGAGGAGTTCGCCGCGATCGACCTGTCCCAGATGCCGAAGCGCGTCCACAAAGACATCCGAGACGGCATCGATCAGGCGCGCGAGACCGACGAGGTCTTGGCCGACGCCGAAAGGGGCTTCGAGCTGTTGCCCGGGATCCTGGGCGCGAACGGACCTCGTACCTACATGCTCGGCTTCCAGAACTCGGCCGAGCTCCGGGGTTCGGGTGGCGCCATGTTGCAGTTCGAGTTCCTGACGATCGACAACGGCAAACCCGAACTGGCGGAGGATGCGACCGGATCGATCTACAAGCTCGACCAGGAAAGGCAGACGATCGACATCCCGCTACCCGACAACGCCTGGTACGTCGCGGGAATCGAGGACGCTCAACGATTTGGAAACTCGAACTGGTCTCCCGACTGGCCTCTGTCCGCTCGTCTCGCGGTCAGATACGGCAGGGCCAGCGCCGAACGGTGCGCCTCGAGGGGCGGCAACGAGTGCCCAGAGTTCCCAGATCTCGACGGCGTCCTGGCCATCGACCCCGTGGTGGTCCAAAACCTCATGCCGGGCATCGGTCCCTACCCGCAGGGTGCCTTCTTCATCAAGAGCAGCACGGTCGTGGACATTCTTCTCAACAAAGCCTACGCGCGCTTCCCGCTTCCGTTCGAGCGACGCGGTTACCTGGGCCGCTTCGTGTCGAGGCTCTTCGAGAAGATGTTCGACCCCGAACAACCCACCGAACTCGTTCAGGCCATGGGCACGTCGCTCGGCAACAAGAACATGCAGATCAACATGACCGACCCTGCGGAGCAAGCGTTCATCGAACGCATGAATTGGGACGGCTCGATCGCTCGTGAATCGATAGGCGACTACTTTCAGGTCGTCGAGCAGAACGTCGGCGGAAACAAGCTCGACTACTTTGCAGACCAGGTCAACAGGATGAATATCTCGTTCGATGGACGCGACGCTCGTCATTCGACCTCGATCGAGGTCGGCAACAACGTCGTGCTTCCTCAGCCACGCTGGTTCCTCGGAGACTCGAAGGCAGCTCACAGACCGATGCTTAACCTCTACGTACCCGCCGACGCCGAACTGATCTCGGCCGCCGCAGGCGAGCTGTGCCCCGCTCCACTCGACCGTCGCTGCAACGGGAGGATCGACGCTCCCCCACTCGCGACGTGGACCGGTGGAGCTCCTCCCCAACACTCGGAGAAGGGCAAGAAGGTGTGGTCGGGGACCCTGCAGGTCCCTCCCGATGAAACCGGCTCGTTCGATGTGGACTACCGGACCCCGAACGCGGTGGACCAGCGTGGGGGCCGCAACCACTACCGCTTGATGATCCAGCGTCAGGCGAAGTATCACTCGGAGCGACTTCTGGTACAACTCAAGCTGCCCGCCGGTGCCTCCAGCATCAAGGCACCGGGTTTCAAGAAGGACGGGCGCAGGCTGACGCTGGACCGTCGGCTGATGTCGGACACGACACTGGAGGTTTCGTGGCGAAGTTAGGGGAGGGGGCTCGGCCGGACCCCAGACTGAGGGCGGCCGTCTTGGCTGCGGGGCGTGGCGTGCGCATGGGCGGGGCCAAGCCGAAGACGATCATGACGCTGGGAGATCACGATCCTCTGCTCTACTTCATTTTGAAAGGCCTGAAACAGGCCGGAGTCGACGACTTGATCGTCGTAACGGGGTTCATGCCGCAAGCGGTTGCCTCTTTCGTGACCGAGCACTGGGGCGACGAGGGCGTCAGCTTCGTACGCAACACTCGCTACGCGTCGTGGGGCAACTTCCATTCCGCACGCATGGCCCTGGATCAGTCTCCGGGCTTCGACCTCATGATCGTCAACTGCGACATCGTCGTGCATCCCGGCGTCTTCACTCGCGTCGCGGAGAGTCCCGGGGATCTCGTGCTTGCCGTCGAGGAGCGATACGGGCTGGACGCCGAGGACATGCGCGTCAGGCTTCAGGGAAGGCGGGTGACGGACATCGGGAAGGACCTCGAGATGCAATTCAGCTCGGGAGAGTTCTGCGGGGTCTCGCTCCTGCGCGAAAACGCCCATACCGCTTACCGCGATGTCGCAACGGCGGTCGAGTGGGAGCGGTCGTCGTTGATCTACTACGAGGACGTGTACAAGCGCATGCTCGGGCGCGTCGATGCGCGCGCGGCCGAGGTGCGACCGGGCGAGTACGCCGAGGTAGATACTCCCGAGGACGTCAAGGAGGCGATCGAAGTAATCGAACGCCATCGCGGCGCCTTCGACGGCGAGCAACAGCCCGCGTAGGTGGACGACTAGTGGTGGCGTCGCTCGATTCTCCGCAACTGTTCGTCTTCGAGGCAACCGAGGACGAGCGAGACGCCGCCGATGACCTCGCCGCGAACGTACGCGAGCTTGGTGTGTCGGCGCCGTTCGTCGTTGGTTCGATTCACGGCATGGAACTCGCCGCTCGGCTCGATCCAGCCGCTTCGGCGGTCACTCCTCCGCCGGGCGCGTCCAAGCACTACGCGACCGAGCTGGGATCGCGCATCCGACGATCCGGGGCCGACGCCGTCGTTGCCGTCGGCGGGGGCCGGGTGCTCGACGTCGCCAAGCTGGCGGCGGCACGCGCCGGGCTTACGGTCATCGCCGTACCGACCCAGTTGAGCCACGACGGCATCTGTTCACCGGTTGCGGTCGTTCCCGACGAGTCGGGGCAAGCCCAGAGCCTGGGTGCGATCGCTCCGCGCTTCGTGTATCTCTCGATGCCGACGCTCACGCAGGCGCCCGTCCAATCGGTGAGAGCCGGCCTGGGTGACCTCATGGCGAATCCGCTCGCGTTGCGCGACTGGGCGCTCGCCGCCGGTCGCGGCCTCGCGACGATCGACCAACCGGCGTGGGACCTTTCGGCTCGGTCCTTCGAGATGGTCCAGGGCTACCTCACGGGTGATGCCGCCGACGTGGCCGGCGAGCCCGGCTTTCTCCGTCACCTCGCCGACGCGCTCGTCCTGTCGGGCATATCGATGATCCGCTCCGGCACGTCGCGGCCCGCGTCGGGAGGCGAGCACGAGATAAGCCACGCCATCGACGCGATCTTCGGGGGCCGGGCGCACCACGGTGCCCAGGTTGCGTTCGGCTGCATCTTCTCGGTCGCCCTCTACGGAGACGACCATGCCGCCTTCAGACGCCAGCTCGACCGCGTTGGGCTTCCCAGTCACCCACGGCAACTGAGCCTCTCGACAACCGACACTGTGAGGGTCCTTCTCGAGGCCCCCGAGACTCGCCCGGGAAGGTTCACCATCATCGAGGACGCCGACCTCGACGAGACGCGGGCCCACGAGCTCATCGCCTCGATCTGGGGCTCCTGAGCCCCATCCGATCCCCTAAACCGCCCCGCTCGGGGCACCTCCCGCCTATCATCTTGTGAAAGCCATGCGAACAGCCGAGGTAGCTCCCGAGAGCCAAGAGGTCGAGGAAGGGCGAACGACCAAGCTCCAAAGCGCAAAGCGAATCGCTCTGCGCGTTCTCATCGACGCGATGGCTGTGATGGTCGCCCTCTTCAGCGCGTCGATCATCCGCTTCGAGATCATGGGGGAGTCGCCGGCGCTCCAGAACGGCTGGAGCTATCCACTTCTGACTCTCGTGTGCGTGCCGGTGTGGCTCTCCCTGTTCTGGCTCTACGGCCTTTACGAACCCCGGCAGGTCCTGAGCCCCGTCAACGAGTTCAAGCAGGTGTTTCACGGTGTCGTTGCGGGAACCGTTGTGCTGCTAATTAGCGACTCCGTCTTGCGCCTGAACCTTGCCCGTGGATGGGCTCTGCTGGCAATGTTCTGTGGATTCATTGCCCTCGGAGGAGAGCGCCTTGCCGTCCGGAAGTCGCTGCACTTCCTCCGCAGAAGAGGCGGCGACACGACCCGAACACTGGTGCTCGGAGCCAACCACGAGGGTCGCACCGTGGCGAACACTTTGGAGCGCGAGGGGTGGTTGGGCTACGAGATCGTCGGCTTCCTGGACGACGACCTGCCCTCGGGAGAGAAGATCGACGAGAGCCACGCGGTTCTCGCTCCGGTCGCCGACGTCAAGAAGGTGATCGCCCAGCGCAACGTCAATCTCGTGCTCATCGCAGCGACGGCCTTCGAGGCGACTCGCCTCAACAAGCTTTTCTGGGAGCTGCAGGACTGTGACGTGGATCTGCAGATCACGTCGGGGACCGTCGACCTTCTCGCCTCGCGAATGACCGTGCAATCCGTTGCCGGAGTCCCGTTACTTTACGTGCGCCGAACGGGAATCAGCGCGCTGCAGCAAACGATGAAACGGACGATGGACTTCGTCGGCGCGCTCGTTCTCATCGCGCTGCTGTCCCCGTTGTTGATCGGCATCGCGCTGTGGATCCGGAGAGACTCAGAGGGACCTGCCATCTTCAAACAGATGAGGGCCGGTCGCGACGGCAAGCCGTTCGTGTGTTGGAAGTTTCGGACGATGGTCGCGGACGCGGAACAACAACTCGCCGAGCTCGAGCATCTCTCGGAGGGGCCCGGTCTGTTGTTCAAGCTGAAGGAGGACCCGCGGATCACGAAGGCCGGCAAGTGGCTGCGGCGCTATTCCCTCGACGAGCTGGCGCAGCTGATGAACGTCCTTCGAGGTGAGATGAGCCTCGTAGGCCCGCGCCCGGCGCTGCCGTCCGAGGTCGAGCAGTACGACGATTGGGTGCGCAACCGCCTTCGTGTCAAGCCGGGAATGACGGGCCTATGGCAGGTGAGCGGCCGAGCCGAGACGAGCTTCGCCGACTACATCCGCTACGACCTCTTCTACATCCAGAACTGGTCGTTGAGCCTCGACCTCTGGATCCTGTGGCGCACGCTCAGGGCCGTCCTCTCCACCGAGGGAGCACACTGAGAGGCGTGCCTCTCGAGCCCCGCCCCGGCCCGAGAAAGCGATCCCTTGCCCACGAGCAGGAGCGAGCAACTTCAAGCCTCACATACATACGTCCCCCGGCGAGTACGTCCCCAGGCGAGTACGTCCCCAGGCGAGTACGTCCCCCGGCGAGTATGTCCCCCCCGGCGCGACATTCCCTGCGCGCATAATTCATCGCGTTAATTCGCTATCTGAATACTTCATCGCTCTCTTGCTATCGTTCAATGCGCCCCCTGCGATGGCCCGCATGCTTCATCGCATTCCGCAGATGGACGGCATGTTTCATTCGATTTCTTCGATAAGCCCATGCTTCATTGCTAGATTGCGATCGACCGGATGGTTCACGCCGTTTCGGCGATGAACCGCATCTCCTAGACGCTATGCCCATTGCAAGAAGGCGATGAAGTATGACTCCAGGGAATGGGGCGGAACGCGACCCCTGGGTGGGGCTGCGACCATTGCTCCGAAGCTCGACTAATGCCCGGCAAATGTGACGCGGGTCACAGCGGGCAACGCCATGCCATGGCCAAAATCATCGCTATGGACAGAGAGCGTTTCGAACAAGCACACGAGGCGGCGGAGGTCAGGAACCTCAAGCGACGGCGGAGAGAGCATAGGGAGTGGCTCAATCGCACCCGTGGGGTCGGCTACCTGATCTGCCGGGCCCGCATGCACGCCCGCCTCAGCCAGACCAAGCTGGCCGAGTATCTCGGCACGACGCAATCGACGATCTCCCGATGGGAGTGCGGCCATCAGCTGCCCAGTCTCCTAACGATGGAACGCATCGCCCTCGTGACGGGCCTGCAAGTGGAGATTGCCTTCGAAAGTCGCGATCAGTCGGGCGACTTCGTCTGTGCGGCCGTTCTGCGAGATGAGGGGAACCTCACCGAGCTCGAGATCCTGAAGGACTTCTCCCGGGAGGAGCTCACCTGGCCCCCCGATTGGCGTCCACCGTCCCGGGTGGACACCTTCAGGGGCCGGCCGAGTGGCGACGGCTGGTGAGGCAGGCGCGCCTCGAAGCCTGAAGTATTACGCTGGACCAATGCTGGAGGAAATAATCGTCACCATTGACGATCGTCCCGGCCTCCTGGCCGAGCTAGGAGAGCTGTTGGGGCAGCACGGCGTCAACATCGAGACGCTTGCGGCCTCTAGTCACGACGACCGAAGCGTGATTCATCTCGTTGTCGACGATGGGGACGAGGCCGCCGAGATCCTCGCCTCCAGCGGCTTCAAGGTCGAGGGAAGCAGACCGGTTCTCACCGTGACCCTCGACGATCGACCCGGTGAGTTGGGACACTACTGCCGAAGATTGTCCAAGGCGGGCGTCTCGATCTCTTCGGTCTACCTCGCCCACCGGAACGGCGGCGAGACCGAGCTCATCTTTGCGGTCGACAATCTCGAGGCCGCGACAAAGGCGTAGCCAGTTAACGAGAAAAGGGCCCACCCATCGGTGAGCCCTTTCTCGGTTGTGAAGTTGCTAGGCCGTGCTCCTGGTTCGGGCAACCCCGGAGCCCGCGGTTCCGAAGTAGAGAGCCAGCGCCGCGGTCGCGAAGTGCAGGACTGTATCTGCGGGGTTGTTGTTCAGATCGATGGCCTGGCCGTCCTCGATGAGGATGCCGAAGAGGCCAAGAACCCCGAGTAAGAGGTACACGACTCCTACCACCAGGTTCACCATTCTGGCCGTATCGGGAGCGCGCGAACCGAACAGCAACAGGGCGCCGACGGCGAGGTGCGCAACGTTGTGAAGCGGCGTGATTCCGAAGATGCCGAGGAGCTTGTCGTCGTCGCTGACGAGCGGACCAATAAACCCTAGAATCCCCACAAGGACGTAAACCGCCCCGAATACCAAACCGAACAACTGGCCCGGCGTCTTGGCCGTACCTGCAGCCGGACGTGCGGTCGACATTCTCTGTCCCCTTTCAGCCAACCGATATTTCTTCTGACGAGAGGTATACCTGAAAAGCCTCAAACCACACGGGATATACCCGTCAGGTGCAGAATTGATGGAAGACGCAATCAATCCCAACCACCCATTATTCAGTTCGTCCGTCGGGCAGCCCGCGGATTGGACTAACCAGAGAACGCGTCGATCCGCTTACCCTCGTTCAGGTGGCAGATCAGGGGTCGGAGGCGACGGACGCACGCCGTAGCAGGCGGCGCATATTGGTGGTCGTGCCCACCTTCAACGAGCGGGACAACATTTTCCAGGTCGTCACCTCGCTGCTCGAATCGACCACTGAGGCAGATGTCCTGGTCGTGGACGACTCGTCGCCAGACGGAACCCGGGTCGACGTGGGCGAGATGGTGGCCTCGAATGAGCGCGTCCATCTCCTGGTCCGGCCCCACAAGATGGGCCTGGGCTCGGCCTACATCGCGGGCTTCGGTTGGGGGGCCGATCGAGGTTACGAAATCCTGTGCGAGATGGATGCAGATCAAAGTCATGACCCCACACAGATCCCACGCCTCCTGGCAGCCTTAAAGGAAGCGGATCTGGTTATCGGCTCGCGCTACGTGCCGGGAGGAAGAGTTGCTAACTGGGGGTTCACCCGTCGTCTGCTCTCTCGCTACGCCAATGTCTACGTGAGACTCTGGCTTCGTCTCGGGGTGAAGGATGCAACCTCTGGCTTCCGGGCTTTTCGCACCGAGACCGTTCAGGCGCTCGACATCTCTACCGTCCGCTCGGAGGGTTACGGATTTCAGATAGAGATGACTCGGCGATTCGTGAGGGCGGGCCGACGCGTGACCGAGGTCCCCATCTCCTTCGTCGAAAGAGCGGGTGGCGACTCCAAGATGAGTCCAAGAATCGTCTTCGAGGCGTTCGTCAACGTCACGGTGTGGGGGTTCCAGGATTCATGGCGCTTGATAAGAGAACGGATGTAGCCTTTCAGCGCATGCAGGTTGCCCAGTCCTCCGTCCAACGCCGCGTGACTACCTCGACGAAGACCCTCCTGATAGCCGGAGCCGTCTTGGGAGGACTGATCTTTCTTCTCATCGTCGAGTTCGGTATCAGTGCCGGACGAGTTCATCACGGTGTGACGGTTGCCGGACACAACGTTGGCGGGCTGGCGTTTGCCGAGTTGCAGGACGAGCTTGCGAAAAGGGCGCAGACCCTCAACAACGAGCCGGTCTGCTTCGTCCGCGACGTCCTGAGGCTATGCATCAGCCCAGAAGACGTCGGATGGCGTCCCGAGACGCGCGCCACCGCCGATTCCGCCTACCGGGTTGGCCGAGCGGATTCCCCCTGGGCCTCGTTGAGTGAAAGAACCTCCGCCTGGGTGGGCGGCGTGAACGTGCAATGGGAGGGGAGCCCC
>JBOGWU010000065.1:0-2584 GCA_050693935.1 Actinomycetota bacterium | reverse complement strand
CCATCGGCTGGAGCTATCGCCTTCTGGACGAGGGTCACCAAACGCTGTTCAGACGACTGGGGATCTTCCGAGGTGGCTGGACGCTCGAATCTGCAGAAGCGATCTGCGACCCGAACCGGGAGCTCGCGGTCGACGTCATCGACGGACTGGAGGCGTTGGTGAGCAATAGTCTCGTCCGCGCATCCCATCCGGACGAGAGTCATACGCGCTTTCGAATGCTCAAGACCATTCAGGAGTTCGCGCTTCAGACTCTGGCCGAGGGAGCAGAGCTCGAAGAGCTCCAGCACCGGCAGGCCTCTTACTTCGGCGACCTCGCCTGCTCGGCCGCGCCCGAGATCCTCGACGACAACCAGGATTGGGCGGCGCGCCTGGAGGTCGACCACGACAACCTGCGCGCCGTATTACGTCACCGAATCGAAACCGGCGAGGCGACCGAGGGTCTTACGCTGGCGACCCACCTGTGGCGCTTCTGGCAGATCGCCGCCTACCTGGCAGAGGGCAGCATGTGGCTGACGGAGCTGCTGGCGCTACCCGAAGCCGCCGCGAATCCGGCCGCCAGAGCGGCGGCTCTCAATGCGGTCGGCAGCCTTAGCTACTGGCAAAACGATTACGAGAGCGCTCGGGGCCACTACGCCGAGGCGTTCGAACTCTTTCGCTCCGCCGGCGACCGGCGTGGGGTTGCGGAGGCGCTCTACAATCTGGGCTTCCTCTCACTGATCGAGCGCGACGCGCAGAGGGCCCTCAGCCTGCACGAGCAGAGCCTGTCGGCGTACGGAGAGCTCGACGACGAGCTCCATCAGGCGTTCGCCAAGTGGGGCATTGCGATGTCGTACGTCCAACAACGAAAACTCGACGAGGCGCGTCGCGTCGGCGGCGAGGCCCTCGAGACCTTCGAGCGTCATCACAACTGGTTCGGAAGGTCGCTGGGTCAGTTCGTTCAACATCAGGTGGAACGCCTTAGCGGCAATTTTGAGGGCGCTCACCGGCTTCTGCTCGAGAGCCTGGAAGACGGCCAGTCGCAAAGGGACGTCTCTACACTGTCTTCGCTGCTCGAGCTTCTCGCCGACGTCGAGATTGCGATGGGCCGTCACGCTCGAGGTCTCAAGCTGGCGGCCGCGGCGTCCCATCTTCGCTTCGAATACGGCGGAGGGGCTCCTCCTCCGCTGCTCGATCTGGATGACCCAAAACAGTCGGTGGCAGAGTTTCTGTCACCGTCCGAAATCGAGACGATCTGGGAAGAGGGCCGCCGTATGTCCGTCGGTGAGGCCGTTGCCTACGCTCGGAAGGATCCCAGCGCCGACGAGTAGATTCTTCGAGCCGGCCGAGAGGTGGATGGATATGACAAAGCAAGATTCTGGGGCCTCGAGGCCGATAATCCTCGCGGTCGACGACGATACTGCCGAGCTGAAAAGGGTCCGAGATGAGCTCGCCTCTCGCTATGAGGGCCATTACGAGGTCCGCTGCCTGAGCTCTCCCGGCGACGCGATGAGCCTGCTGGAAGAGCTCCTGGAAGCCGGACGAGCCATCGCCCTCGTTCTCGCCGACCGATCGATGAAGGCGCCTACGGGTGTCGAGCTGCTCGCTGCGGCGAAGGCCCTCGACGCGGGGATCAAGCGCGGCTTGCTTGTGCCCTGGGGTGCCTGGGGCGAGGAGGAAGCCACGGAGGAGATAGTCGAAGCCATGACTCTCGGGTTGATCGACTACTACGTTCTGAAACCCTGGCAATCCCCCGACGAGTTCTTTCATCGAACTGTGACCTCGTTCTTACACGAATGGGCCCGCACCCGGCCGCACGGTCCC
Source organism: Actinomycetota bacterium (assembly GCA_050693935.1). GTDB lineage: Bacteria > Actinomycetota > CADDZG01 > CADDZG01 > WHSQ01 > WHSV01. The sequence goes on along the minus strand of JBOGWU010000065.1, from coordinate 784 downwards.
GCCCGCATCACCATCGTTGGGAGAGTGGGAGGTCGCCGCTCGTACGAGATTCGTGACCTGCTGTCTCGCCACCGGGTCGAGCATTCCTTTCACCCGGTGGATTCGCCGGAGGGGCGCGCGCTCATCAGCCAGGCGAACGCAAGCGCGGACACCCTTCCCGTCGCCATCGTGCGGAACGGGAAGGTCCTCGTCGACCCGTCGAACACGGAGATCGCCGACGCGTGTGGGTTGCGCACTCGCCTGGATTCCGACAAGAGATTCGACGTCGCGGTCATCGGATCCGGTCCTGCCGGTCTGGCGGCCGCGGTGTACGGGGCCTCGGAGGGAATCCGGACTCTGGTGGTGGAGAGAGGGGCGGTAGGTGGACAGGCCGGCAGCAGCTCCTTGATACGCAACTATCTCGGATTCGCGCGCGGAATTAGCGGCTCTGAGTTGGCCGCCCAGGCTTACCAACAAGCGTGGGTTTTCGGAACGACCTTCTTGATGACTCAAGCGACGACCACCATCCGCCGACACGAAGGTGGATTCATGGTCGGGCTGTCCGACGGAGATGAGGCGTGGACCAAGGCCATCGTTCTCGCTATCGGGATCTCCTATCGGCGCCTCGGCGTGCCTGCGCTGGAGGAACTCGTGGGGACCGGTGTCTTCTACGGCGCGGCGGCGTCGGAAGCGCAGGCGCTCCACCAACGACAGGTCTTCGTCGTGGGGGGAGGCAACTCAGCCGGACAAGCTGCCATCCATCTCGCCAAGCATGCCGCCAGGGTATCGATCCTCGTAAGGAGTG
>JBOGWU010000064.1:0-18972 GCA_050693935.1 Actinomycetota bacterium | reverse complement strand
ACGGCTCCATGGACGGCATGGGCGGCGCGGACCTCACGGATCACAGGCGCATGCCCTGATCTGGCAGGTGCCGCTCACCAGTGCCCAAACAGCTTGAACCACGCGCCGACGACGAATATCCAGACGGATCCGGTGGAATCACACCATCCCGGCTCCACACCCTGTTGCCCAGAAGTTTGTGCTAATCGTGGCTCCTGGATCGCATCGAAGAGGGGAGCACAGCGCTCCCCCGGCGGATAGCCTTTAGGCAAGTGCAGGATCGTTACCGAGGTGGGCGGAGGCCGACCAGCGTGATTTCAACGAGACGGCGGACGGCAGCCTTGGACGGGAGGCTGCTCGCGGCCGTGAGGGCGTGCAGGCAGTAGCTGGCGAGCTCGGCCGCGGCGATGTCGTCCCGCACCTCGCCGGCCTCGGCGGCGGCAGCCAGGAGATCTCGCACCATGTCGCGAAGGTGATGCTCCGCTCGGATGACCTGATCGTCTCGATGCAGCAGTGCGGCTAGCTCGGTGTCTTGATGCCTGCGCGACTCGTGGGAGATAAAGGCGTAGGCCTCTAATACGGCAGCAAGTCGCTCGAGGGGGCCGCCAGAACGATCTCGCACTTCGGCGAGAAATCCGAGATGCTCGTTGATCTGTCGTTCGTGCCATGCGCGCAGGATCCCTTCGACGTCCGGGAAGTACTTGTAGAGGGTTGCTCGACCGATTCCGGTCGTCTCCGCGATCTGGGACATAGTCACGGACAGCAGTCCTTGGTCGATGACGAGCGTCTGGGTGGTGTCGACTATCGCCTCACGCACCTCGCGGCGGTGGTCCTGGATGGTTTGGTTCCAAAGCTTCGGCACTATCCGAGTATACGTAACGTCGCTCATAGGACGATATGATTTGAGAGAGACACTATGTCTCGTAAAGTATTGCCCCCCGGAAGGAGAGGAGTGAGGACTCCGACATGGCCGATCCCGCACGCCCACCTGACGCAGCGCCACCGCCCAGGCCACGCTGGGTGAAGGTGTCTCTGATAATCGCAGTCGTTGTCGTGGGGGTGGTGGTGGTAATGGCCATCGCCGGCGGGAATCACGGACCAGGTCGTCACCTGCCGGGGAGTGACAGCCGCGTGGGCCATACTGCGCCCGCTAGGCACAGCACCTAAGCGGCGACTACGGTGGCCATGACCATGGGTCCCGGCATCCGTAAGTTCGCGCTTGCGGCTCACCTCACCTTCTCGGTGGGATGGATCGGCACCCTCGTCGCTTACCTCGCTCTCGGCGTCGCGGCCGTGACGAGCGAGGAGGTAATGAACGTGCGAGCCGCGTGGACGGCGATGGAGATCATCGGCTGGTACGTGACCGTCCCGCTTGCCCTCTTGTCGCTGCTGACCGGGCTCGTGATGGCCCTCGGCACCAAGTGGGGCTTGTTCGGCTACTACTGGGTTGTGATCTCGTTCGTACTAACGGTCTTTGCGACTGTCGTCTTGCTCTTGCACATGCCGACCGTCACCAAGACGGCAGAGGTCGCCCAACAGGCAGAAGGGTCCGCTCTGGACGCGCTTGGCGGCGACCTCGAACACCCTGCGATCGGCCTCGTCGTGCTTCTGGTGGTCCAGGTGCTGAATATCTACAAGCCACCAGGGATGACTCGCTACGGGTGGCGCAAGCAGAGCAGCGCACCGCGTCCAGAGCATAGCTAGGTCGAAATCCGAGGACTTAGGTCGAGACAGCAAAGCAGCTGTGCGCGTCGGCGGCGACCACTATTGTCGACAAAGGCATCAGGATCGCAGCTACTGCAGGCGACAATGTGACGCTAGCCATGCCACACCCTCGCAGCATGGGTTAAGTGCTCCCCGGACGAGACGGAGCACGGCTAGGCATGTATTCCTATCTCTGATACCATCGGGGGGTATCGTATCTACAAAAGGAGCCTCACATGCGCGGTTACTACGACGGCAAGGATGCGTACCTGGCGCGCCTGCGTCGCGTCGAAGGCCAGGTCCGAGGCCTGCAGCGAATGGTCGAGGAAGACAAGTACTGCATAGACATCCTCACCCAGATCTCTGCAGTCAACAGCGCTCTCAAGCAGGTGGCCCTGGGGCTGTTGGACGATCATATCCGTCACTGCGTCGTGGAGGACGGCAAGAACACCAAGAAGGGCGCGGACATGGTGACCGAAGCAACCGCCGCAATCGCTCGTCTGGTCAAGTCCTAGCCGACCCTCGCACTGCGTCTTCTGGCAAGGAAAGGGAGCCAGCTCCTCGTCCCCTGTTTGACAGATACCCTGGGGGGGTATACGGCCCAAACTGGAACTTCGGATGAGAGAGGAGCACATTGATGCGGTCGCACACGGAGGACGATAAGAGCCACACCGCTTCTCTAACCCAGAGCAAGACCGCGCATCACGACGTTCACGAGACGGAGACGTCCGAGCGAGGTCATGGCGACCGCGACTCGCACTCAGGACACGGTGGGCATGCGGACCACGCGGAGATGTTCCGGAGCAAGTTCTGGCTGACCCTCGCCCTCACGGTTCCCGTCGTCTACTTCAGCGACATGTTCCAGATGCTTCTCGACTATTCGGCTCCCACTTTCCCCGGCAGCGAGTGGATCGCTCCCATACTCGGAACGGTCATCTTCATCTACGGAGGCGCGCCGTTCCTAACCGGAGCTGTCGACGAGATCAGATCTCGGCAGCCGGCAATGATGCTGCTGATTGGACTGGCGATCTCAGTCGCCTTTATCGCGAGTTGGGCAACCGAGCTGGGGGCCGTCGATCTCGACTTCTGGTGGGAGCTCGCAGCCCTGATCGCGATCATGCTGCTCGGACATTGGCAGGAGATGAAGGCGATCGGCCAGGCGAGCGGCGCACTCGAGGCTCTGGCCGAGCTACTCCCGGATGAAGCCGAACGCGTCGTGGGTGACGCAACCGAAACGGTCGCCATCGACGATCTTCGAGAGGGCGACGTGGTGCTGGTGCGCTCCGGTTCTCGCGTCCCCGCCGACGGGGTCATCGTCCAGGGCGCCGCCGAGTTCGACGAGTCGATGATCACAGGTGAGTCTCGGCCGGTGTCGAAGTCCTCGGGAGATCGCGTCGTCGCCGGGACCGTTGCCACCGACTCGGCGATCCGAATAGAAGTCGACGCCATCGGCGAGAATACGGCGCTCGCGGGAATCAGACGCCTGGTCGAGCAGGCGCAGCAATCCAAGTCCCGAGCCCAGGCTCTGGCGGATCGCGCCGCGGCACTCCTGTTCTACGTCGCCACGTCTGCGGGCATCATCACCTTCGTTATATGGGCGCTAATCGGTGAGCCGGCCAATGCGGTCGAGCGGACCGTGACCGTGCTGGTCATCGCCTGTCCCCACGCGCTGGGCCTGGCGATCCCCCTTGTTATCGCGATCTCGACAGCGCTGTCTGCCCGTAACGGCATCCTCGTTAAGGACCGACTCTCACTGGAGCGAATGCGCAAGGTCGATGTGGTGCTGTTCGACAAGACCGGCACGCTGACGACTGGCAAGCACGCCGTTACCGACGTCGCGGCCACCGATGGTGACGAAAACGGTCTTCTCGCCGTAGCCGGAGCCGTGGAGGCCGACAGCGAGCATCCGCTGGCACGAGCGATCGTCGCCGCGGCCCGCACTCGAGGGGACGTTCCGACGGCAACGGACTTTAGGTCCATGACCGGGCGGGGAGTCGAAGCAACCGTCGGTGGCAGCTCTGTTGCAGTGGGCGGCCCCGGCCTCCTGCGGGAGCGGTCGCTCGATGTTCCTCGGGAACTTCAGAACAAGACCGCGGCCTGGAAGCAGCGCGGCGGCGTCATCCTCTATGTCGTCAAAGAATCCAACGTGATCGGCGCGCTCGAGCTAGAGGATGCCGTGCGCCCCGAGTCGAAGCTGGCTGTGGACGAGCTCCACGCCATCGGCCTCAAGGTTGCCATGATCACCGGTGACGCTCAGCAGGTGGCCGACGCGGTCGCGGCCGAGCTTGGCATCGATGAGGTCTATGCGGAGGTGCTGCCCGAGGACAAGGACTCCGCGGTGGTCGATCTGCAAGAGCGAGGGCTCAAGGTTGCGATGGTCGGCGACGGAGTCAACGACGCTCCCGCGTTGGCTCGGGCGGACGTGGGAGTCGCCATCGGCGCCGGCACCGACGTGGCTATCGAGTCGGCCGGAGTGGTGCTTGCATCCGACGACCCTCGTGCCGTCATCGACGTCATCCGCCTGTCGCGAGCGAGTTACCGCAAGATGGTGCAGAACCTCGTCTGGGCGACGGGATACAACCTCTTTGCAATTCCCCTGGCCGCCGGAGTTCTGGCGTGGGCCGGAGTCAGCCTTGCCCCGGCGGCCGCAGCGGTCCTGATGAGTGTGTCGACGATCGTGGTCGCGCTCAACGCCCAACTGCTGCGCCGCCTGCAGCTGGGACGAGCCGCGGTGGACGCCGAGCCGACCCCCGAGCCACGCCCCGTCGCCGCGTAGTAAGCACCTACACCTCCATAAGAAAGGAGCCACATCCATGAGCACGGCAACCGAGAAGACCTACACGGTCGATGGCATGACCTGCGGTCACTGCGAGCTGTCGGTGCGCGAGGAGGTCGAGGAAGTCAAGGGCGTCACGTCCGTGCAGGCCGACCACAACACCGGCAGGGTCGTCGTCGCCGGCGAGGACGTCGACGACGAGGCCGTCCGTGCCGCCGTCGCCGAGGCCGGCTATCGACTGACCTCGTGATCGTCTCTGTGCGATTCAACTTGCAGGAGCGAGCTGGCCCTTCGAGCGCGACGCGATGAACGCCCCCGCCAAGCTGACCGCGTTCGCGCTGGTGTTGGGCCTCGCCTTCGGCGGCGCCGCGCTGGCCGGCGCGACGCTCGACCCAACCGACCCCCAGGAGACCGCAATGTCCTCCCACTCCAGCAACGACGACAGCCACGGACAGATCGGTCATGGCGCCGCAGCCGAGTCCGAGCACGCGAGCGGCCAAGCCGGACACGGCGGCGCCGGGACCGCAGCCGGTGGCCTTGCTGTCAGCCAGGGTGGCTACACCTTTGAGCCACAACGCACCTTCTTCGAGCCCGGAGAGCCAACCCCCTTCTCCTTCACCATCGCCGACGAGCGGGGACGGACGGTTCGCGACGAGTACGAGCCCGAGCACGAGCGCGAGCTGCATCTCATCGTGGTCCGACGCGACACCGCGGTCTACCAACACTTGCACCCACGCAAGGGGGCCGACGGCACTTGGTCGGCGCAGCTAACGCTGCCGGAGCCAGGCGTGTACCGCGCCTACGCGGACTTCACGATCGACGGGACCGGCCGGACCCTGGCCACCGATCTGTTCGTGCCGGGCGATTTCCGGCCCGAGTCATTGCCCGAGCCTGCAACCAGCGATTCCGACGGCGGCTACGACGTCGAACTGCGCGCCGACGGAGCCAATGCAGGGAGCGAGAGTGCGTTGACCTTCGCCGTGACCCGCGACGGGCAACCTGCCGAGAACCTCGAGGATTACCTCGGAGCCAAGGGCCACCTCGTGGCGCTGCGGGAGGGCGACCTCGCCTATCTCCATGTTCATCCAATCGGCAGAGGCGAGCATGGCGCGTCGTCGGCCGAAGACGGTGGCCACGACGACGGCCACGACAACGAGCAGGGTGATGACGCGACGACCGACGCCCACGAGGTCTCGTTCGCCGCGACCTTCCCGAGCGCGGGGAGCTACCGCCTATTCCTGCAGTTCAAGACCGACGGCGAGATTCGCACGGTCGCCTACACGATGGAAGTGCCGCGATGAGCATCGACGAGTCCCGCACCCAGCGGCTCGAGCTGCCGGTCGAGGGCATGACGTGCTCGTCGTGCGCCAACCGGATCGAGCGCAAGCTCAACAAGGTCGAAGGCGTCCAGGCGACGGTCAACTACGCAACCGAGCGGGCCGCGGTCACCTTCGACGCAGGCAAGGTCAGCACCGACGACCTACTCGGCGCGGTCGAGGCCGCCGGCTACCGCGCCAAACTTCCCGGTGCTGAATCGGGCGGCCCGTCCGCTGAAGAGAACGCCGACCGGCAGGTGCGCGACCTGCGTACACGCTTGATCGGGGCCGCCGTGCTGTCGCTGCCCGTGCTGCTGCTGTCCATGGTTCCGGCGCTGCAGTTCGAGTTCTGGCAATGGTTGTCGCTGAACCTGGCCACCCCCGTGGTCTTCTGGGCCGGCTGGCCCTTCCACCGCGCCGCGTGGCAGAACCTCAAGCACGGCACCGCGACCATGGACACGCTGATCAGCGTCGGGACGCTCGCCGCATGGGGCTGGTCGGTGGTGGCGCTGTTCTTGCTCGGCGCCGGGACTCCGGGGATGGAGATGCCCATGCAGTTCGTGCTCGACCGCGGCGCGGGAACGGAGCACATCTACCTCGAGGTGGCGGGCGCAGTGATCACCTTGATCCTCGCCGGGCGCTACTTCGAAGCCCGCGCCAAGCGGCGTGCCGGAGCTGCCCTAGAGGCCTTGCTCGAGCTTGGCTCCAAAGACGTGGCCATCATCGACGCCGCCGGCACCGAGCAGCGCGTGCCGGTCGACCAACTTCAGGTCGGCGACAGATTCGTTGTTCGTCCGGGCGAGAAGGTGGCGACCGACGGCGTGGTTGCCGAGGGAACCTCCGCAGTCGACCAGTCGCTGCTTACCGGCGAGTCGGTACCCGTCGAGAAGCGACCGGGAGACGACGTCGTCGGTGCGAGCGTCAACGCGGGTGGTCGGCTGGTCGTCGAGGCGACTCGGGTGGGGACCGACACCGCCCTTGCACAGATCGGGCGCTTGGTCACCGAGGCACAGACGGGTAAAGCGCCGGTCCAGCGGCTGGCCGACCGCATCTCCGGTATTTTCGTGCCGGTCGTCATCGTGCTGGCCGTCGCCACGCTGGGTTTCTGGCTCGGCGACGGTACCGGCGCGGCGTTCGCCTTCGCGACCGCGGTTTCGGTGCTGATCATCGCCTGCCCCTGCGCGCTGGGTCTGGCCACGCCCACCGCGCTATTGGTCGGCACCGGCCGAGGCGCTCAGCTCGGCATTCTGATCAAGGGTCCCGAAGTGCTCGAGTCGACCCGCCGAATCGACACCGTGGTGCTCGACAAGACGGGGACCGTCACCGCAGGTGAGATGGAGCTCATCGACGTGGCGGTGGCTGACGACGCCGATCGGGCCGAGGCCTTGAGGTTGGTAGGCGCGCTGGAGCTCGCCTCCGAACATCCGATAGCGCAAGCGATTGTCGCCGCCGCGCAGGCCGAAGGGGCACTCCCCAGGGTCGAGGGTTTCACCAACCGCGAAGGACTAGGCGTCGAGGGCGTCGTCGAGGGCCGCGACGTGATCGTCGGGCGCCCCTCGCTGCTGGCCGACAGGAAGATCCATCTGCCAGATGAACTCGAGTCAGCTCGCAACTACGCCCAACAACAGGGACAGACGGCGATCGCGGCTGCATGGGATGGCGAGGCCCGCGCGCTGTTCGTGGTGGCCGACACCGTCAAGCACACCAGCGCCGAGGCGATCGGCCGCCTCAAAGCTCTCGGCTTGCGTCCGGTGCTGCTCACCGGCGATAACGAGGCCACCGCCGAGGCAGTCGCCGATCAAGTCGGCATCGACGAGGTCATCGCAGAGGTGCTGCCCGCCCAGAAGGTCGATGTCGTTCGCCGCTTGCAGGACGAGGGCCGCGTTGTGGCGATGGTGGGTGACGGCGTCAACGACGCGCCGGCGCTCGCACAGGCCGACCTCGGCCTGGCCATCGGGACGGGCACCGACGTAGCCATCGAGGCCTCCGACCTAACCCTGGTCTCGGGTGACCTGCGCGCAGCGGCCGACGCGATCCATCTCTCTCGCAAGACGTTGGCAACCATCAAGGGCAATCTCTTTTGGGCCTTCGCTTACAACGTCATCCTCATCCCGGTCGCAATGCTCGGGCTCCTGAATCCCTTGTTCGCCGGCGCGGCCATGGCCTTCTCAAGCGTGTTCGTGGTCAGCAACTCGCTCCGGCTGCGTGCATTCAAGGCCCAGCGCGCCTAGTCAGAAAGAGACGCTCCTCTAGCACCAGTCGTCGTCGTCGCAGCAAGGGCAATCGGGGCCGCAATCACAAACCGTCATGAGTCACCTCCTCTCCTCACGAACTCGACCTGACACGGCCACAGCTCACTCTCCGTGGTCGCAGGGCATTCCAGCTCGGCCATCGCGGCCAGCTCGTTTCGAAGCAGGGACAGTCGGGTCATCTCTGCGTCGATCTCCGCGATGCGACGCTCGACGAGCGTCTTCGTGTGCCCACAGGGACAGGCTCCACGGTCCTGGATCTCCAGCAGCTCGCCGATCTCGGCGAGCTTGAGTCCCATCTCTTGGGCTCCCTTGATGAAGCGGATCCGATCGGCGGAAGTCGAGTCGTACTGCCGGTAGCCCGAGGGCGAGCGGGGAGCGGGGGCAGCAGCCCCTCCTTCTCGTAGAAACGGACGGCATCGGGGGACACACCCGACTGCCTTGCGATGTCGGACACGTTGAGAGCCATGGGGTCAAGCTAAAGCTTGGAGTGGACTCCAAGGTCAAGCCTGCAGACAAATCGGTGGTCAATGCCTTGGAGCCATGGCCCCCACCCGAGTATTCGCCACGGCGACGCTTCCCCTCAGGGCGCTCCGGACCAACGCGCATGGAGATTGCAGGTCAGCAGAGGTGTTGTGCGCCCGGCATCACGTGGGGACCTGGACGCGAGCGAGTCAATGAGACTCAAGGAACAGGAGAGCGAGCGAGTCGGTTGGGACGTGCATCAGGTGTCGCGTTTCGAGCCATAGGTCTAGCTGGGCGATGAACCCACAGGGAGGCGATATATCGGTAGCGAAGCGGTTCGGTGCGTCGCTTTGGCGGAATTCACGCTAGGACCCGAGGAATTCAAATGCGGTCCATCTCAGGTCACTAGTCTGAGAGGAGCGCTCGACCGGAAGGCTACTCATGGACGATCAGTCGCATGAATGGATGCTGGAGAAGCTGGCCGCGGAGTTCATGGGGATCGCCTCGCGCGAGACCATCGACCGGGTGCTCGAGGAGTCTTTCCTGCAGCTTGCAGGCGCGAGGATCCAGGCCTACGTGCCGCTATTCGCAGATCGTTTCACCCGAGAACGTCTTAAAGCGATCGCTACGAACGAGGGAGCCATCTCGAAGGAAGTCCCCGAAGTGCTTTTCGTGTGCGTCCACAATGCCGGCCGTTCGCAGATGGCGGCACCGCTGCTCGACAAGCACGCCGACGGGAGCGTCCATGTCCGCTCGGCCGGCAGCACCCCCGCGGGTGAGATCCACTCCAACGACGGCATGGCCATGGAGGAGATAGGGCTGGACCTCTCCAAGGAGTTCCCCAAGCCTTTGACGGACGAAGTCGTTCGCGCCGCAGATGTCGTGATCACGATGGGCTGCGGCGACGCCTGTCCCGTCTATCCCGGCAAGAGGTATCTGGACTGGGAGCTCGAGGACCCGGCCAACAAGCCGATCGAGCAGGTCCGCAGCATCCGCGACGAGATCGATCGCGGAGTGCGAGCGCTGTTGGAGGAACTCGTACCCGCAGCGCGGTGACGCCCGTGCGGCTCAAGCTCGTGCGCGGTGGCAAGGATTTCTTCGCCCTGTTCGAAGCCATGGACGCCAAGGTCGACGAAGGCGCCCGAGAACTCCCAGCTCTACTCAAGAACCTCGACCGAGTCGAAGAGCGGGTCCAGCGGGTGTTGGACATCGAACATGAGGGCGACGAGATCACCCACGAGATCGTTAGAGGAGATCGACACCACCTTCTTGGCGCCGCTGGATCGCGAGGACATCCTCGGCCCTATCGAGCGTAAGAGCGGACAGGTCCACGTAGCCACTAGCCTCTGGTGCGGAGGGAGGTGCGCTCAGTGGCCCACCTACGTGCTTTCTGAAGACGAGGGCAGGGGGAGGATCACCGGAACCACCGGTCCCTATGCGATCTCCTAACTCCAAGCAATCAGCGGACGCCGGTTCAGGTGAGCCGAATGGATCATCGACGGATACCGATAGTCCGATTAGCCGTTCGGCTGGTCGCGACCAGTCGCTCAATGACTCCGGCACGCAGCCGATCGCGTTCCTGGATCTCGAAGCCTTCCGCCTCGACTTGCTCGAGAGGTCGCCTCGTCATGTGCTCACCCTCGAGTCGGCGTGTGAAGAACTCGATCGCTTTCCGGAACCAGAAGATCGGCTTGACCGCGCTTCGGATGTGGTCGACGAGGACCAGCCTGCCATCGGGACGGACGACCCTTTTCATCTCGCCGACGGATCGGCTGGCATCTGGGATGTTGCACAACGAATAGGTGCACACCACGGTGTCGAAGCTCGCGTCCTCGAATGGCAGCTCGTGTGCATCGCCCCGCTTCAGGTCCGCTTTTCGTCCCAGTGACGCAGCCCTATCGCGTGCGATCGTGAGCATCTCCGGACTCAGATCGATCCCGGTCAGCCTGACATCGTCGGGATAGTGAGTCAGGTTCAATCCCGTGCCCACCGCGACCTCGAGCGTTTTTCCGGTGGCTCTGGAACAGGCCCACTCGCGATGCTCGGAGCCGAACACGCGCCTTTCGAAGAAACCGATGGACTTGTCATACTGAGCCGCCCGCTTGGCCCAGGACCGACGAACCTTGTCGTTGCGTCGCTCAAGCTCCTCGGGCGAGGGGGGATTCGAGCTCACGTCACCGATGCCGGACGTTTGCGGCCATGGAAGTAAGCGGCGTTAACCATGAGCTCTGCGATCGCCGCGGCAAGTTCGTCAGCGCCAGAGTCAGAGGGGTCCAGTCGACCTCAGCATGGGTGCCGGACGAAGGCTGCCCATAGGGTCGTGAAGAGCCACATATTGGTCCTCGTGCCACCTGTCTCATCGAGCCTCCCGGTTCTAGCCCTGATATCTTCTCGCGACTCGGCGTCTCTGGCTAAGGCCGCAACGACGGTAACCTGACCATGTGAAGGTCGCGCTGGTGGTGCTACTAATACTGTTGCTGCTTCTGGTCGCCCTCCCGATGGGGATGGGCCACATGGGTGATTGTCCCGCCTGCACCGCCGCCAAGTCTTCCTTCGCGCTGGGCCTCTGCGCCGGGATCCTCTCGCTCCTTGCCCTGAGCGTGCTCTCGTCCAGCACTCGCTTCCGACTGGCTACCGAGTCCCGTCACCGGTTCCTACTCTCTCGATCAATCTACCGACCTCCTCGCCTGGTCTAGGCGTCTTCGCGCGCCCATTCGAGGCGCGACGTCTAGTCCCATAGGAGGTCATCTTGGAATCGGTAGTTGCTTATCTTCCCGCTCTTGCATGCGTGGCGATGATGTTGCTCATCTGCGTCCCGATGCTGTTGGGCCGCAAACACAACCAAGCGAGCGATGAAAGTGCATCGCAGCAAGAGGTCGCTCAGCTGCGGGAGGAAGTATCCCGCTTGAGGTCCGAGCGGGAGTCTACGGACAGGAGCGAGAAGCTCGATGTCTAAGACCCGGACGCGCCCCAGCGCGCGCAAGACCTGGACCAAAGGCAAACCGGGACGCAAGAAGCAGCCGGCGCCTTGGTACGCGCGGCACAAGTGGGTACTCTGGGTAGCGGTACCGGCAACGATCGCGATCGTGCTGTTCGCGCTGCGGTCTGGCGAAGCTGACATTCCGGCTCCCGGCGTGGCGGTGGCCAACCCGGTCGTCGGAGGTGACCTCCACTCGCTGGTGGTCGACCCCACCGACCAAGACACCCTCTACATCGGGAGCCACCAGGGCGTCTCGATCTCCACCGATGGCGGTCAGACCTGGGAGGTGGTCGAGAGCCTCAACGGGGCCGACGCGATGGGCTGGGCCTTCACCGACGACGCCATCCTGGTGGGCGGCCACCCGGGGATCAGCGTCTCGAGCGACGGCGAGGAAGACTTCGAACCCCGCAACCAGGGTTTGCCCTCCACGGATGTGCACGCGCTGGGAGCCGGCGACGAGGTCATCTACGCCGGGCTCGCCGGGGTGGGGACGTTCGCGTCGACCGATGGCGGCCAGTCCTGGGAGGCAGGCAGCGAAGAGGTGGGGGGCGGGTTCATGGGTCGCATCCTGGTCGATCCCTCTGACGACGAGCATCTCCTCGCGCCCGACATGCATGGTGGCGCCACCGAGAGCACCGACGGTGGCCGTAGCTGGCAGTCCCTCGGCGGCGTGGCGGGCGCGATGTGGGTGAGCTGGGACGAGAACGACACCGAGCGCATGATCGTCACCACCCAGGGATCCGCAGCCACCAGCGTCGACGGGGGCCAGTCGTGGGAGCCACTCGAGATTCCCCAGGGCGCGTCGATAGTCGAGTTCAGCCCCCACGATCCACAGCTGCTGTTCGCCGCGGTGCTGGAAGCACCCGAAGCATCGCTGTACGCGAGCCGCGACGGCGGCGACACCTGGACCCGTCCGTGAGGAGCTAGGAGTTGCCCCTCGCGCTCGCTCTCGTGGCCGGGGCGCTGGCGAGCGTGAACCCGTGCGGGTTCCCGCTGCTGCCGGCGTTTTTGTCCTTCTACGTGGGAGCGGAGGAGGAGGATCTGCCGCGCGCCCCGGCCCGAGCCGCGCAGGGCCTGCTGGTGGGTCTGCTGGTCTCGGCCGGCTTCCTGGCGGTGTTCGCGCTGGTGGGCGTGCCCATCGCCTACGGGGTCACCCAGCTCACCGGCGCGATCCCGTGGGCGGGGCTCGCCATCGGGGCCTTGATGGTGGTGGCGGCGCTTGCGGGCCTGGCGGGACGAGCCCTCTATCTCAGCCCCCGGCGGCCGCCTTCGGTGCAGCGCCGCAGACGACCGACCACCATGGTGTGGTTCGGTGCCGCCTATGCGGTCTGCTCACTGGGCTGCACGCTTCCTATCTTCGTGGCGCTGGTGGGGGCGTCGCTGGCCACCGCAAGCGTGGTGGAGGGCACGATCGTGCTTGGGGCCTACGGCTTCGGAATGGCGACCATGTTGATGGCGCTGTCGCTGGGCGCGGCCCTGGCTCGGGATGGCCTGGCGCGCCGGCTCAAAGGCCTGCTGCCCCACATGCAACGGGTCGCCTCCGGGTTGCTGTTGGTCGCGGGCGCCTACCTCACCTATTACTGGGCGCGCGTGATTTGGTCCCCGCCGCGAGCGCTCGGCACCGACCCTCTGGTGGGGCTGATGACTCGTTTCGCGACTCTGGTCCAGAGGGCCGCGGGATCATCGGGGGGACGGGCGACGCTGCTCATCGCCGGAGGAGTGGTTGCGGCCGGCATCGCGGTGGCGGTGTGGCAGAGGTCGGGTGACGAACCCTCGGACTCGGTGGCGAAATGAGCAAGCCCGTGGCAGCTTCAACAGCCGGCGGGCGGCGCCGCTCGAGGTGGTTGCGGGTTTCGCTGGCGCTCATTCCCGCCGTCGCCTTCCTCGCGGTGTTATGGATCGCGCTGGCCCGCAGCGGTTCGCAGGCGGTGTCGGGCAACCGCGCGCCAAGCTTCGAGCTGGCGCTGCTCGACGGCAGCGGGGTGCTCAGCGACGAGGATCTGAGAGGCAAGCCCGTAGTCATCAACTTCTGGGCGTCGTGGTGCATCCCCTGTCGGGAAGAGGCCCCGCTGCTGGAGAACGTGTGGCGCAGCTACCGGGACCAGGGCGTCATGTTCTTGGGGGTCAACATCAAGGACGCGCAGAAGGATGCCAAACGCTTCGTGGATGAGTTCGGTATCACCTATCCGCAGGTACGCGATCTCGAGCAGAGCCTGACCAAGGACTTCGGGGTCAAGGGTCTACCCGAGACATTCTTCGTCGATCACCACTGGACCTTCGCGGGCGCCATATCGGGCGCACAGACCGGCGATCAGCAAGGAACCGTCATCTTGGGGGCGATCTCTGAAGACGAGCTCGTCAGCAACCTCGAGATCCTCATCGAATGGATGAGCTCTAGGAGCGAGGAGTAATAGTGAGGCGGATCGTTTGGGCGGCTGCGTTGATGACGCTCGTCTTAGGCGCATGTTCGGAGGCGCCCGACGACGAGGATCGGGTGGCCACGAGCAAAGGGGCACCGACGCCAGGCCAGGACGTCTTTCCCGTGGTCGCGTCCTCGGAGATCGTGGTGGGCGACAACCGTTTCCAGATCGGGCTCATTGACAGCAACGATGCCCCGGTGAGGTCACCGAAGACGCGGTTGCAGGTCGCTTTCATCAGGCCCGGTGATCAGCAACCCTCGGCCGAGACCACAATGTCGTTTCTGTGGACCATCAAGCCGGTGCAAGGCCTGTGGGTCGGAGAGGCCACCTTCGACCGGCCGGGTGAGTGGGAAGCGATCATCGGCGTCGAGGGCGGCGGGTACGACGCCCGCGTCCGCACCGCCTTCGAGGTGAAGAAAGAGGGAACGACGCCCCAGTTAGGGGAGAAGGGACCGGCGGTGGATACACCCACTGCCTCCGACGTCGCCGACCTGTCGAAGATAACCACCGACTCCGATCCCGACCCGAGCTTCTACGAGTTGTCTATCGCCCAAGCACTGGAAGGGGGGAAGCCGGCGGTCATCGTCTTCGCCACGCCGAGGTTCTGCACCTCGCAGGTCTGCGGACCCACATTGTCGATAGTCAAAGAGGTCGCCAACGATTTCCCGGGCGTCGATTTCGTACACGTCGAGCCCTACGACCTCGACCAGGTTCCCGAGCAGCTCGAGCCGGTCCCGGCGGTCACAGCTTGGGGGCTTCCCTCCGAGCCTTGGGTGTTCGTAACCGATTCAAATGGACGAGTCGCAGCGAAATACGAGGGCAGCGTGGCCCCGACTGAACTCGCGGAGTTGCTGTCCTCGCTCTGAGGTTCGGAGTCGCGGCCCCACACGCTGAGAAAGAGGTGGAATTGTGAAGCAGGAACCAACAAGCAGGAGTTTCCGGTCTTCAACAGCAGCCGGGTGGGAGCTGGGCCCGGTTCTCTTGATAATGGCGGCGATTCTGTCGATGGGTGCTGCGGCTATTCACTTTGGCGTTACTTCTGAACACTTTCAGGAGTACGCGCCCTTCGGCGTCTTCTTCGCCGTGATCGGCTGGCTTCAGATCGCATGGGCTTGGTTCGTGATCTCGCGCCCCACCCGTTGGCTTGTAGTCGCGGGAGCGGCGGGCAATCTTCTGGTCGTGATCATCTGGCTCGTCTCTCGCTCCGCTGGACTGCCTCTGGGCCCAGACGCCGGCCTTGCCGAGAGTGCGAGCTTCATAGACGTTCTCTCAACCCTGTTCGAGACACTCATCGTGGTGTTCACGTGTATCTGGCTAGGTTCAGGAGTCCGTCGGAAAGGAGCCGGGCGGAAAGTCCTCGCTTTATGTGCGGGGTTTGTGGCGTTGATCGTTATGACGTCAACCTCCTACGCGCTGGCCCAGCCCGCCGAGCACGCTCCAGAAGACTGTGCAGAGCACGTAGATCATCCCTGACTCGCTTCACTGCGCTATTCGGGAACGGAACTCGGAGCGATCCTGTTGGGCGTCGCTGCTATCAACGCGCTGATTGGCTCCACTAAGAATTGCGGCTGCATGCCCGAGTGCTGGTGCAGGCAGCCGGGGCTCCGCCACTTTCGCTGGATGTTGCCCGTTCGCCACCACGCCGTTCCGCCCGTGTGGTAGCAGGAGATGGAGTCGTCATCTCCAAGTTAAGCCTCCGCTTCTACTCGCCTAATCTCGCCTGCTCCCGTGCCGCGAGACCAGGATGGGTCCATACATCAGGGGTTCCGGAACGACTGCCCCCTTGGTCGGGCACTGAGGTCGTCAATGGGCATGGCCTTGCTCGCGTCCCGACACGGTGTGCCAAGCCTCAACTAGCACGTGCCCGATCATCGCGGTGATCAATAGCGCAACGATGGGATCGGCGAGTGGGACTCCGACCCCAATCAGCACGGAGGTCAGCACCACGCCGCCACTCACCAGAGCATCAACTTTGGCGTGGTGGCCGTCGGCGATGAGTGCGGAACTGTGAAGCGTCCGTCCAGCACGAGTTCGCACGCCAGCAGCGACTCCGTTGCCCGCGACTCCGATGATCCCGGCGAGCGCGAGCACCAGAAGATGATCAGGTGTTTCTGAGTTGATGAGCTTGTCAAGGGCCGCTACGTCGGCGACGATCATGCTGACCGCAATGGCAAGGACGACCGTCCATCCGGCGTACTTCTCAGCCCGAGCCGACCGAAGCAGGAACGCGATGCCCACCGGAAGCGCGGTCAGAGCGTCGCCCACGTTATGGATCAGGTCCGCGAGCAGGGCGACGCTGCCGCTGGCGAGCAAGACGAGGCCCTGTGCGATCGCAGTAGCGACGAGGATGCCGAGCGACAGGCCGACCGCGCGCAGACCACTGCGCGTCCGAGCGTCGATGTCCGGCGTCGCGTGCGAGTGCGGTCCCTCGAGTTCACAGGTAGACGTATGAGACATGGCTGCGCAGACTAATGTTGATTCCCATCTCAAACCTGCAACGCTTTGCAAGTAGGACACATGAAAGAAAGCTTGGTCGGTTTACCTGCCGCTGCGAAAGCTGTGTTTTGCAAGACGGCAAGGCCTCGATTCCTGGTTCCGCACCTAGCGAAACACTCCATCTAGCCGGCGGGGGCTTTAGCGCTCACGAGTTGTCGCTGCAGCAGGCCTTCGTCGGTGCCAACGATCATGTCCCGCCTCCCCTTCTGACGGTCGTCGAATTGATCGCAGAACAAGGGTCTTAGCTCGCGTTCACGTGCGGCAAACGCGTCGAACCAAGATTGCGCGGTATCGACGAAGTCCTTCGTCACGTCGATGACCTCGATCCCATTGAATCCCGCGGCCTTCATCAGAGCTCCCAACGGGCGGGAGCTGCTAACTGCGCGGGGGCCCATTCTTGCGGCGCGAAGGTGATCCGACTTGGACAGGCCTGCTGCGACCACGATGGTCGTAAACGCGATGTGACCGCCGGGCCTTAAGAGCCGTCTGCAGGCTCTCAGCACGGAGAGCTTAGGGCGCAGTCAGCAAAGCACGTCCACATGGACGATGGCGTCGAACGAACTCTTGGCGAAGGCAAAGTGCCGCGCGGAGGAGGCCACTGCACCCAGGAAGTTAACTCCTTCCACTTTCGCCCGTCGGGTGGCCATCTCCAGACCTTCGGTGGGCAGGTCCGTGACCACCACTTCGCATCCAGTTTGGCGGGCGAGGAATAGGCCCGGCCAGCCGCACCCGGAGCCAACGTCTAACAATCGGCTATCGGTGCTGAGATCGAGACGGTGACCAAGCTCTTCGGCCTCTGCCACCGTGGTGAACCCATTGGCTCCCCAAGCCTCACCGATCACCTCGCGCTCGACTTGATCCAGGATGATCGTGGAGGCGCGCGTCTGGTATCGCCCGGCGAAATCTGCGCGGGTCTCTCGCTCATCCTTACTTGCGGCCATCTGTCAGAGACCTCCTCGCCAACCGTGGTTTGCTATGGCCGATCGATTGGCTCGCCCTCGCCACCTTGAGATGAGTTGAGGGACTTGAACACCGCGGCACTAGCCCTCAACGGGCAACCCTGCGGCCTCCCAATCGGGAAGACCGGCGTCCAGAACGAAGACGCGGAATCCCTTTTTGTCTAGGTAGCGGGCGGCTTCGGGCGCGAAGGCACAGAAGGAGCCACGACAATAGGCCACGATCTCCTTGTTCTTCGGCAGTTCCTTGAGTCGCCGCCTCAGCTCGGCGACGGGAATCGACACCGCACCGGGGACATGACCCGCTACGTACTCCTCCTTCGGCCGCACATCGACTACCAACAGGTCGTCCTTGCGGCGAATACGCTTTGCAAGCTCCTCTTTCGTCAAGAGCTCCACACCGTTGAGGTCGCCGGTATAGGCCCGCCCCAGTCGCTCGACCTCGGCGATCCTGTCGCTGGCGACGCCCTGGAGGGAGCGCCACAGCTTCACCACGTCGGGCGAAGCGAGCCGATAGAAGATCGAGGTCCCCTGCCGACGCGACGAAACTAGGCCTGCGCGCCGCAGTACCTGGAGATGTTGGCTGGCGTTCGCGACCGACATCTCGATCTCGGAAGCGATGCTTTCGACGCTGCGCTCGCCGTTGGCAAGAAGATCGACGACCTCGGCACGCCTCCCACTCGCCAGAGCTTTAGCGACGCGCGCGAACTCGTCGAACAGCGCTTGTTTCGAGGCTCGGTTTGCCATGGTTCTATCTTAGGGTCTTCAAGTCATCACTTGAAGACTCGAGGTTGACCCACGCGTCGAGGCCCGACAGACCGGTTGCGCCCGCCACTGCAAACAATGCGGTGTGGGTATCGAAGAGGTCGGCGAGGACGCCGGCCGCGATCGCCCCGACGACATAGCCGCCGTCGCGCCAGGTTCTGTACACGCCGACCGCGGTGGCCCGCCAGGAGGGCGCTGCCAAGTCACCAACGGCTGCTAGCAGCGCGGGATAGGTGAGGGCCGTCCCAAGTCCCAGCACCGCCGCCGCACCAATCATTTCTGCAAATCCGTCGCCGGCCCAGAACCAAAGCAGGGCCAAGGCCTGCGTCCACATCCCCCCGGCGATGGGAAGCCGCCTTCCCAGTCGGTCACTCAATGCACCGGTCAGCAGCTGCCCCACACCCCAGACCGCGGGGTAGACGCTTGCCACGGCCCCCAGCTGCACGAAGCTGAGGCCCCGGCCGACCAAAAGCACAGGCAGGAGTCCCCAGGCCAGAGCGTCGTTGGCGTTGTTGACCAGGCCGGTTCTCGACACTGCGGCGAGGCCACGATGTCGATAGCTCCCCAGCGCGGCCACATCCAGGAAACTCCGGCCCGATCCCGATCCGTTCTCGAGTTTCATGTACGGGGTCGTTTCTCGCACCCAAAGGGCAGAAAGCCCGAGACCCAGACCCACAATCGCCAATCCCAGGAACATCGGTTCGGGTCGAAGTCCATAGCGTGACGCCAGCCATCCCGAGGCCGCGGCCGAAACGGCAACCGCAAGGTAGCCGGCGAATTCGTTGAGCCCCATCGCGAGCCCCCGCTGGTGGGGACCTGCGAGGTCTATCTTCATCATCACCGTCGACGACCAGGCGAGGCCCTGA
>JBOGWU010000063.1:0-2525 GCA_050693935.1 Actinomycetota bacterium | reverse complement strand
GGGCAGGAGAACCCGTAGGTGTTCGAGGTCCGCACTGCACCGATTCGCAGGAGGATGTCGTCGGCCACCAAGTCGATCTCCCCACATCCGGGGCAACACGCCTTGATCGTCGTCACTCCTCGGTCCTTTCCGTGGTCGTGTCTCACCGTTCTTGTCGGGATTATCGGCCGCACTTCAGCCGGGTTTAGGGATGCACCACAATTAGTAGCCGGCGGCTCAAGCGAACGCCCAAACGTCCCGATTTCTAAGCCATGGGAATCTTCGGCGCGCGCGCATCGGGTCAGCTGCCCTCCGGTGAGGGAGGTCTGTCACAGGCGCTCGAGGCCGCCATCCGCGTCAGTGACGTCGCGGCGTCGGCCGCCGCGTTACCCGATGTGCTCGACGCCATGCTGCGCTCAGTCGTGGACCTCTTGGGGGTCGATCAGGGCTCGATAATGCTGGTCGACGAGAGCGGTCATTACCTCGTCCTATCGGCAACCGTGGGTGCCCTCCCCGACGTGCCGGTCGGTTACAAGATCGGATGCGCCGAGGGCATAGCCGGGCGTGTTCTCGCCACCGGCCGTCCGTTGTTGCTGGGCGACGTGGACGCCGAAGCATTCGTGAACTTCTCGGAAAAGCGTCGGAGGATCAGCTCGAGCGCAGTGGTACCGCTGAGGGTTCGTGGCCGCGCCATCGGGGTGTTGAGCATCGCCATCTGTGAGCGGGGCGGCCGCCTTTCCGACAACGATCTGCGCGTTGCGCAGATGTTCGCGGACCAGGCCGCGGGAGTGATCCATCGAGCTCGCCTGCACGAGGGGGCCGAGCAGCGCTCCTCTGACTTGATGGCGCTCATGCGCGCATCGCGCGGAGTGGTGGGCGTTCTGGACGTAGACGATCTGCTTCACCAGGTCCTGGACGGAGCGATGCGTCTGACGGGGGGTGCGACCGGCTTCGTCTGTCTGTTTGACAGAGACTCGGGCGGCGTCTCGACGGGAGTCTTCCGCTCGATCGCTAAGAACGAGATCGGGGCCCTCCTGGGGCGATCCGAGGTAGGTGAGGCCAGGACCTCGCTGGAACCCGTCGTTTTCGACTCCTGCTGTGCGCTGGGGGTGGCCACGCAGGCGGGAACGCAGGGCGTGGTGGTGACCACCGGCGTGGTCGATGACGTGGACGAACGACTCGAGCTTCTGCGCCTCTTCCAACAGCAGTGCATCAGCGCGCTGGGCTCGGCCGAGCTTCACGAGGCTCTCAAGCGCAAGGAGCACGAGCTGTCCTCGATCATCGACGGGGTGTTGAACCCTATGGTTCTGGTCGACGCCGGCCGGCGTCTGGTCGCCATGAACCCGGCCGCCGAGGAGCTGTTCCACATCTCCGGCCGCTTCTCCGAGGGAACTGCCATAGCGGGCACGCTGGGCAACGAGTCCGTCGAGCGACTGCTGACCGACGATGGCGACGTCCAGACCGAGATCGAGGTAGGAGTACCGGCGCGCACCTTCAAGGCGCGGGTAACGGACGTTCGGCTCGTGGGGGCGCCGGCCGGCCGGCTTCTCGTCATGGACGATGTCACGACCGAGAGGCTTAACGCGAAGGTGCAGCGCGACTTCGTCGCGATGATCGGACACGAGCTCCGTACACCTCTGACCATCATCAAGGGGTTTGCGCGGACGCTGATCAAGCGAGTCGATCGCACCAGTCCCCAACAGATGACCGATGTGTTGGTGACCATCGACAACAAGGCGAACCAGCTCGAGCACATCATCGAGGACCTGCTGTACGTGTCGCGGGTCGAATCGCGAGAGGCCGCGCTGCGCGTAGAGAAGATCGAGGTTGGCGAGCTCGTCGAGAACGTCACCCAGGAGATGCTCAGGAATCACCCCGAGCGCGAGGTGCATCTCGACGTCCCCGGCAAGGTGAGTTGGGTCTGTGACGAATCGAAGGTCTCGCTGGTGCTCAGGCACCTGCTCGACAATGCCCTGAAGTACTCGGACGCGCCGGAGCCCGTGCACGTTCACGTTCGTGAGGAGGCGGACGACCTCATCTTCGAAGTCGTCGATCGCGGCGTCGGCATGGTCTCGAGCGACGTGCCGAACATCTTCGAACGCTTCCACCAGATCGACGGGGGTTCAACCCGCAAGCACGGTGGCCTGGGCGTCGGCCTCTATCTGAGCGCCCAGCTCGTACGCATCCACGACGGACGCATCTGGGTTGAGTCCACTTGGGGCAAGGGTTCCACCTTCTCATTCTCGCTCCCCCGCCGGATCGGCCAGAGCACCCCGCGCGTACTGCGCCGCGCCGCCGAGGGCATCACTTAGCCCGTTTGCCCTGCAGTCCGGCCGAGCCCACCCCGCTCCGCGCCGGCTAAGCGTAGCGGGCGGCGATGGATGCGGCCAGGCGGCGCGCCGCGCTCAGCATCTCGGGAGGCTCTACGTTGCGGACCGCAGGACCGAGCCTCGCGATGAGCGTCGCGCCCCAGCGCTCTCCTCCCGCAACGAGACTTACTCGGCGCCATGAGTCGGCCAGCTCCTCGCTTGACGTGACCGGGTAGT